>NZ_SMKK01000400.1 GCF_004348425.1 Actinomadura sp. 7K507
CAACGCGCCGCCATGGTCCCCGGCACCCACCCCATCCAGCTCTACAAGAACAACACCGACAACAAGGGCGCCTCCTACGGCTGCCATGAGAACTACCTCATGCGCCGCGAGACCCCCTTCGCCGACATCGTCCGCCACCTCACCCCCTTCTTCGTCTCCCGCCAGGTCGTCACCGGCGCCGGCCGCGTCGGCATCGGCGTCGACGGCCGCGGCGACGGCTTCCAGATCAGCCAGCGCGCCGACTTCTTCGAAGTCGAGGTCGGCCTCGAGACCACCCTCAAACGCCCCATCATCAACACCCGCGACGAACCCCACGCCGACCCCGAGAAATACCGCCGCCTCCACGTCATCATCGGCGACGCCAACATGGCCGAGCTGTCCACCTACCTCAAGCTCGGCACCACCTCACTCGTCCTCGCCATGATCGAAGACGGCTTCCTCACCGCCGACCTGTCCGTGGACATGCCCGTCGCCGCACTCCGCGCCGTCTCCCACGACCCGTCCTGCAAGCACCTGCTCACCCTCCGCGACGGCCGCAAGATGACCGCCGTCCAGCTCCAGATGGAGTACCTCGAGCAGTCCCGCAAGTACGTCGAGGACCGCTTCGGCTCCGACGTCGACGAGATGACCAAGGACGTCCTCGACCGCTGGGAATCGGTCCTCCACCGCCTCGGCGACGACCCCATGCAGCTCTCCCGCGAACTCGACTGGGTCGCCAAACTCGCCCTCCTGGAGGGCTACCGCACCCGCGACAACATCGACTGGTCCCACTCCCGCCTGCAGCTCATAGATCTGCAGTACGCCGACATCCGGCCCGACAAGGGCCTCTACAACCGGCTCGTCGACCGCGGCCGCATCGAGCGCCTCCTCACCGAACCGGTCGTCGAGGCCGCCATCGACGACCCCCCGGAGGACACCCGCGCCTACTTCCGGGGCCGCTGCCTGCGCCAGTACGCCGACTCCGTCGCCGCCGCCTCCTGGGACTCGGTCATCTTCGACGTCCCGGGCCGCGAGTCACTGCAGCGAGTCCCCACCCTGGAGCCCCTGCGCGGCACCAAGCAGCACGTGGGCCCCCTGCTGGACCGCTGCCGGACGGCGGCGGACCTGGTGGCCACCCTGACCGGCCAGAGCTGACCAGCGGTCTCCCGAGCCCGGACGGTGCGTGAGTGCCGTCCGGGCTCACTTTTGCGGCCATTGGATAGTGTGACAATCGAGTGCGATCGCACCCGCTGACCTGCGCTAACAGGTGAGGTCTCGGTTTCGTGACCAGTATGCCCGTTTCGGTGACCGGCGGACGGGCGATAACCCGAACAAGTCCCCGGCCCCCCGGGACGGAGACGGCGAAACGGTTTCCAAGATCCGCTGGCCGTTGAAGATCGGGGATAGGGTCGGAAGGACCGGCAGAGCGGAGGTACGAGATGGCCACGAAGGACACCGGAGGTCAGAAGCAGACCCCCCGGCGCACGGAAGAGGTCGAGGAGACCGAGGCCACGACCACCGAGGACGTGCAGGAGCGCCAAGAGCAGCTCACCGACGACGTGGACTCAATTCTGGACGAAATAGACGAAGTTCTCGAAGAGAACGCAGAGGACTTCGTACGCGGGTTTGTACAAAAGGGCGGTCAGTGAACAAATCGGACATTTGCCCTATGTAAGGGTTTGACTTTCCTTCGGTCAAGCCCTATAGCCGAATAGCCTGAGAGGTATGAGCGAGGCCGGTAAGGTCTCGCTCATGTCTTCGAAAAGATGTCCAGACTGCGGCGAGACGAAGCCGGCCGCAGAGTTCTGGAAGCTCAAGTCGTCGAAGGATGGCCTGGCCCTTTATTGCAAGGTCTGCTTCGGTCTGCGAAATAGTCGCTCATATCGGAAGAAGCAAGCCAAGCAGGGCAAGGAGACCAAGGTATATCAGAGGCGACGTCAGCTCCCAGAGGGCATGAAATATTGTCCAAGGTGCGAGAGGGTGAAGTCGGTTGACGAGTTCGGGCGTAATCGCTCTGAGGAGTCCGGCATCACCGGCTATTGCCGACCATGCTTTAACACAATCAAGAGGGAGAACAAGGAGCGCAACCACGGCAGCGGGCGGAACTACCTGCTGAAGCTTCGGTACGGCGTCACCGAGGACGAGGTTCGGCAGATGACCGCCGAGCAGGGCGGCATCTGTGTCATCTGCCTCCGCGCGGAGGCGAATCACGTCGACCACGACCACATGACTGGGCTCGTCCGCCGGGTCCTGTGCTTCAAGTGCAACGGCGGCCTCGGGCAGTTCGAGGACGACCCCGGACGCCTGCGTCTCGCGGCCGAGTACCTCGAACTGGAGGGCTCGCACGCGCGGAGGCTGGAGCTCGAGACCGGTGCCCGGGTCTTCGGTGGGCCTGACCGGGTGCGTTCTGATCCGGGCTGGCGGACGCGGTCGGACAGTCTGGGTTCGGCGCGGCATTACCACCTTCGCCAGAAGTACGGGATCAATGACGGGGACGCCGACTGGCTGCTCAAGATGCAGGTCGGCCTCTGTGCCGTCTGCTTCGACTTCCCGGCGAAGCACGTCGACCACGACCATGAGTCCGGTGCCGTACGCGGTATCGCGTGCCATGGCTGTAACACGGGCATGGGCCAGCTCCGCGACGACCCGATCGTGCTTCGCCGCGCGGCGGACTACCTGATGGGCGGCCTGGTGAAGACCGTCCCGGCTCCCGGCGGGGGGACGCGGCTGTCGTTCACCGTTCCGGATATGGACCCGGTGAGGGTTCCGCAAGGCGGCTGGACGGCGTGCTGGGAGGCGGACGGGCGGTACCGGAAGGAGAATCCGGAGCTCGGGGTCCTGCGGGTGGGGCCGGTGTGGGCGGAGTGACGGCGGGGGATGCGGCCGGGGTTCGCCGTGGGCGGACTCGGCGGAGGATCATGCGGCATGCGCGCGGGCGACCTTGAACAGTAGGGTCGTAGTCGTCCAGCGCCGGTGGTGGTTGTGAGGGAGCCGGTGCCATGGTGGAGGGAAGGGAGTCGCGTGGCGTCCCACGAAGCGCACACCGGGCGTCTGCCGGGGTTGTTCGGGAGCCCGGACATGTCGTCGTTCACGGAGTTCCTGGGGGCGTACTCCCCGGGGACGCTGCCCGGCGGGCGGACGCCGCCCGTGTCGCGGGCGGGCGATGAGATCCCGCACGGGACGACGATCGTCGCGGTGGGCCTCCCCGGCGGGGTGGTCATGGCCGGTGACCGGCGGGCGACGGCGGGGAACGTGATCGCGCAGCGGGACATCGAGAAGGTGTTCCGGGCGGACGAGTTCTCGGCGATCGCGATCGCGGGGACGGCGGGCCTCGGCATCGAGATGGTGCGGTTGTTCCAGGTGGAGCTGGAGCATTACGAGAAGCGCGAGGGCCGGACGCTGTCGGTGGAGGGCAAGGCGAACCGGCTGGCGACGATGGTGCGGCAGAACCTGGCGATGGCGATGCAGGGGCTGGCGGTGGTGCCGCTGTTCGCGGGCTATGACGAGGAGCGGGACGAGGGGCGGATCTTCTCCTATGACCCGGCGGGTGGCCGGTATGAGGAGCGGGATTTCTACTCGGTTGGCTCGGGGTCGGTGTTCGCGCGGGGTGCGTTGAAGAAGCTGTACCGGCCGGATCTGTCGGTGGAGGACGCGGGGCTGGTGTGCGTGCAGGCGTTGTACGACGCGGCCGATGACGATTCGGCGACCGGTGGGCCCGATCTGACGCGCCGGATCTTCCCTGTGGTGGCGTCGGTGACGTCGGAGGGGTATCGCCGGCTGGGCGAGGACGAGGTGGGCGCGTTGGCGCAGGCCGTCGTCGACGGACGTTACGACTCGCCGGGCGGTCCGACCGCCCCGCTGCGATAGAAGGGATCCAGACCGGTGTCCATGCCGTTCTATGTGTCGCCCGAACAGCAGATGAAGGACAAGGCGGACTATGCGCGTAAGGGGATCGCGCGTGGCCGCAGTGTCGTGGTGCTGCAGTATGACGACGGCATCCTGTTCGTGGCGGACAATCCGTCGCGGGCGCTGCACAAGATCAGTGAGATCTATGACCGGATCGCGTTCGCGGCGGTGGGGAAGTACAACGAGTTCGAGAATCTGCGGCTGGGCGGGGTCCGGTACGCGGACATCAACGGGTATCAGTACGACCGCCGGGATGTGACGGCGCGGGGTCTGGCGAACGTGTACGCGCAGTCGCTGGGGACGATCTTCACGGAGACGAACAAGCCGTACGAGGTGGAGTTGGTCGTCGCGGAGGTGGGCGATGACGCGGAGACGGATCAGATCTACCGGCTGACGTTCGATGGTTCGGTGGCGGACGAGCACGGTTATGTGGCGATGGGCGGCCAGGCCGATGCGGTGGCGCAGTCGTTGAAGGACGGGTACCGGGAGGGTTCGTCGCTGGTGGAGGCGTTGCGGACGGCGGTGCGTGCGCTGGAGGCGCAGGATTCGGACCGGCATCTGGAGGCGACGTCGCTGGAGGTCGCGGTCCTGGACCGCAATCGTGAGCATCGTCTGTTCAAGCGGCTGGCGGCGGCTCGGATCGGTGATCTGCTGTCGTCGTCGGCGGACGCGGAGGGTGCGTCGGAGGGTTCTTCGGGCGGGAAGGGCGCCGACACGGGTTCGGGGTCGGGTTCGGGTGCGGACACGGGTTCGGGTGCGAAGCCGGAGAAGGGCGCCGGGGGGGACGAGGACTGATCTGCAGGTCGGGGCTTCGCTGGTGGCGGGGTGCCCGGCCGGGTGTGGGCCCGTCGTGGTGGGGTGGTGTTCGCCGTTCTCGCCGTGGCGGGCCTGTCGCGTGTGCGGCGGGGTTCGGTGC
>NZ_SMKK01000401.1 GCF_004348425.1 Actinomadura sp. 7K507
AGGGCGGGGGAGGCGGCCTGCGCCCGGGGGAAGGCGGCGGAGGCGGCGGGCGGGTCGAACGCGTCCTCGTGGCCGACGAGCCGCAGCAGCAGCTGCGCCGCGGTGGGCCGCCGCGCGGGGTCCTTGTCCAGCGACGCCGCCACCAGCTCGCGCAGCTCACCGTCCAGCTCCCCCAGGTCGGGCTCGTTGTGCAGCACCCGGTACATGACCGCCGGGATCGAGTCGGCGCCGAACGGGGGCCGCCCCGTCGCCGCGAACGTGATCGTCGAACCCCAGGAGAACACGTCGCCGGGGGCGCCCGCCTGCTCCCCGGACACCTGCTCGGGCGCCATGTACGCGGGAGTGCCGACGGCGTGGCTGCTGACCGCGCTGGCCGCGTCCAGCACCCGCGACAGCCCGAAGTCGATCACGCGGGGGCCGTCCGGCCCGAGCAGCACGTTGTGCGGCTTGAGGTCGCGGTGCACGACCCCGGCGCGGTGGATGGCGGTCAGCGCGCTGGCGGTGCTGACGGCGAGCCGGTCCAGCGCGCCGCCGGCCATCGGCCCGTCCCGCGCGACATGGCGGTTCAGCGCCTCGCCGGGGACGTACTCGCTGACCAGGTACGGGCTGTCCCCGGCGACCTCGGCGTCCAGGAACTGGGCGGTGCAGAACCGCGCGACCTGCTTGGCGACCTCGGCCTCGCGGACGAACCGGGCCCGCGCGGTGTCGTCGTCGTCGAACTGGACCCGCAGGAGCTTGACCGCGACGTGCTCGCCGTCCGGACCGGCCCCGAGGTACACGGTGCCCTGGGCGCCGGAGCCGAGCCGCCCGAGCAGCTCGTAGCGGCCGAGGCGCGCCGGGTCCTGGGACCGCAGCGGCTGGGTCTCCGGCAACGGGATACCCCTTCCGGTCGTCGTCGGCGCGGCCGTCGTCGCGCACGGGCCTTCCTAGCACAGGCCCCGATCAGCGGGGGAGATCACAGCAGGCCCGCCAGCTTGTACAGCACCAGCGAGCCGGCGACGGCCACGTTCAGGCTGCTGCCGCCTCCCACCATAGGGATCTCCACGGCCAGGTCGAGCAGGTCGAGCGCTTCGCCGGGAATGCCGGACCGCTCATGGCCGAGCACCGCCACCGTCCGGACGCGCGCCGCCCGCAGGTCCGCGAGCCGCACCGCCTCGTCGGCCAGCTCCACCCCGACGACCTGCGAACCGGCGTCCCGCTGGCGCTCCAGCCAGCCGAGCGGGTCGTTCACCCAGTGGACGCAGGCGGGCCGGCGGAGCGTGTTGCCGCGCGCGAGGGCATCGGGCACCCACGAGAACCGGGGGACCGCCAGGCACGCGCCGACCGCGTCGCAGGTGCGCAGCAGGGTCCCGAGGTTGGCGCCGTGCAGCGGCCACAGCGGCGCGGCGACGAGATGGTCCCAGCAGGAGTGGGAGTGGCGGCGGCGCTGGCGGCGCAGCTCGCGCGGGGGACGGACCCGGATCGCCGGACCCGGCGCGCCGCCGCTCACCGGTCCCGGGCGCTACCGCCCTCCGTGAAGGAAGCAACCATGAGGAAACGCACTTCGCGGCGTGCGCGGGCCATCACCGGAAACGGGACTCAAGGGGAGATTCTACCCCCGGCCGGGGTCCCGGCGCCGGAGGTAGCGTTCGAACTCGCGGGCGATGGCGTCGCCGCTCGCCTCGGGCAGCTCGGTGGCGTCCTTCTGCTCCTCCAGCGTGCGGACGTACTCGGCGACCTCGGAGTCCTCCTCGGCGAGCTCGTTGACGCCGTGCTCCCAGGCGCGCGCCTCATCGGGCAGCTCGCCGAGCGGGACGGTCACGTCCAGGAGGTCCTCGACGCGGCGCAGCAGCGCCAGCGTCGCCTTGGGCGACGGCGGCTGGGCGACGTAGTGGGGGACGGCGGCCCAGAGCGACACCGTGTCGAGGTCGGCCTTCGCGCACGCGTCCTGCAGCACGCCGAGGATGCCCGTCGGCCCCTCGTAGCGGGCCGGTTCCAGGTGCAGGGTGCCGACGAGCCCCGCCTCGGACGCGGCGCCGGTCACCGGAACCGGCCGGGTGTGCGGGGAGTCGGCCAGCAGCGCGCCGAGCAGGACGACGTTGCGGATCTCCAGCTCCAGCATCAGCCCGACCAGCTCCCGGCAGAACGACCGCCACCGCATGTTCGGCTCGATCCCGTGCAGCAGGACGACGTCCTTGCCGTTGGGCAGCCGCGCCCACGACACGCGGGTGGTCGGCCAGGTGATGCCGCGGGTCTCGCCGTCGGTCATCTCCACGACCGGGCGGGTGACCTGGAAGTCGTAGTAGTCGTCGGGGTCGAGTTCGGCGATCGGCGCCGCCTGCCACGTGGACGCGAGGTGAGCGATCACCCCGCTGGCGGCCTCTCCGGCGTCGTTCCACCCCTCAAAGGCGGCCACGAGCACCGGGTCGACGAGTTCGGGCACGTCTTCGAGCTCGACCAACGCGCTGCCTCCTTCCGACGCACAGGTACAGCGCCACCGACGGGGGCGATCATTCCCGGTGCCGGGGACCCCGGGCATGATCGGTGGCTGTCAGCCTACGTCCTGCCGGTGACCTACCCCCACCTTCGCGGCGGCAGACCCCCGCCCTGTACGCCCGCGGCGGAATACCGAACGAAATTCGCCCTCTGAACGGCCGGACGGCGCGGGCTGGAGGACGGGTGGGGGCTGGAGGACGATGAGGGCTGGAGGACGGTGGTCACTTCCCGTCGGTGGTGTGGACGATCAGCACGTCGCAGGAGGCGCGGTGCGACAGGTTCGCCGGGACCGAGCCGAGGATCCGCCCGGCGAGGCTGTTCAGCCCGCGGTTGCCGACCACGACGAGGTCCGCGGGCCGCTCCTTGGCCAGCTTGGAGATGACGTCCACGGCGTCGCCCTCGACGGCGGCCTCGTCGATGTCGGTGGCGCCGGCCGCGACCGCCCGCTCCCGCGCGGCCCGCAGCGCGTCGTCGGCCGGCGTGGACCCCTGTACCTTGTAGGCCAGGTCCCCGAGCCGGTCGGCGGCGCTGGCGCGCTCCCGCTCCGGCATCGGGCTGTAGGCGGAGGCGAGCAGCAGGGTGGCGCCGGTGGCGGCCGCCAGCTGCGCGGCCCGGTCGACCGCGCGGAACGAGGAGTCCGAGCCGTCGGTGCCGACGAGGATGGTGCGGTACGCGCTCATGCCGTTCCTTACCGGGTAGTAGTTTACTGGTGGCACGTTATCGGTCCGGTGACCCATCCGTCACCGTCTCTTTGCACACCTCGTCCAAGAAAGGCGCCCCGCCCCGCGGGCGCCGCCGGGTGCCCCGCACGCCGGGCCGGACGAGGACCCACTACGCCGGGTATGCCGGCAACGGAAGGAGCGCTGTGCCCCGTGGCGGCCCGCAGGCCGTGCTGTTCGACATGGACGGCCTGCTCATCGATTCCGAGCGCGTATGGCTGGAGGTCGAGTCCGAGGTCATGGCGTGGCTGGGCGGCCGCTGGAGCACCGCCCACCAGGAACACCTCGTCGGCGGCTCCCTCGACGTCGCCGTCCGCTACATGCTGGAGCTGACCGGCGCGGACGCCTCCCCGGAGGAGGTCGGGCGGCGGATGCTGGACGGCATGGCCGAGCGCCTCGGCGCCTGCGTCCCGATGATGCCCGGGGCCAAGGACCTGCTCAGCGAGATCCGCGCGGCCGGGGTCACCGCGGCGCTGGTGTCCTCCAGCCACCGCCGCCTCATCGAGCCGGTGCTGGACGCGATCGGCCGCGAGCACTTCGCGCTCAGCGTCGCCGGCGACGAGGTCGCGCGCACCAAGCCCGACCCCGAGCCCTACCTCACCGCGGCCGCCCGGCTGGGCGCCGACCCCGCCCGCTGCGTCGTGCTGGAGGACTCCCCGAACGGCGTCGCCGCGGGTGAGGCGGCCGGCTGCGTCACCGTCGCGGTTCCCGGCGTGCTGCCGATCCCGCCCGCGCCGGGCCGTTTCGTGGTCGCGTCGCTGCGCGAGGTGAGCCTCGCGACGCTGCGGTCCCTGCCCCCGTTCGCGGGGGCGTGAGGGGCGGGTTCGCGCTCCCGTGACGTGAGCGGCCCCTGATACCCGCGGCGTGCCTCTCAGGGGGCGGGTCACGCGGGAGGAGGAGGCCTGCCCCGCCGCAAACCGTCCGCCGGGAGGATCGGAATCGGGTCCCGGCGTGTGACGATGGGAGTGAACGCCCTTCGTCGGGCCTGCCGCCCAGGTCGTCGCCTGGTGCAGGCCGCCGAGGACGGAGGACGTTCAGTGAGGCATCACCGTACGGATTGAGGGGCCGGCATGAGCGACGAAGTGATTTTCGCGATCAGCCTCGGAGTGACCCTGGTCGGGTTGGTCATCAGCTGGGGGGTCTACCGTCGCCGCGGCGCGGGGACCGGGCTGCGCGGGGCCGCCCTGTCCCTGGTGCCGCTCGCGGCGGCGATGACGGGGGTGACGGACTTCTTCGTCGACCTGGCGTTCAGCCCGGTGAAGTGGGCGGGCGTCGCGGTGGCGGGGCTGGCCGTGCTGCTCTACATGACCTCCGGGGCCATGATCAGCCGCCGCGCGGGCTCCGGCGGCGGGGGCGAGGACAGG
>NZ_SMKK01000402.1 GCF_004348425.1 Actinomadura sp. 7K507
GGGCGAGATCGGCGGCGGGGGCGGGGGTGCCAGGGCCCGCCGCCTCTTCGACCTGGCCCTTCTCCGCGAGCAGGTCCCACCAGCCGGAGAGCGTGGGGCGTTCGGCCAGCTCGGCGAAGCGGATCTCGACGCCGCGGCGGCGCAGCAGGCCGGTCAGCCGCATGAGCCGGATCGAGTCCATCCCGAGTTCGATGAGGTTGTCGCCGGCCTCCGCGTGCTCGCCCAGCACCTCGGCAAGTGCGGTGTGCAGCTCTTCCCAGGTCAGCCCTGAATCGGACACGCCACTCCCCTCAAATTAGGTAAGGCTAACCTAATTCAGGGGTTTTTACCCGTCAACGCCCGCCGCCGATCGGCCGGGACGATCAGCGGCATCGCGGTCTCCGGGTCCGGGATGACGCGGCACGGCAGGCCGAACACGCGCTCCACGAGATCGGCGGTGACGATCTCCGCGGGCGGGCCCTCCGCGAGGACCTCACCGTCCCGCATCGCGATCAGATGCGTGGCGTACCGGCAGGCGTGGTTCAGGTCGTGCAGGACCGCGACGAGCGTGCGCCCCTCCTCGTGGAGGCGCGCGCACAGGTCGAGCACCTCGATCTGGTGCGCGATGTCCAGGAACGTCGTCGGCTCGTCCAGCAGCATGATCCCGGTCTGCTGCGCCAGGACGAGCGCGAGCCACACCCGCTGGCGCTGCCCGCCGGACAGCTCGTCCACAACGCGGTCCGCGAGGTCGGTGACGCCGACGGCGGCCATCGCGTCCCCGACCGCGGCCTCGTCCTCGCGCGACCACTGCCGCAGCAGGCCCTGGTACGGGTACCGGCCGCGGGCGACGAGGTCCCCGGCCGTGATGCCGTCCGGGGCGAGCGGCGACTGGGGCAGCAGCCCGAGCCGCCGCGCGAGGCGCTTCGCGGGCAGGTCGCCCATCGGGTCGCCGTCCAGGAAGACCGTCCCTTCGCGGGGACGCAGGAGGCGGGCGAGAGCCCGCAGCAGCGTCGACTTCCCGCAGGCGTTGGGCCCGACGATGACGGTGAACGACTCGTCCGGGATGCTCACCCCGAGGCGTTCGGCGACTATGCGCTTCTCGTACGCCAGCGTGAGACCGTCCGCGCGCAACCTCGTCATGTCGTCCCCTTCCGGGCGGTGGTCGACAGCAGCCAGGCCAGGTAGGCGCCGCCGAGGACGCCGGTGACGACGCCCACCGGCATCGCGACCGGCAGGTGGAGCGAGATGAGGTCGGACGCGGACAGCAGCGCGGCGCCGGTCAGCGCGGCCGGGAGCAGCTGCGCGCCGGGACGCCGCGTCAGCCGCCGGGCGAGCTGCGGCGCGGCCAGGGCGACGAACGGGACGGGCCCGCACGCCGCGGTCGCCGCCGCGACGAGGCCGACGCCGGCGATCGTGAGCAGCACCCGGGTCCGCTGGACGGCCACGCCGAGCGCCTGCGCAGCGTCGTCGCCCAGCTCCCCCATGCCGAGCGGGCGGGCGAGCAGCAGCGCCGCCGGGACGAGCACGGCCAGCGCGATGCCGAGCGGGACGGCCTGGTCCCAGTCCCGCCCGTTCAGGCTGCCGGTCAGCCAGAACGCCGCCTCGTACGCCTCGCGCAGCTCGGCGCGGGTGATCAGGTAGGAGTTCAGCGCCTGCAGCATCGCCGCCGCCGCGACGCCGATCAGCACCAGCCGGACACCGTGGACGCCGCCGCCCCGCCGGTAGGCGACCGCGTAGACCCCCAGCGCGGTCAGCACCGCGCCCGCCACCGAGCTGACCGTGATCGCGACCGCGCCCCCGCCGAACACGAGGATCTGCAGCAGCGCGCCCGTCGCCGACCCCTGCGTGAAACCGATGATGTCGGGGCTGCCCAGCGGATTGCGGGAGATGCTCTGGAAGATCGCGCCGCTGAGCCCGAGGGCCAGCCCGGCGAGCAGGCCGGTGACGGCGCGCGGCAGCCGCAGGGTCGTGACGATGAACTCGGTGGCGCGGTCGCCCTGCCCGATGAGGGCGCTCACCACCTCCGGCGGCGAGATCGGGAACTCCCCGGAGCCGACGACGAGGATCGCGGCGCCGACCGCGACCGTCGCCAGCACGGCGCACACCGCCGCCGCCCGCGGCTCCCACCGCACCGAGACCGCGCCCGCCCGCAGGACCTTCGTCCTCATGACGCCTTTCACAGGTCGCGCATCCTCCCCCGCCGGACCATCAGCGCGAACAGCGGGGCGCCGAGGAACGCGGTGACGATCCCGGTCTCCAGCTCGCCGGGCGTGATGACGCGGCCGATGATGTCGGCGCCGAGCAGCAGGACGGGCGCGAGCAGCAGCGAGTACGGCAGGACGAGCCGCTGGTCGGGCCCGACCATGGTCCGGACGATGAACGGGACGGCCAGCCCGAGGAACACGATCGGACCGGCCGCGGCCGTCGCGGCGCCGCACAGGATCACGATCGCCAGGGCCCCGAACGCGCGGGTCCGCCCGGGACTCGACCCCAGAGCGCGTCCCGCGTCGTCGCCCATGCCGAGCGCGTTCAGCGGGCGGGCGAGCAGCAGCGCCAGCGCGATCCCGGCGACGATGAACGGCAGGAGCTGGACGAAGACCGACAGCTCCCGGCCGCCGAGGGAGCCGACCTGCCAGAACCGGAAGCTGTTGAAGTTCTGCGGGGTGAGCAGCATCAGGCCGGCGGTCAGCGCGACGAACACGGCGTTGACCGCGGCCCCCGCGAGCACGAGCCGCGCGGGCGACGCCCCGCCCCTCCCCCGCGCGCCGATCATGTAGACCAGCGCGGCGGCGCCCGCCGCCCCGGCGAACGCCGCCCAGACGTAGACGAGCGCGTCGTCCACCCGGAACGCGCCGATGACGACGACGACCGCGAGCGCGGCGCCGCCGTTCACGCCGAGCAGGCCCGGCTCGGCGAGCGGGTTGCGGGTGAGCGCCTGCATGACCGCGCCCGCCAGCCCGAGCGCCGTCCCGACCGCGATCCCGAGCAGCGTGCGGGGCAGCCGCAGCTCGTGCACGATCAGCTCGGGCCGGGACTCGTCGTCCGGGGAGAACACGCCGGGCAGCACCCGGCCGAGCGGGACGTCCCCGGCGCCGATCGCGAGGCTGGCCATGACCGTCAGCAGCAGCGCGGCCACGAGGAACGGCAGCCACCACCGGTGGGGACGGCGACGGGGGTGCCCGGAACCGCGCGGCCCGTCCGTCTGCGCCGGGGCTTTGAGCGGCAGTTTCCGCACGGGGGAAAGCACAATATGAGGCTAGCCTAAGCTAACTGCCGGTTGAAGAGCGTCCACCCGGCCACCCGGCCACCCCGGGGAAGCGTCTACCCGGGGAGGCCGAGGTTGCCGCGCAGGGTGGCGGACTCGCACTCGGTGCGAAACAGGCCGCGCCGGCGCAGCACCGGGACCGTCTCGTCGACGATCAGCTCCAGTCCTCCGCGGAAGAAGTTCTCGGCCAGCGCCAGGATGACCGTCCGGAAGCCCGGGCTGGGCCCCGGGGGGCTCCTCCCGCCCGAGTGACCAGGGCAGGTGCGCGTCCATGTCGAGCGCTTCCGCGGGCACGCCGAGCGTGGTGGCGAGGCCGGCCAGTTCGTCCTGAAGCCCGGCCGTCCTGCGGGAGACGGGACAGTCACCCAGCCCGAGCCACGACGCTCTACGCCGAAGGCGGGTCCATCAGCTACGCCGTTAGCGTCTGGCCAGCTAACAGCACCTGTTGTCCACAGAAAACCACTCTGTCACCCAAATCCCACCCTGAGCGCGAACCTCAGCGCTACGCTCTGTGCGACTACCCGGCCGACCTTCGGGAGCCGCGCATGACAGACCCCTTGCACAGCAGTGACCCCCGCAGTCTCGGCCGCTACCGCATCACCGCCCGTCTCGGCCAAGGTGGGATGGGCACCCTCTACCTCGCCGAAGCCGAACACGGAAAGCAGGTCGCCATCAAGGTCATCAATCCCGACCTTGCCAACGACCCGCATTTCGGCGCCAGGTTACGCGGTGAAGTCGCCGCAGCCCGCAAAGTCCGCCCGTTCTGCACAGCACCCGTTCTCGACGCCGCACTCGACGGCCACCCGCTATACGTGGTCACTGAATTCATCGTCGGCCCGACACTCAAAGAAGCCATAACCGACACCGGGCCCCTCCACGGTTCAGATCTCACCGCACTGGCCGTTGGCGTCGCCAGCGCCCTAGCCGCCATTCACGATGCGGGCATTGTCCACCGGGACCTCAAACCGTCGAACGTCATCCTTTCCGGCGTCGGCCCGCGGGTCATTGACTTTGGCATCGCCAAGGCACCCGTCCGTGACAATCCCACACGCGCGGGCCAATACTTCGGCACCCCCGCCTACCAGGCCCCCGAACACATCCATGGCGGCCCGATCACTCCGGCAGCCGACGTATTCTCATGGGCCTGCGTCGTAGCATTCGCCGCAACGGGCAGCGACCCCTTTTCCGGCGCCATCCACGACAAGGCACGCCTGGACAGCCTCGATTACGACCTTCGCCACCTCGTGACCCGAGCCCTCAGCAACGACCCGGCAGCACGCCCCACCGTCGCCGAGC
>NZ_SMKK01000403.1 GCF_004348425.1 Actinomadura sp. 7K507
CCCCTCGGTAGTCCGCGATGTGTGAGGAGTTTCCCCCGTCATGTCCCCCTCAGCCAGTGGCGGCGGTCGGCTGGGCCAAGGCGAACTGCGCCGCCGCGTAGCCGAGCACCTGGTCGACCATCCCGGCGCGCACACCCCCGGGCACATCGCGCGGGCGCTGGGCCGCTCGTCCGGAGCGGTAGGCAACGCGCTGGAGACCCTGGTCACGCACGGCCACGCCGAACAGGTAGGCGCTCACCCCCGCCGTTACCGCGCCACGCCCACCACCGCGGGCGCGGCCAAGGCCGCCACCGTCCGCCGCAACCCCACCGGCTCCTCGCCCGCACGGCCCTCGCCCCACCCGCCGCCCGCCGCGGCACCGTCGCCGTCGAGCGGGACCAGCGCCGCGCACAGCCAGCCCGCCGCGCCGACGCCGCGGCGCGCGCCCGCGCCCGCGGGACCGGTGCAGCGGCCGAACGGGCAGACCTACCACCCCCGGCAACTGGCCGAGGTGCCGGACGTTGCCGCGTTGCGGCGCCTGCGCGAGGCCGGAATCGCGGCGCTGCTGTACGGGCCGCCCGGCACCGGCAAGACCAGCCTGGTGGAGGCGGCCTTCCCCGACCTGATCACCGTGGCCGGTGACGGCGACACCGCGGTGGCCGACTTCGTCGGTGAGTACACCCAGGCCCCCGGCGGCGGCTATGAGTTCGTGCACGGGCCGCTGGTGACGGCGATGAGCCAGGGCCGGTGCCTGTTCATCGACGACGCCACCCTCATATCGCCCAAGGTGCTCGCGGTGGTCTATCCCGCCATGGACGGCCGCCGCCAGATCGTGGTCAAGGCGCACAAGGGTGAGACCGTCACCGCCGAACCAGGCTTCTACGTGATCGCCGGGCACAACCCCGGCGTGCACGGCGCCGTCCTCACCGAGGCGCTGGCCTCCAGGTTCGCCGCGCAGATCCGCGTGTCCACCGACTACGACCTGGCCCGCACCCTGCGCATCGATCCCAAGGCCGTCCGGGCGGCCCGCAACCTGGCCGCCCGGCAATCCTCCGGCGAGATCGGCTGGGCCCCGCAACTGCGCGAACTGATCGCCTTCGACAAGATCGCCGGCGTTCTCGGCACCGATGCCGCCGTGGCCAACCTCGCGGGCATCGCCCCCGAAGAAGACCGCGACGTCGTCGTCGCGGTCCTGTCCTCGGTGTACGGACGCGCCATCACCCCACTGGCCCTGGGCCGCCAACTCTGAAAGCCGCCGAACCACTCCCCTACCCAACGAGCACTGACATGGGCTTTTCCAAAGCGGCAGCGAAGACCGAGAAGGGAGAACACCTCAGATGCCCACGCACCTGAACCCGGCCACCAGCCCCACCAGCACCGTCACCGCGCGCGGCCCGTGGAGCAGGTTGTCGGCCGCCTTGACCGGGCAGGTCGCCGCGCTCGCCGAACGCGACGACTTGATCGTGACCTGCGCCCCCGGCGCCGGGCACGGCGCCCCCGGCTGCTTCATCCCGGCCTTGGCGACCATCGAACTCGACGGAACCCATCTCGGCCACGACCCGGCCGCCTGTGACCCGTCCCGCCCCTCGGACCGAGAGCGCTACCCCGCACTGTGGGGAGTTCTCGTGCACGAGGCCGCTCACGCCCACCACTCCACCTGGCACACCACCCTCACCGCCGCCCCCACCCCCACTACCGGCCCGGGCGCCAGTCGAGCACCTGGCTCGACTGCCGCGGTGCGCGGGACTGCGCAGTTGGAGGCGGCCCTACTGCTGGAAGAATCCCGAATCGAAGCGGCGCACCTGGCTCGCCGCCCCGGCGATCACCGCTGGCTGCGTGCCTCGGCCACCGGCCTGGTGCTGGCCGACTTCACGCCCGCACCTTCACCACGGCCAGCCGGAGCGGGCGGCTCCGCCGGTGTGCGGGCGGCGATGACGCCGTGGGATGCGGGCTGCGCCGCCGCGCTGCTGCTCGCCCGCGTCACCGCCGCAGTGCTGGACACCGACGAGACCGCTCCCGTCGCCCGCGCCGTGTGCGAGGTGATCGGCTCGGGCAGGCTGGGGGTGCTGGCCGAGTTGTGGTGCCCCGCGCACCGCACCGTCGACCACGACACCGCGGGCATGCTGGAGTTGGGCCGCCTGTGGTGCGAGTGCCTGGGCATCGACCCGGACCAGCCTCCGCCCCCACCCGAAACCGGCCCCGGCGCCCATGCGGCATCGTCGGCGCTGGCGGCGGCCATCACCGCCGCCGTGCAGGCCATCACCGACGCCGACGCCCCACCCGCGCCCCTACCGGGGCCGGACCGCTCGGCCGAGCGGCGCGCCGAAAAGCAGGCACGCGACCAAGCCGACCGCGCCGCGAGCCGAGTGTTCGGTGACCTCCCCGAAGTCACGCACGGCCCCACCAAGATCACCGGCACCCGGGCGGCCACGCACGCCGAGCAGGCCGCTGCGCGCCGTCTGGCCCGGCACCTGCGCAACGCCGCGCACCGCGACCGCGCCACCACCACTCACACCTCGCCGACCCCGCCCGGGCGGCTGCGGATGCGGGACGCGTTGGCCGCCGACGCCCAGCGCGCTGCCGGAGCCGTCCCGACCGCCGAGCCGTTCACCCGCACCGTGCACCGCCACGTTCCCGCCCCACCGCTGCGGGTCGGCATCGCCTGCGACGTGTCGGCCTCGATGCGCCCCCTGGCCGCCCCGGTCGCCTCGGCGGCGTGGATCCTGGGCCGCGCCACCGGACACGTGCCGGACGCGCGCGCCGCGACCGTGATCTTCGGTGCCACCGTCCGCCCCGTCACCCGCCCCGGACGCACCGCCACGCGAGTGCACGAATTCTCCGCCGCGGACAACCGCCACGCCTTCGCCGAAGCCGTCGACGCACTCGACGCCGCGCTCGACCTCTCCCGCCCCGGCGGCGCCCGGCTGCTGATCGTCGTCTCCGACGGAATCTTCCACGACGCCGAGCGCACCGACGGGCAACAGCGCATCACCCGCCTGGCCCGCAGCGGCTGCGCCGTCCTCTGGCTCACCCTGGGCCCCACCGCCCCCATGGACGGCACCCTCCCTGTCCCGCTGGACGATCCCGCCGACGCCTCCGCCGCCATCGGCCAGGCCGCCGCCCGCGCCCTTCGCAACGCCTGACCCCTCGCCGGTCGCCCGTGCCCAGCAGGGCCGGCGACAAGGCAACGGAACGAAAGAGACGGGTTGGGCCCGTCCACACGTGGTGGACGGGCCCAACCCGTCGCAGGGGGACTGTTACTGGTCGACGAGCGGGGGTGGTGCCGGTTCATCCCGGTCATTGTCGAGCGGGGTCTTGCGGACCAGGTCGAGCAGGAACGCCGCGATGAACTCGGCCGGAGTGTCGGAGGTGAACGTCGCCTCCCAGGTCACCTGGTTCAGTTCGCCGTGCACGTAGGCGCGGATCACCCACACCGGTTCCCACGAGGGCCAATTGGTGATCATCGGCGCGAACCGGTCACCCTCGGGCAGGAACGCCGCGATCACGCGGCGGTCAGGGGCGAACGTGAAGGTGTTGCCGTGCCGGTCGTGCTCGAAACGCCACCCGGCCGCGCGCACCACGCCCAGCGCGGTGTCAGGCATACCCGGCCCGGCCACATACCGGGGAAGATCCACCATTACTTGTCTCCCTTCCCCCGAGGCGGAAACTAGGCCACACCCGGACCGGACGTCGGGGCCCAAACGGCCCCGTCCGGCCGCCGAACCGCCCGTACCGGCCACATGCCGCCGAAGGGGCAGGGCATTAGCGGCCGACGGGATCAGGCCGATAACCGGGCAATACGGTGTTTGGCATTCACCCGCCGCACAAACCAGCGCGGACCCATCTCGTATACCGCCTCGGATATGGAATTATCAAATGGGGCGTGTTCCATGTGAACATCCACGACCATGGCTCGCCCGTCACGCCACGCCAACCAGGCACCCGGACCATTTTTTCGTGGACCTGAATTTCCCTCAAATTTCTGGCCTTTCGGGGGCTCTCTTGAAAGAACAGCATGTGTCTTTCACTGGGGTTGTCCGTTGTCGGGCTGCCGTGGGTGGCATGGGGGTCCAGGACGCGGGAGCGCATAAGCCGTATCGCAGTGATCTGTCTGATGAGCGGTGGGCGTTGATCGAGCCGGTCATCGCGGCGTTGCAGGCGCGGCACCCGTCGGTGTCGGGCCATCAGGGCCGGTATGCGATGCGGGAGATCATCAATGCGATCCTCGTATCAGGAGCGTACCGAGTGCGGGTGGGAGTACCTGCCGCATGACCTGCCGCCCCGTTCGACGGTGTACTACTACTTCGCGCGGTGGCGCGACGATGGGCTGACTGACCACCCAGGCCATTCACGAGCTGCCGCGTGTACTGGGCGGCCACCGACCGGATGACCCGCCGCCTGGCCGGCACCACCACACGGCTGGCGCGACACGCCGCCCACGGCCCTGGTGGCGGCCAAGGTGCCGGCCGGCGGCATGGGCCGCGTGACCGGCCGGCCACCCCCGCCGGTCCCC
>NZ_SMKK01000404.1 GCF_004348425.1 Actinomadura sp. 7K507
CCCCCGTCCTCGTACCGTCCCCCGTCCCCGCACCGGCCGCCGGGTGCGGGCTACGGCCCGCTCGGATGAATCGCTCGAAGATCCGTTCGGCGTCCTCGGGTGCGACGCCCGGCCCGGTGTCGCGTACCCACAGCAGCACCGAGCCGTCCCGCACCGCCGAGCCGACCTCGACCGTGTCGCCGTCGCGGGTGTGTCGCACCGCGTTGGACGCGAGCTGCATCAGCGCCTGCGTCAGCCGCTGCGCGTCCCCCAGCACTCGTATCTCGGCGACCGCGCCGACCCGCCAGCGGCGGTCCCCGAGCCCGCGCGACTTGGCGACCACGTCTACCGTCAGGTCGGCGAGGTCGACCTCCGCGACGGTCAGGAAGTCCGGCCGGTCCGCCTTGGCCAGCATGATCAGGTCGTTGACCATCCGGTTCATCCGGTCGAGTTCCTCCATGAGCAGCGCGCGGGTCTCCTCCCGCTCGACCGGGTCGTCGCCCATCAGCTCCAGGTGCCCGCGGATGACGGTGATCGGCGTCCGGAGCTCGTGGCCGGCGTCGTCCAGGAACCTGCGCTGCGCCGCGAACGCCGACTCCAGCCGGTCCAGCATCCGGTTGAACGTGGACGCGAGCGCCGCCACGTCGTCGTTGCCGCGGACGACCAGGCGCCGGGTCAGGTCCGACTCCCCGATCTGGTCGGCGGTCTGCCGGACGAGGCGGATCGGTGCCAGCACCCGTCCCGCGATCAGCCAGCCGACCAGCCCCGCCACCGCCAGCGCACCGAACGCGGTGAAGCCCAGCACCTGCGTCGTCTCGATCACCTCGGCGCGCTGCGCGTCCCGGAACTGGACCACGACCAGCGCCGCCTGCCGCGCGTCACCGGTCATCCGCACAGGCAGCACCGCGTACCGCACCTCGCCGGCCGCGCTACTGGTCGAGCCGTAGGACGGCGTCCGCGTCCGGGCGACCTTCGCGACGAACGCGGCGTCGTTGTCGAGCCGTGCCGGTGGTTCCTGCGCGCTGCGCCGCTCGGCCCGCCCGTCCACGACGGAGAAGAACGTCTCGTAGCTGTCGGGGAGGTTGTGGACGAGGTAGCCGGTCAGCAGCTCCGACACGTTCGCCGGGGGACGTCCCGTCGCCGGGTCCACCCCGGTCTGGGTGTAACCGCGAAGCTTGTTCGCCTCGTGGGTGAGCTCGCCGTCGACCCTGTCGTTCAGCCGCGCGGACAGTACCGACCAGGTCACCGCGACGGACCCGGCCAGCGCCAGCCCGACGAGCAGCAGCATCCAGCCCACGATGCGCGCCCGCGCCGTGCCACGGGCTTCAGCCGTCATCGTCGTCGTCATCGTCGCCGTACGGACCGTCGTCGTCATCGTCGTCCGAGGTGACCGGCGGCGGCACCGCGCGGCCCCCGCCCGTCGCCGGGGATGACGGCCCGGCCGCCGACGACCTCGGGCTCGGCGACGCGTCCGGCGCATCGGACGCTCCCGCCGACCCCCCGCCCCCGGCGGCGGGCGACTTGGTGACCTCGATGGTGTTCCCGAGCGACGGCGGGGCGCTCTCGTGCGCCCGGACGAGCCCGGCCGTGAGGCCGATGACCAGCGTTCCGGCTACACCGATCCCGATGAACCACGTGCGTACTGACATGAGAACAACGTCGCATACCGCCGAGAACGGATGGTTAACGCCAAATGAGAAGACCCTCATCCGGGCTGCTCACGGCCGGGGCGCGGCCCCTCCATGAGGGTTCTTTCATCTGGCTCTCACGCTCGCCCCATCGCGGGCGGGGAGCGTCCATCCGGAACCGTCCCCGACCAGAAGGAGAGCCTGTGGCAGCGCACGTCCTCTACGGCCTCGCCGCGAACCTCGCCGCGATCACCGTGCTGGCGCACGTGATCTACTTCCGCCGGCATCACCGGCGAGACCTGCGGCTCGCCTACATCGCGGTCAACGTGGGCGTCTTCACCGTCGTCTCGCTGCTCCTGGCCGAGCGCGCCGACGTCGCCGTCGGGTTCGGGCTGTTCGCCGTTCTGTCCATCATCCGGCTGCGGTCGGACGCCATCACCCAAGAGGAGATCGGCTACTACTTCGTCGCGCTGGCACTGGGCCTGGTGAACGGCATCGCCGCGGTCATCCCGTGGCTCGCGGTCCTGCTCGACGTCGTGCTCCTCACGATGATGTACGTCGCCGACCACCCCCGGTTCTCTTCGCGCACCCACCATCAGCTGGTGACGCTCGACGTCGTCCACGCCGACCCCGCCGCACTGCGCGCCGACCTGGAGAACCGCCTCGGCGGGACGGTACTGGCCTGCAACGTCACCGAGGCCGACTACGTGCGGGACGTGATGGTCGTGGACGTCCGTTACCGGCGGCACGCCCCGAAGCCCGGCCACCACCCCGAGATCCGGACGCCCTACCCCACGTATGCCGTGCCGGACGTGCCTCCGACCGGACGCGTGGTGCGATGACCGCCGACGGAGCCTCGGCGCTGGCCGGCCTCACCGAGGCACTGCCGCCGATGGGACTTCCCCAGGTACTCGAGCGCGCCGAACTGCAGACCCGGGTGGATCGCAAATACCTGGTGCCGGCCGCGGTGTGCGAGGCGATCCTGCCACGGCTCGGCGGGGAGTACGCGGCCCTGGAAATCGGCGGCCGGCGCCGTTTCCGGTACTCCTCGACCTACTTCGACACCCCGGACCTGCTCACCTTCCGACAGCACCGGCAGGGCCGCCGGCACCGCTTCAAGATCCGGACCCGGGCGTATCTCGACAGCGGCGAGTGCGCGTTCGAGCTGAAACTCGCGGGCGTACGCAACGTCACCGACAAGCGGCGCATGCCCTACGAAGTGACACGTCGCGAGGAGCTGGACGGTGCGGCGCGTGCGTTCCTCGAGGAGGTCCTGCTCGACGCGTATCGGGTGAACGCGCCGGACACCGTCGTCCCGTCCGCGACGACCGGCTACCTGCGCTCGACCCTGGTCCAGCTGTCCGGCCCTGGGCGGGTGACGCTCGACGCGGGCCTGACCTGCACGCGGGACGGCGCCGGCAAGGCCGCCGATCCGGGCATGGTGCTGATCGAATCGAAGTCCGAACGGGCCGACGCCCCGGTGGACCGGATCCTCCGCGAACTCGGCGTCCGCCCCGCGAAGATGAGCAAGTACTGCGTGGCCGTGGCCGTCCTCTACCCGGAGATGCACGCCAACCCGTGGCACGCGGCCATGCGCGCCTGCTTCGACCGCGACGGTGGCGGGCTCCCCTTTTCGCGCCCGGGGACCCGGGGTAGGTAATGAAACGTGCAAGTCGCTCCGAGCCGTCCCGGTGACTGGTGGGTCTCGCCTGCGATTCCGACGATCGCGAACTGCGTGCTGGGCGTCCTCTGGGTGTTCTCAGCCCTGGGTGGCTGGGGTGACGCCGCCTTCTGCGGTGAAGGCGAAGCCTACGACCCGGGGTGCGGCGCCGGCTTCCAGGACGCCGTCCGGCTGTCCGCACCTGTGGCCGTCCTCGCCGCGGCCATCGCCGTGACCGCGTGGTCGATACCGAGGGTCCGGCGCAGGCCCGACCGGCTGGACGCTCTCCTCACCGTGGCGGCCTTCGTGTGGGTATTCGCCGAAGGTGTGCTGTTCATCGGCGGGTACCTGGCGAAGCCATGAGCCCCGAACCGACGTTGCCAAAACGAAATAATGATGGCCGGCAACGCGTTGTAGGAGTCACCAAGGCGGGTGAACTGGGACAAAGTCCAAGGTAGAGCGGGTCTCCAGGTGGGCTGTGGCCCGCGTCACCGCCGATCCGGCACGTAGAAGACGTGCGAGTCGGTTTGACGTTCACTCGCCGTGGGCATACTGTTCACTTCGCCCCACGGGGACGCAGGACGCCTGAAGGCGGCCGGCCCGAGGGGAAAACCTTCGACGACAAGCTGACGCGGCTTAGCCGTGCCTGGCGTGTTGTGGTGGGTCGGAAAAGGCCGATTTTGACAATCGCGCCGGATCTGATGAAATAGCTTCACCGCCCGGAAGGCGCCGCGCAAGCGGCACCGGAACGGCGTTGCCGAAAAGGACGGAAATTGACAATCCGCTCCGATTAGGTAGAGTGAAAAGCGAGTCGCCCCGGAGCCGGGGCCCGCGGGAGCGGGGTTCGGCGCGGTGGGTGTCCGTTTCTTGAGAACTCAACAGCGTGTTAAAAGCCAGTGCCTTTATCGGCTCGGCCAGTGTTTTCTGGTCGGGTCGCCCCGTGGCCGCCCCTGTAGTTTGTTCGGGGGTGGTGGGGATTTCTTTGAGGCAAAGGACCCCTTGTTTGGGGGGTTTGTTGCTGGGATTGTTTTCCGAGGTTTGGCCGGTTCGGGGTTCGCCCCTCGGGCTGGTCGCTTGAGACCTTAATGGAGAGTTTGATCCTGGCTCAGGACGAACGCTGGCGGCGTGCTTAACACATGCAAGTCGAGCGGAAAGGCCCCTTCGGGGGTACTCGAGCGGCGAACGGGTGAGTAACACGTGAGCAACC
>NZ_SMKK01000405.1 GCF_004348425.1 Actinomadura sp. 7K507
CCCCCAACCACACCGGCCCCATCGCCCCGGAGCCGCATCACCCCACTCACCACAACCACATCGACCCCAGCACCCGAGAGCCGCGCACCAACACCGGCCACCACAGCAACCACGCGCTAACCTGAACAGTCGCGATCGCGTCCGAAGGCAGGTCGCGAGCGAAGCGAGAAACCTGATCGCGCAGCGAGCCGCCAGGCGAGCCGGAGCGATGCAGCGATCGCACAGCAGTGCCCGCCGAAGGAAGGGCCCTCCAGGGCCCGACCGCCAAGGGCACTGCAATAAATACTGCTAGAATCGATTAACCCGTATGCCTGGGTCGTCAGTGCGGTGCTGGTCATGGAGCCGCATTCCCCGGGGAACGCAAAGAATCTTCGAGGCGCCTGACGCGTCGAGCATCGCCTGATTCGCTCTGTCCGTAGCGGACGTCCAGTGCCGGACGGCCGTGGATCGCAACAACAAGGAGTTTTCGCCGTGTCCGAGGTACGTATTGCCGCCGAGCCGCGCACCGAGTTCGGTAAGGGTGCCGCGCGGCGCACCCGCCGGGCCGGCAAGGTGCCCGCCGTCCTCTACGGTCACGGCACCGACCCGACGCACATTTCGCTGCCGGGTCACGACCTGATGCTGGCGCTGAAGACGCCGAACGTGCTGCTGACGCTCGAGGGCCTCGGCAACGGCACGGAGCTGGCGCTGCCGAAGGACGTGCAGCGGGACCCGATCAAGGGGTTCCTGGAGCATGTCGACCTGCTGCTGGTGAAGCGCGGCGAGAAGGTCGTCGTCGAGCTGCCGGTGTCGCTGGTCGGCGATGTGGTGCCGGGCGGCCAGGTCGCGCAGACGGCGGTGGAGATCTCGGTGGAGGCCGAGGCCACGCACATCCCCGAGTCGGTGGAGCTGGACATCAGCGGCCTGGAGATCGACAGCCAGGTGCTGGCCAAGGACCTGAAGCTGCCGGCGGGGACGACGCTGGCGGCGGACGAGGACGTCCTGATCCTGCAGATCCTCGACGCGACCATCTCGGCGGAGCCGGAGCCGTCGGCGGAGGCCGCCGAAGAGGCTGCGGAGGGCGCCGAGGGCGAGGCCGAGGCGACCGGCGGCGAGTGAGCATCCGCCGTCCGGCCCGTCGCCGGAGCCGTCGCCTGGTGCGGGCGACCGAGAGGTGCGCCGGGTAGCCGGCCGCGGTGTTGTTTCATGGCCCCCGCAGGTGTGCGTGCGCGCACCGGCGGGGGCCGTGGTCGTTCTCGTTCCCAGAGGCTTGAGGAGTTCGGGTGAGCGCGGATCTCTGGCTGGTGGCCGGGCTGGGCAATCCGGGGCCGTCGTATGCGAAGAACCGGCACAACGCCGGGTTCATGGTGCTGGACGTGCTGGCCGCGCGTGCCGGGGGGCGGTTCAAGTCGCACCGGGCGCGGGCGGACGTGCTGGAGGGGCGGCTGGCGGGTGCGCGTGCGGTGCTGGCGAAGCCGCGTTCGTTCATGAACGTGTCGGGTGGACCGGTGAGGGCGCTGTGCGATTTCTACAAGGTGCCGGTGGAGCGGCTGATCGTCGTCCATGACGAGCTGGACATCCCGTTCGGTGCGGTGCGGCTGAAGCGCGGCGGTGGTGACAATGGCCACAACGGGCTGCGTTCGGTGACGGGGGCGTTGGGGACGCGTGACTATCTGCGGGTGCGGTTCGGGGTCGGGAGGCCGCCGGGGCGGATGGACGCTGCGGCGTTCGTGCTGAAGGACTTCTCGGCGGCCGAGCGGAAGGACCTGGATCTGGAGGTGGACCGGGCGGCCGACGCGGCGGAGGCGTTGATCGCCGACGGTCTGGGCGCGGCGCAGAACGTCTTCCACGCGGTCTGACCGGATCCGGACATCCGGTCACGGCTAAACTGATGGCCGGCCGCCCGGCGACCGCCTGAACTGGCAGTGAATCGTCCCCGTCCGGCCGACTTCGCGAGCTTTGCCGCCCCGATGGGCGGGTTCGGCCCGTGGCCATGGCGAAGCGATCGTAGGATGCCTCACGAATGAGGTCCGCGATGTATGTGAACCTCAGGCGACGTTCAACCGTCTTCGGTGTGAATCGCGCAGAAGGTGCGCGCGTTACAGGGGATTGGTGAGTGGTCTATGGCAGTCGTTGACAAGGTTCAGGCCGAGTCATCGATCCGCCATGAGCCCAAGCGCTCGTCGTCGTCCGGCTGGAGCGGATCGTACCGCCGACTCGCGGTCTTCCTGGACTTCATCAGCATGCTGATGGCCGGCGTCATCGCGTTCGTGCTCCGGTTCCCGGGGGTGCCGACCGAGCTGAACGCGCCGTACGTGGCGCTGACGGTGGTTCTTCCGGTGGTCTGGCTGCCGACGCTGATGCTGTGCCGGGCCTACCAGCCGCGGTACGTGGGGGTCGGGTACGAGGAGTTCCACCGGGTGCTGCGGGCGGGGTTCATCCTGACCGCGACGGTCGCGATCGTGGCGTACGCGACGAAGACCGAGGTCGCGCGCGGGTACGTGGTGATGGCTCTGCCGCTCGGTACGTTCCTGAACCTGGTGGCCCGGTACCGGCTGCGCAAGTGGCTGCACAAGAAGCGCTGGAACGGCGAGTGGATGCGGCGCGTGGTCGCGGTGGGGCACCGGACGTCGGTCGCGGACCTGATCAAGGTGCTGCGGCAGAAGCGCTACCACGGGATGGACATCGCGGCGGTGTGCCTGCCGCCGGCGCTGGCGTCCGGCGACGACGCGGTCGCCGAGGTGGAGGGTGTGCCGGTGCTCGGCGACTTCTCCCAGGCCGCGGCGGTGGCGGACCGGATCGGCGCGGACTCGGTCGCCGTGCTGGCGTGCCCGGAGATGGACGGGGTGGCGCTGCGCCGGCTGGCGTGGCAGATCGAGCGAGACGACGTGGAGCTGGTGGTCGCGCCGGCGCTGATGGACGTGACGGGCCCGCGGATCTCGATCCGCCCGGTGTCGGGGCTGCCGCTGCTGCATGTGGAGCATCCCGAGCTGGACGGCGGCCGGAAGGTGTTCAAGGGCCTGTTCGACCGCACGGCCGCGCTGGGCGGGCTGGTGCTGCTGAGCCCGCTGCTGCTGGTGGTCGCGTTCCTGATCAAGGTGACGAGCTCGGGGCCGGTGATGTTCCGGCAGGCCCGGGTGGGGCGCGGCGGCCGGGAGTTCACCGTCATGAAGTTCCGCACGATGGTGCAGGACGCCGAGGCCCGCAAGGTCGAGCTGATGCAGCAGAACGAGAACGACGGCGTGCTCTTCAAGATCCGGCAGGACCCGCGGGTGACGCGGGTGGGGCGCTGGCTGCGCCGGTACTCGCTGGACGAGCTGCCGCAGCTGTTCAACGTCCTGCGCGGTGAGATGTCGCTGGTGGGGCCGCGGCCGCCGCTGCCGGAGGAGGTCGCCCAGTACGGTGGTGACGTGTACCGGCGGCTGGTGGTGAAGCCGGGGCTGACGGGGCTGTGGCAGGTGAGCGGCCGTTCCGACCTGTCGTGGGAGGAGTCGGTCCGGCTCGACCTGCGGTACGTGGACAACTGGACCCTGGCGCTGGACCTGCAGATCATGTGGAAGACCTGGTCGGCGGTCTTCCGCGGCTCCGGCGCCTACTGAGCCGGGGCAGGCCGGGTCGAGCGGGGATTCGGCCGCTGACCTGTGGTTCGACCCTGGCGCGCGGCGGCGCCGGCGGCGCATGAGAAAGTGGATCGAGCGGACCCGTCTAGGCAGGAATGTGATCAGGGAATGACGGACAGTATCGCCCGCGAGGAGGCCTCCCACGCCTCCCGCGAGGGCGGGGCGGACGACCACCTGCTGGCGGCGGAGCTCGCCGGCACCGCGGGCCGTCTGCTGCTGGGCGTGCGGGACGAGCTGGGGTTCGCCGACGGGCGCGCCCTGAAGGACACGGGCGACCTCCGGGCGCACGAGTACCTCATGGAGGCGCTGGCGGAGCGCTGCCCCGGCGACGCCGTGCTGTCCGAGGAGGGCCGCTCGTCGGTCGCGGGCAAGCGGTCGAGCGGCGATGACCGTGCCCCGACCCGCAACACCGCCGACGCCGAGCGGCTCACGGCCGGCCGGGTGTGGATCGTCGACCCGCTGGACGGCACCCGCGAGTTCTCCGAGGAGGGCCGCCGCGACTGGGCCGTCCACGTGGCGCTGTGGCAGCGTGACCCGTCCGGCGGTGGGCGGCTCGTGGCCGGGGCGGTCGCGCTTCCGGCGCAGGGGCTGACGCTCCGGACCGACGCGACCGGCGGGGCGTCGCTCGTCCGCGCCGGCGCGGGGGAGTCCGGCCCGGTGACGGCCGGGCCGGGGGCGGGCCGCGGGACGCTGCCGCGCGAGGTGCCGCTGCACGTCCCGGCGCCCGACGCGGGCAAGCTCCGCATCGCCGTGAGCCGCACGCGGCCGCCGGAGTTCGTGCGGCAGCTGGCGGAGCGTATGGAAAAGGCGGTTCCGGGG
>NZ_SMKK01000406.1 GCF_004348425.1 Actinomadura sp. 7K507
GGGCGGGACAGGCGGCCGGCGCTTCGCCAGGCTCACAGTCGCCCTGACGATGTCCGTCGCATCGCGGCGAATCCCGGATCTGGAATCGGGGTTCTGCCTGACGTGCCCGGCACAGTTCCCGCGGTTTCTGATTCAACTGGGTGCCGCGCCCCCGGGGCAACCCCTTTTTCCGGTGCCGCCCCGGGGGGTCAGCGGGCGAACAGGGACGCGTACACCGTGCGGTCGCCGTCGGTGACGATCTGCCCGGCCAGGTGCGGAGCGGTGACCGTGGACAGGCGCAGCCCGAGGTAGCGCTCCTCCTCGTGCAGCTCGGCGCGCCCGGCGGGGACGCGGGCGAGCAGGTCGCCGATCCCGGCGAGGCGGACGGCGCGGTCGCGTTCCAGCGCGCCGCGCAGCCCGGCCGTCCCGTCGGCCCCGGACGCCGCGAACGGTTCGAACGGTTCGGCGGCGCGCGGCGGGGGCTCGGCGTGCCAGGCGGCGACGCCGTAGGCGAAGCACACCAGCGCGGTCCACATCTCGGCGAAGTAGACCGGGTCGGGCGCGATCTCCAGGCCGGCGAAGGCCCCGGCGACGAAGAACAGCGCGCCGACCTGCCCGGGCCGCAGTTCCAGCCGGGACTGGAACTGGGTCAGCACGGGCCGCTTGCGCGACAGGATCTGCTCCAGGTGGCCCCGCCGCGCGAGGCCGTAGCGGGCGTTGAGCGCGGAGATGTCGTCCCACAGTTTGCTGTAGCCGCTGGTGCCGCGCAGTTCCAGGGCGCGGGCGCGCAGCTCCAGCGGCAGGACGAAGAACCACTGGTCGGCTCCGGCGAGGTAGCCGCCCTGGCTCTCCTGGACGCAGCAGGCGTCGTCGAACCGCAGGCTCTGCCCGGGGGCCAGGAACGCCGACCGGCACAGGGCGTGGTTCTGGGCGCGGTCCTGGATGTAGCCGATGTGCAGCGGGACGATCGCGACGCCGGACCCGGCGTGGTTGCTGAGCACGACCCGCCCGTATCCGACGACCTTGGACAGTTTCAGGCCGGTGCGGGGCGGTGTGAAGCCGGGGTGGGCGGGCCCGGAGATCGGCACCATGGTCAGCGCCCCGGCCTGCTGCGGGGTGCCCAGGCGGTGCCCGGCCAGGCTGAGCGGGCCGGGGACGAGGGTGTCGAGCGCCGTCATCCGAGTCATGCGGTGCTCCTTTCGGTTCATGGCCGGCCGCGCGGCCGGGGCGGTCAGGCGGCCAGGCGGGCGGACAGGCCGTCGGCCCGCCGGTCGAGGACGTCCAGGCGGGCGCGCATCGCGGCGCGCAGCCAGGGGGCGCCGGCGTCGCAGTGCCCGAACATCCAGGACAGCAGTTCGGCGAAGTCGTCCTGGTGCCAGAACCCGCGCTGCGGCAGGGACGGGGCGGGGCGCCGCAGGGCCAGGTCGTCGCTGCCGGTGAACATCGCGTGGCAGAACACCACCGGGGTGGCGACGCCGGCGCGCGGCAGGCTCGCCACGACGCGGGCCAGGTCGCCGGGGAACACGTTCTCGTAGCCGTCGGAGACGACGGCGACCAGGTCCGGGGCCGTGCCCAGGGCGTCCAGGACGCCGGTGGCCAGGTCGGTCGCGCCGCGCGGGTCGCGCTCGTCGCCGCCGACCTCGATGACCTCCAGCCGCGCGCACACCTGCGACAGCACCATCCGCAGCGCGGCGGCCTGGGACAGCACGGCCCATTCGCGGTCGCCGTAGCCGCGCATGGACGCCGAGGCGTCCAGGACCAGCGCGAGGGTCCCCTCGAAGCGGGGGAACGCGCCGGCGGCGGCGCCGACGTAGCCGCCGAGCGCGGCGTACAGGTCCTCGGCGGGGCCTCCCCGGTACAGGTGGACGAGGGTCGCGGCGATGTCGCCGCGGTTGGTGGCGGTGATCGTCTGCGGCCGCTCGCGGACGGCGTCCACGGCGAGCACCGGCTCGTGCGGAATCGCCGGCCGCCCGGCCGCCCGCTCCCCCGCCGCGTCCTGCGCCGGTGTGTCCGCCGTGTCGGCGGGTACCGCGGGTCCGGCGGCGCCGTAGAGGGCGCGGACGCGGGCGGGCGCGGCGGCGGGGTCGCCGAGGAACCGCAGCAGGCGCCGCCGCAGGTAGTCCGAGGCGGTGTCGCCGTCGTGGATGCGGCGGGCGCAGCCGCGGGCGGCGGCCTTGCCCAGGGCGTGCTCGAAGCAGTCGACCAGCGCGGGGCGGCGCGCGGCGATGAGCGCGTCGGCGTCGGGGTGCTCCAGGACGAACCGCAGCGCGGCGCGGGTGGTGTGCTTGTGGTTGGCGCGCAGCCGCCGCAGCGCGAGCAGGACGGTGATGACGTGCGCGGGCGGCAGCGCCAGCGTCAGGACGCGGGCGACGCGGGCGAGCACGGCGCGGGCCTGCTCGTCCAGGCCGGCCTGGGAGGCGGCGAGGATCTGCAGCAGCACGCGGGCGCGCTGCCAGGGCCGCACGCCGGGCGCGAGGCCCAGCAGCGCGTAGCCCTCGGGGTCGAGGGTGTGCGCGGCGCGGTGCAGGTCCGCGTCGTCCCAGCGCAGGGTCCCGCCCCTGGGCAGGGTGAGGGGGATGTCGTGGTTCTCCAGGTGGGCAAGCAGTGTGGGGGTGTCCATGATTGTTCGCCTCCGCAATCATGGAGTGTAGGAATGATCCGGAGTGCCCCGACACTCATTATTCCCGCGGTCCCGCCGCCCCCGGCGCTTCCCGCGGCCGGGCGGCGCGGGGGCCGTTCCCGCGGGGATACCGGGACGTGACTGCGCCGATGCCGGACGGGCCGCGCGGTGGGACTACTATTCGCCGGATGAGCTGGCAGGCGGCCGGGGCGGGGCCCGGCGGAACCGGAGGCGGGCCGAGCGGGGACCTGTTCGCGGCGGTCGAGGGCAACGTGGCCGAGCTGGTGGCCTCGCCCTGGTGGCAGACCGCCCAGCCCGCCGACCGCGCGGGCCAGATCGCCGCGCGGATGCTGTGGGGCGCCGGGGAATGGTGGCTGTACGGGGCGTGGGGCCGCTGGTACCGGTGCGGCCTGGACGGCTCCTGGCATCCCTGCCCGCCGCCGGCCGCGTTCGAGGACCGCCGCGTGGCGGTGCCCGCGCCGCCCGGCGCCGGGACCCCGCCCGTCCCGCCGCAGCTGTTCCCCACCGGCCCGGACCTGTCGGCCGGGCGCGCCGCGCCGCTGGGGTTCCTGGGGCCGGTGCCCGACACCGCGGTCGTGGCGCGCATCTCCCAGGCGCTGACGACCGCGCTGGCGGTGAACCCGCAGCAGTTCGCCCAGCGCGACCCGATGTTCCAGCCCGGGACGCCCAGTACCGTCGCGGCCGCGTGGGGCGCGCTGCTGTGGTGCGCCGGGTCCCCGGTGGTGCTGACCGACCATCCGCTGATCGAGTCGTTCGTGCCGTTCCTGACGACGTCCGCCGACCAGCTGCACTGGATGATGCCGCCCGACTTCGCCACCCTGGCCGGCTACTACATCCACCGGCTCGGCGCCGGCGACGGCGGCGGCGCCGCCCACATCGCCCGCGTCATGTACGAGGTCGCCGCCGGACTGCAGGCCGACCCCCGGTTCCGTCCCGGCGCGGACGCGCTGGCGGGGGTGACGGCGGCGTCGCTGCGGATGGTCAGCCAGGACATGGCCGCCGTCCGGTACGGGCCCGAGGCGATCCTGCAGGAGTGGCGGCGCCGCTGCCCCGCCGAGTTCGCCATCCCGATGGTCCGCGACACCGCGCCCGGGGAGTACCTGCGGCTGGCCCTGTACGACCTGCAGCAGATCGTCGCCGGGCTGACGGGCCCGCGCCCGGCCGCGCAGGGCCGCGCCCACGACGAGGTGCGCCGCGCCGGGGTCGCGGTGCTGGCCGCCGACCTGCAGGCCGCGCCGGGCGCGCTGCCGGCGCTGCAGCGGTGGCTGGACCCCGACAGCGCCCGCACCCTGCAGGCGGTGCTGGGCGACCCGGCCAGCCCGCTGCGGTCGCTGTGGCCGCGCGACGGGCGGCTCCCGGACGCGCTGCGCACCGACGACGCCGACGCGCTCGCCGCGCTGCTGACCACCACCTACACGCTCGGGCTGACGTGGTGCCGGCTGGCGCAGGTCGCCCCGCCGGCGTCGGGGTTCGCGGTGCCGCAGGCGGTCGCGGCGGAGCTGACGTCCCCGGCGATGCACTCGCCGCCGTCGACCGACGAGCTTTCGGCGTGGGACATCATCAAGGCCGCCCGCGCGCACATGGCCGCCGAGCGCGCCTCCGGCGGCGACCGGCCGGTGGCGCCGGTGCCCGAGCCGGCGCAGGACGCGCCGGGCCCGCCGCCCGCGGTGGCGCCCGCCCCGCCGCCGGCCGCTCCGGTGCCGCCGCCGGCGGCGCCCGAGCCTCCCGCGCAGGCACCGCAGGCCTACCCCGAACCGCCGGCGCCGCCGCCGGTCTCTCCGCCGGCGTTCCCGGGAC
>NZ_SMKK01000407.1 GCF_004348425.1 Actinomadura sp. 7K507
ACCCCGCCGAAGACCGCCGCCTGCGCGCGGAACTGGCGCTCAGCGTCAAGGACCGCGCCGAGAACCTCATGATCGTGGACCTGGTCCGGCACGACCTCGGCGGCGTCGCCGAGACCGGGTCGGTCAGCGTCGACCCGATCTTCGACGTGGAGAGCTACACGACCGTCCACCAGCTGGTGAGCACGGTCCGGGCCACCCTCCGCGAGGACGTCTCGGCGGTGCGGTGCGTGCGGGCGGCGTTCCCCGGCGGCTCGATGACGGGCGCACCGAAGATCCGCACCATGCAGATCATCGACCGCCTGGAGGAGGGCCCGCGCGGGGTGTACTCCGGTGCCCTCGGCTACTTCTCGCTGTCGGGCGCGGCCGACTTCAGCATCGTGATCCGCACGGCCGTGGCCTCGGCGGGACGCGTCGAGTTCGGCATCGGCGGCGCGATCACCGCCCTGTCGGACCCGGCCGCCGAGTTCCAGGAGACCGCGGACAAGGCCGCCCCCCTGCTCGGCCTTCTCGGCGTCGCGTTCCCCGGTCCGGCGGCGCGGCCGCCGGACCGGGGTCCGGCGGATCAGCCGGCCGGGAAGTGGCGGGCGGTCCAGGAGGAGAGTTCGGCGCGGGCGGCGGCCAGCTGATCGGCCGGCACCGGCGAGCCGGCACCGGCGTTGGCGATGAGGGCGAAGTGCACCGCGTCCGCGGAGTCGCCGGACGGTGACAGCTGAAGCCGGTGCGCCGAGGAGGAACCGGGTTCGCGCGCGACCCTGATCGGGCCGGAGTCCGGCAGGCCGTTCAGCGCGCCGAGGTCGCTGACGACGGTGGTGCCGGAGGGGGCGAAGGACTGCGGGAGGTGCAGGTCCGTCGGGGCGCCGGTCGCCGATCCCCGCCACACGAGGACACCGAACTGGCGGTTCCGGACCAGGTCGGCCACGTTGGGCATCGAGGACGGGACGGTGAGCCAGGGCTGCTGCCGCCCCGCGCCGCCGTATCCGGAGCGGGCCAGGTCCTCGAAGGCGAAGGCCAGGGTCTCGCCGTTCACCGCGGCGGGGTAGAGCCGGTCCAGGACGCGCTGGTCCAGCCTGAGCGTGACGTCGCCCGCGTCGTCCACGGCCACGACCGAGTGGTCCTCGTCGTTCCACGCGTCCCCGTCGGTCTGCACCTTGCGGGGGTTGCCGTTCATCAGCTCGTGGTGGCGTCCGCTGTAGATGTCCCAGTGCCACTGGATCGCCGACAGCACGGTGCCGCCGTCGGAGGGCACGGTCCACCAGTTGCGGCCGGGGACGCCGAAGTCCATCGCCTGGTACATGGCGCGGACCATCCACGGGGTGCGGTCGTCGTCGAGCTTGTTGCCGAACTCGGAGACGAACGGCGCGGTCCCCAGGTCGGTGGCGCGCTGGCGGATCTCGTTCATCGCCGAGCCGTAGACTCCGTCGGACGCGGGGGAGCGGTCGAGCGAGATGCGTGCCCCGTCGTAGTAGTGGCTGTTGAACACCATCCGGGTGCCCAGGCGACCGACCGACGACATGCCGCCCTGCTCGAAGAAACCGGTGTTCCAGAACACCAGCGGTTCGACGAAAGCGGGTTTGCCTGCCCAGCCCGACTCGTCCATCGCGGTGCGGAAGCGATGGTAGAAGGGCATCAGGTGGTTCTTCTCCCAGTCAAGGCCGGATCCGCCGTCCAGGCCGCCGTCGAACGGCTCGTTGAACGGGTCGAATCCGAGGATGCTGTCGAACGCCTGCCGGGGGAGTTCTCGTTCGAGGTGGGTCATGGTCGCCTTGGCCTGCGTGAGGTAGGCGTCCTGGACGCCGATGCGCCCGGCGCTCGTGTCGAGGACCCGGTTGCGCCAGAAGTCCTGGGCGGCCTCGCGCACGGCGGCGTTGGTCATCATGTTCTGCCCCCACAGCAGGCAGATCCCGCATGACTCCCTCGGGTAGTCCCCCGCATCGATCACCCATTTCGGGGCGCCGTCCCCGGTGTACCAACTGCCCTTGTGGAACAGGTGCGAGGAGTACAGGTCCTGGTGGTAGTCGAGCAGGACGCGGAATCCGCGGTCGGTGAATTCCTTGACCTGCGCGGTGACCTTGTCGAGATAGGCGTGGTCGATCCGGTCGGGTGCGGGCTGGACCCCTTCCCAGCTGATGAGGAAGCGGATCGCGTTGGCGCCGGTCAGGTCCCGCATGGACTGCGCGGACCTGGCGGCGTCCGCGGTGCTGCGGAAGGGCAGCAGGTCGTTCTCGTAGAGCTTGGTGCTCCCCGAGACGTTGAACCCGCGCAACGTCACCTCCCGTCCTTCGCCGTCCCGGAAGACCCAGCCCCGCTCGGCGGGGGAGACGGCGACGGCCCCCGGCGGATCGGCCGCCTCGGCGGGGGACGCGGTGACGGCGGGCACGGCGGCCATCACCAGGAGGGCGGCTGACAGGAGCGTGACGGTACGTGGCGGTCCCTGGAGGGCGCGTGGCACGGGCATGACGGAGGCCTCTCATCTCGGGGCCCCCAACGATGCAAGAAGATTCTTGCATCTGCAAGAGGTATCTTGCGTCCGTGTCGACCACTCGCGAACGCGTCATCGACGCGGCCCTGGCGCTGATCCAGCAGCGCGGCTTCGGTGGCACGACCGTCACCGACATCGAGGAACTGGCCGGGCTCTCGCCGGGCAGCGGCAGCTTCTACCGGCATTTCAAGTCCAAGGAGGACGTGTTCCGCGAGGTCTTCGAGCGCGAGCTGGCCCGCGCTCAGCGGCACCGGGAGTCCTTCGAACGCGGCCCCGTCACCGCCGACCCCCGCGAGGCGCTCACCCGCCGCCTCCTGCAGCAGCTCGAGTACCTGTCCCAGATCAGACCGCTGATCACGCTGCTGGCCCGCGAGCACGGCAGGTTCCCCGAACTCACCGGCAGGATCCGCAGCGCGCTCCTGGACGAGGGCATCGCCGAAGAGGCCGAGCATCTGACCCGGGACCTGCCGGCCCTGCCCGGCGAGGAGGATCCGCACGCGCTCCTCGCGGTCGTCGTCTCCGCCCTGACCGGCTACCACCTGTCCCGGGAGTTCTTCGGCCGTGCCCCGGCCGACATCGACCCCGCCCGCTTCGCGGCGGCCCTCGCCGCCCTCCTTACCACCCCCCGCGACTGACGCGGATCCTTCCGCGGTCGCAGTCGGGCATCAACGGGTGACAACAGGGCGGATCGGCTGCAAGGCTTTCTCCCGCACCCGGCCGCCCCTTCGCAGCGGCCGGGCGCCATCAGGGCCGGTGCGCTCCGGAGCGGCACGGCATAGGGGACGACAGGGGAGGCGACGGCTGTGACCGTCTCGATGGTGAAGGGCCAGCGGATCTCGCTGGAGAAGTCCGGCGGTGCGCTGAGCATGGTCCGGATGGGGCTCGGCTGGGACGCGGTGAAGAAGAAGGGCTTCTTCGGCTCCCGCGAGCGGGAGATCGACCTCGACGCCTCCTGCGTGCTCTTCGCCGACGGCAGCATCGCCGACGTGGTCTACTTCGGCAAGCTGACCAGCGACGACGGATCCGTGCGGCACACCGGCGACAACCTGACCGGGGCGGGCGACGGCGACGACGAGTCGGTGATCGTCGATCTGGGCAGGCTTCCGGTGCACGTCACCTCGCTGGTGTTCACGGTCAGCTCCTTCAACGGGCAGACCTTCAACGAGGTGGACAACGCCTTCTGCCGGCTGGTCAACGAGATGGACGGCGGCGAGATGGCCCGGTACACGCTGACCGGCGGCGGCACCCACACCGCCATGGTGATGGCCCGGATCTACCGCCACGGCGACGGCTGGAAGCTGAACGCGATCGGCGAACCCTGCCACGGCCGCACGTTCGAGGACATGCTGCCGACGATCGCCGGTCTCGCCTGATCGCCGATGACCGAACTCTCACCCGGGGCCAACGCCCCGCTGCCCGCGCGGCGGGTGACCGCCACCGTGTCCTGCGCCGTGCCCGTGGACGTCAGCGCCCTGCTCGTCGGCCCCGACCTGCGGGTGCGCTCCGACGCCGACCTGGTGTTCTTCAACGCCCCCGAGGCGCCCGGCGTGCGCTGGGCCGACGGCGGCGGCCGCCAGCGGGTGGAACTCGACCTCGACGCGATCCCCGCGGGCGCCCACGCGGTGCTGATCGCGGCCAGCCTGTCCGGCACCGGCTCGTTCGGGTCGATGCCGCCGCCGCAGGTCAGGCTGACGGGGGACGGCGACGGCCCGGCGGCCGTGTTCACCGTCCCGGGACTGGGCCCGGAGAAGGCGATCATCGGGCTGGAGATCTACCGCAGGGACGGCCGGTGGAAGGTGCGCGCCGTCGGGCAGGGCTACACCGGCGGGCTCGCCGAGCTGGTCGAGGCGCACGGCATCGAAGTCGACGACCCGGGCGAACCGGCCGGCGAGGCCGGGCAGGGCGGGCAG
>NZ_SMKK01000408.1 GCF_004348425.1 Actinomadura sp. 7K507
CCCCGCCACCGGCGCGACCGAGCAGGAGGTGCCCGCATGACGGTCGAGAGCCCGGGGACCGGCGCCCGGACCCCCGCCGACCCCGCCGACACCCGGCAGGTGATCCGCCCCTACGGCGACACCACCGGCGACGGCATGGTGCAGATGTCGTTCACGCTGCCGGTCCCGGCCGGCAAGCGCGCCGACGCCGCCGCGCTCCAGCTCGCCGCCAAGATGGGCCTGGACCCGGCCAGCGTCGTCCACGCCAAGCCGATGGGACCCGACTTCACCTTCTTCATCGTGTACGGGAAGGTCGGGCACCTGGTCGACTACGCCTCCATCCCCGTCCCGGAGGAGCGCGCCTACCCGCTGCTGACCTCCCAGGAGGTGAACCAGGCGATCCGCCGCGCGCTGAACCGGAAACTGGTCGTCGTCGGCGCGTGCATCGGCACCGACGCCCACACGGTCGGCATCGACGCGATCCTCAACGTCAAGGGCTTCGCGGGGGAGAAGGGCCTGGAGTACTACCGCGAGATCCAGGTGGTGAACATGGGCGCCCAGGTCACCGTCCCCGAACTGGTCGAGCGCGCCAAGGCCGAGGACGCCGACGCCGTCCTGGTCTCCCAGGTCGTCACCCAGCGCAACGCGCACCTGCACAACACCAAGCAGATGGCCGCCGCGTTCCACGCCGAGTACCCGACCGCCGTGGCGGGCGGCATGGGACGGCCGCTGCTGGTCGCCGGCGGCCCCCGGTTCGACACCGTCGGCGAGGCCGACCTCGGCGTCGACCGCATCTTCGGCAAGGGCACCACGCCCGCCGAGGTCGCCAGCTACCTCGTGCACGCCCTGCTCCCCGGCGAGCACGGGCCGGGCGAGCACGGGCCGGGCGGCCCGCCGGACGACGATCAGGTGGACGATCAGGAGGACGAGTCATGAGCGATCCGCGCGAGGGGCAGACCGTCACCCACCGCCGCTACATCCCCTACTCCCACGCCCACTACGCGGGCGACCTCGTCGACGGCGCCTACGTGCTCGGGCTGTTCGGGGACGCGGCGACGGAGCTGTGCATCCGCACCGACGGCGACGAGGGACTCTTCGCCTCCTACAGCGACGTCCAGTTCCGCGCCCCCGTGCGGGCGGGCGACGTCCTGGAGACCACGGCCGTCCTCACCCGCGCCGGAACCCGCAGCCGCGTCATGGACTTCGAGGCCCGCGTGGTGTGCCGGGGACGTCCGGACAAGGGGGAGTCCGCCGCCGAGGTGCTCCCCGCCCCGATCATCGCCGCCACCGCCAGCGGTACGGTCGTCGTCTCCCCGCCCGGCTCCTGAAACCCCGCCGCGGCGGTGATCGTCGATCTTCCGCGGCGAAAACGCGGCACCCGCGATCATGGTGCTGAACTGGGAGAACATGGAGTCGCCGCAGAACATGCGGCGGTTGACAAGGTGGCTGAAGCCGGTAGTTTTGCAGCAGTCCAGCACGGGACTCACCGATCGGCCGCCCGAGGCGCCGCCGGGCACCGCGCCACGACGGGGACGGGGATCACGCGAGTGGTCGACGTCGTGCCCGCCAGAGCCAGCGCGGTGATCCGGAGCCGTGCCCGGGCGGAGCCGCCCGATCGCGCGGGGGGTTGGACCCGGGAAGGGCCCGGACATCCAGTAGAAAACGGAGCCTCGTTCTCACCGCCTGTGGGACGACTCCGGCCCGACGGATGTCGCGGGCCCTCTTCCGTGTGCGCGGACCTCCTTCCAGACCCTCCGGCTCGCGGGCTTTCCGCGACGGGCCGCCCCCGGGGCTCCGCCTCGCGCGCACCGGGCCGTGGTCGCCGTCACGCCCCCGGCCCGGTAGCGTTCCCGGGAGGAACGAGGGAACGAGGTGGGGACGTGGCCCAGGAGACCCTCCCGGAACGGTCGCCGGCGGGCAGCACCGGCGCGGGAACGGGCGGCGAACCGGATGCCGCGCGACGGCCGGGCCGGGCGGCCCGCCTGGGCGGCGGCCTGCGGCGCGGCGGCCGCGCCGGCTGGCCCCGCACGCTGCTGGTGGTGGCCGCCGGGCTGACGATGTGGCTCGCCTTCCCGCCCGCCGACCTCACGTTCCTCGCCCCGGTCGGCGTCGCGCTCTTCGCCGTCGCGCTGCGCGGCCTGACCGCCCGTACCGGCGCCTGGCTCGGCTTCCTCGGCGGTGCCGCGTTCTTCATTCCCGTGCTGGAAGGCATCGTCAAGATCGGCCCGGACGCGTGGCTCGTCCTCGCCCTCGTCCAGGCCCTGTACTTCCTGCCGCTGGGCGCCGGGGTCGCGCTGGTCACCCGGCTGCCCGGCTGGCCGGTGTGGACGGCCGCGCTGTGGGTCGGCGAGGAGCTGATCCGCGGCCGGGTCCCGTTCGGCGGGTTCCCGTGGGCGCGGCTCGCCTTCAGCCAGACCGCCACGCCGCTGACGCCCTACGCCTCCCTCGGCGGCGCCCCCCTGGTCACGTTCCTGACCGCCCTGATCGGCGGGCTGCTCGCCTACGCCGCCCTGGCCGCCTATCGCGCCCGTGCCGCGCGCCCGGCCGGGGACCGCGCCGGGGAGCCCGCCGAAGAGGCCGCGGAGGACTCCGATTCCGGCTCCGGTTCGGGCGGGGAGCGGGAGACGCCCCGGACGCGCGTGGGGTGGCGTCCGCTGGTGCCCGCGGCGGCCGCACTGGCCGCGATCGCGGCGGTCGCCGGCGGCGGGACGCTGATCCCGACGCCCACGTCCGGCAAGCCCGTCACCGTCGCGGTCGTCCAGGGCGACGTGCCGCGCGTCGGCCTGGACTGGCAGGGCCAGCGCAAGGCCGTCCTGGACAACCACGCCGAGGCCACCCACGAACTGGCCGCGAAGGTGCGCGCCGGGGAGGTCCCCCAGCCCGAGCTGGTCGTGTGGCCGGAGAACGCCAGCGACCTGGACCCCTACAGCGAACCCGACGCCTACCTCACCATCGACCGCGCGGTGAAGGCGGTCGGCGTCCCCGTCCTGGTCGGCGCCCTCGCCGACACCCCCGACGGCGAGAAGATCGAGAACCGCGGCATCGTCTGGGACCCGCGGTCCGGGCCGGGCGACTACTACGTCAAGCGGCATCCCGTCCCGTTCGGGGAGTACCTGCCGTTCCGCGACATCCTCACCAAGCTGATCACGCGGTTCGAGCGGATCCCGCGCGACTTCGCCAAGGGCACCCGTTCCGGCGTGATGCAGCTCGGGCCGGTCACCATCGGCGACGTCATCTGCTTCGAGGTCGCCTACGACAAGGAGGTCCGCGACGTGGCGCCCGGGAACCTCCTGGTCGTGCAGACCAACAACGCCACCTACGGCAGGACGAGCCTGCCCCCGCAGCAGATCGCCATGTCGCGGCTGCGGGCCGTCGAGCATGGCCGTACGATCTTGGTTGCCGCCACCAGCGGGATCAGCGCGATCGTCGCCCCGGACGGACGGGTGATCGACAAGTCCCGCGAGTTCGTCCCCGACATCCAGGTCGAGACCGTCCCGGCACGGACGTCGACGACGCTGTCGGACCGGCTGGGCGCCGCGCCCGAGTGGCTGCTGGCCGCGCTCGGGCTCGGCGCGATCTGCGCGGCGGCATGGACGTCGGCCAGGAAGAACGAGGGGAATTGACACCGATGGAGATCCCAGCCGACCTGGGCCGGGTGCTCGTGATCATCCCGACCTACAACGAGCGGGACAACATCGAGAGCATCACCGGGCGGGTACGCGAGGCCGTCCCTTCGGCGGACGTCCTGGTGGTCGACGACGCCAGCCCCGACGGCACCGGCGAGGTCGCCGACGCCATGGCCGGCGAGGACGAGCAGATCCGGGTCCTGCACCGCGAGGGCAAGGACGGGCTCGGGCCCGCCTACATCGCCGGGTTCCGGTGGGCCGCCGAGCACGGCTACGACGTCATGGTCGAGATGGACGCCGACGGCTCCCACCAGCCCGAGGAGCTGCCGCGGCTGCTGTCGGCCCTGGAGGACGCCGACCTGGTCATCGGGGCCCGCTGGGTCCCGGGCGGCAAGGTGCGCAACTGGCCCAAGCGGCGCGAGGCGCTGTCGCGCGGCGCCAACACCTACGCGCGGGTGATGCTCGGCATCCCGCTGCACGACGCCACCGGCGGCTACCGCGCGTTCCGCGCCGCGACGCTGGACAAGATCGGGCTGGAGGGCGTCGACTCGCGCGGCTACTGCTTCCAGATCGACCTGGCGCTGCGGGCGCTGCGGCAGGGGCTCCGGGTCGTGGAGGTGCCGATCACCTTCGTCGAGCGCGTCCACGGCACGAGCAAGATGAACCGGGACGTGATGGCCGAGGCGGCGCTGCGCATCACCCCTGTCTCTTAT
>NZ_SMKK01000409.1 GCF_004348425.1 Actinomadura sp. 7K507
GAGTATCGCTTCGAGGAGGCCGGTCCGGGAGCCGAAGTGGTAGGTGATGGCGGAGTCGTTGCCTTGTCCGGCGAGGGCGACGATGTCGCGGGTGCGGGCGGCGTCGATGCCGTGGGCGGCGAAGAGGCGGGCTCCGGCGCGCTGGAGGCGTTCCCTGGTGGCGCTTGCGTCTTTCGGCACACCGATGATACTAACAGGGGGCGTTAATAACGGCGGTCGTTATACCTCGGGAGGCCCGGCGCCATGACGGACGTCTACGACCCGTTCGATCCCGGTTTCCAGGCCGACCCCTATCCCGCCTACCGCCGCCTCCGCGACGAGGCCCCGGTCCACCAGCACGAAACCCCGTCGTTCTGGGCCCTGTCCCGCTTCGAGGACATCTGGCAAGCGACACGGGACGCAGAGACGTTCTCGTCCGCCCAAGGCCTGACGTTCTACCCGGACGAGATAGGCACACTGGGCCTGGCCCCCACGATCGTGATGCTCGACCCACCACGCCACACCGTCCTGCGGCGCCTGATCAGCCACGGCTTCACCCCACGCCGGACCGCGGCCCTGGAAGACCGGCTACGCGAATTCGTGCGTTCCCGCATAGCCCTGCTGGAACGCCGCCAGGCCGATGGCGAGACCCCCGACCTGCACAGCGACTTCTCCTCCCCCCTCCCCACCTTCGCCCTAGCGCACCTCCTCGGTGTCCCCGAGTCCGACCGGGCGCGGTTCGACCCGTGGGTGAGCGCGCTGACGACCTTGCAGGACGACGGCTTCGACCTGAAGGCGATGAGGGGCGGCGCGGCCGAGGCGGTGGCCGAGATGTTCGCCTACTTCACCGATGTGATCGCCGCACGCCGCGCCGACCCGTCCGACGACCTGATCAGCGCCCTGACCGCGGCCGAGGCGGACGGGGAGCGCCTCACCGACTGGGACGTCCTCGGGTTCTGCTTCGTGATGGTCGCGGGCGGCAACGACACGACCGGCAATCTGATCTCGCACGGGGTGGCGCTGCTGGACGGCGACCACGCGCAGCGGGAGCGTCTCGCCGCCGACCCGTCCCTGATCCCGAACGCGCTGATGGAGTTCCTGCGCCTGGAGGGCTCGGTCCAGGCGCTGGGCCGCACGACGACACGGCCCGTCACCCTCCACGGGACGGAGATCCCGGCGGGCGAGAAGGTGATGATGCTGTACGGGTCGGCGAACCGCGACGAGCGAGAGTTCGGCCCGTCCGCCGCCGACCTGGACATCACCCGTGACATCCCCCGCCACCTGGGCTTCTCCAGCGGCGTGCACTTCTGCATCGGCTCCCACCTGGCCAAGCTCCAGGCCCGCGTCGCCTTCGAGGAACTCCTCCGGGCCCATCCGACCATCGGCGTCGACACAGAGAACGCCGAGCGGATCGCGTCCCCCTTCACCCGCGGCTGGGTATCGCTCCCGGTCACGGGCCTTTAAGGCAAGTGCGGGTAACCCATGTGCGGGTACCGGTAGTCGGTCGCCGGGACGAACGTCTCCTTGATGGACCGCGGCGACGTCCAGCGCAGCAGGTTGAACACGGATCCGGCCTTGTCGTTGGTACCGGACGCCCGCGCGCCGCCGAACGGCTGCTGCCCGACGACCGCGCCGGTGGGCTTGTCGTTGATGTAGAAGTTGCCGGCCGCGTACCGGAGCACTTCGGCGGTGCGCGCGGCCGCGGCCCGGTCATCGGCGATCACGGCGCCGGTGAGCGCGTACGCCGACACGGATTCCATCTGGGCGAGCATCTCCTCGTACCGCTGGTCCTCGTACACGTGAACGCCCAGGATGGGGCCGAAGTACTCGTCCCGGAAGATCTCGTTGGTGGGCTCACCCGAAACCAGTACGGTCGGCCGGACGAAGTACCCGACCGAGTCGTCATAGGTCCCGCCGGCCACCACCTCCACGTCCGGGTCGGCGTGGGCCCGGTCGATGGCCGCCTTGTTCTTGGCGAAGGCCCGCTCGTCGATCACGGCGCCCATGAAGTGGGACAGATCGGCAACGTCGCCCACACCGAGCCCGTCGACCTCGGCGGCCAGCGCCTCCCGGAACCCGCCGTCCCAGATCGACCGCGGGATGTACGCCCGCGACGCGGCGGAGCACTTCTGCCCCTGGTACTCGAACGCCCCCCGCACCAGCGCGGTCTTCAGCACACCCGGGTCAGCCGAAGGATGGGCGACGACGAAGTCCTTGCCGCCCGTCTCCCCCACGACCCGCGGATACCCGCGGAACGTCTCGATGTTGTTCCCTACCGCCTTCCACAGTTTCCGGAACGTCGCGGTCGACCCGGTGAAGTGAACCCCCGCAAGCTCAGGATGGGCGAACACCGCATCGGACACCGCCAGCCCATCCCCCGTCACCAGGTTGATGACACCGGGCGGCAGCCCAGCCTCCTCCAGCAGCCGCATGAGCAGGACGGCCGAGTACGTCTGCGCCGGGGACGGCTTCCACACCACCACGTTGCCCATCAAGGCGGGCGCGGTCGGCAGGTTCGCGGCGATCGCGGTGAAGTTGAACGGCGTGACCGCGTAGACGAAACCCTCCAGCGGCCGGTGGTCGGACCGGTTCCACACACCGTCGCCGCTGATCGGCTGCTCGGCGAGGATCCGCCGCGCGTAGTGCACGTTGAACCGCCAGAAGTCGACCAGCTCGCACGGGCTGTCGATCTCCGCCTGCTGGACGGTCTTGGACTGCCCGAGCATCGTCGCGGCCAGCAGCGTCTCCCGCCACGGCCCGGACAGCAGGTCGGCGGCCCGCAGGAAGATCGCTGCCCGGTCGTCGAACGCAAGCGCCCGCCACGCCGGGGCTGCCTCCAGGGCGGCCGTGACGGCGTCGCGCGCGTCGTCCCCGGTCGCGGTCCCGAACGTCCCGAGGACGGACGCGTGCCGGTGCGGCTGCACGACCGCGACCTTCGTCCCGCCGCCGAGCCGCCGCCGTCCCCCGATCGTCATGGGCAGGTCCACCGGCGTCTCGGCGGTCAGCTCGGCGAGCCGGGCCTCCACCCGGGCCCGCTCGGCGCTGCCCGGCGCGTACCCGCGCACCGGCTCGTTCACCGGCGTAGGAACGTTGGTCACGGCGTCCATGAAAAGGATCCCTCCCGAAGCGAACGGAGAAAGAAGACGAGGTTGGCGGGACGCTCGGCCAGGCGCCGCATGAAGTAGCCGTACCAATCAGCTCCATACGGGACATAGACGCGCATCCGATGGGATTGCGCGAGCCGCCGCTGCTCACCAGCGCGAACCCCGTAGAGCATCTGGAACTCGTATGAACCAGGCGGCCGCCCGGCGGCCAGCGCCGACGCGATCTCGACGATCCGCGGGTCATGGCTCCCGACCATCGGATACCCGTCACCGCGCATCAGCGTCCGCAGCCCCCGCACGTAGGCACGGTCGACCTCGGCCCTCCGCTGGAAGGCCACTGAAGCCGGCTCGGCGTAGGCACCCTTGACCAGCCGGACCCGCGCCCCCGCCAGCTCCCGGAGATCACCTTCACTACGCCGCAGCATCGCCTGGATCGCGACCCCCACCCACGGGAAGTCGGCGCGTAGCAGCCCGAAGATCTCCAGCGTGGAGTCGACCGTCGTGTGGTCCTCCATGTCGAGCGTGACCGTCATGCCGGCCCGCCCCGCCGCGGCACAGATCTCCCGAGCGTGATCAAGAGCGAGATCATCCACCCGCCCAAGAGCGGACAGCTTCACCGAGGCGTCCGCGCCACCCGCGAGCCCCCACTCCCCCAGAACGGAGAACATCCGCAGATAGGCATCCCTGGTGGCCTGCGCCTGCCCCCGATCCCGGGCGTCCTCTCCCAGATGATCAAGGGTGACCGCCAGTCCCCCGGCCCCCAACTCCCGGACGACACCCACCACCGCGTCCAGATCGTCACCGGCGACGAACCGGTCGACGACACCCCGGGTCAGAGGCACGGATGTCACCAGACCACGAACCCGCCGGCTCCTCGCGGCCGCCAGCAGAACAGGACTGAGCACCGGACCCTCCAACGCCGAAGAACACCAAGCACGCTAGAAGCACCCCACTCAAACCCCATACAGTCAAATGCCACACCCAAGCACCAGATTTTTCATACAAACGTACGAAGGACGCCGATGACCCTCCAGGAGATAGCGGAACACGCGGCCGACCTCCTCCACGCCCCCGCCACCCTGGAGGACCGCGACTTCCACCTGATCGCCTACGCCGCCCACGGCGACACCATCGACCCCGTCCGGATGGACTCGATCCTGCATCGCCGTGCGACCACTGCCGTCCGCACCCGCTTCGAGAGCCACGGCATCGCC
>NZ_SMKK01000040.1 GCF_004348425.1 Actinomadura sp. 7K507
TCCTGGAGGCGGCCCGCGACCTGTTCGGCGAGCACGGCTACGACGGCGTCACCGTCCGGATGATCGCCGCGCGGGCCGAGGCGAACATGGCCCTGGTGAACCGGTACTTCGGGTCCAAGGCGGCGCTGTTCGGGGAGGTCCTCGCCGGCGAGTCGGTGCTGCGCGAGATCATCGCGGGCGACCCCGAAGGCCTGCCCCGGCGACTCGCCGAGCACTTCGTCCGGCAGCTCGACCAGAGCCACGTCTCCACCACGTCGCGGATGCTCGACCGGTCGGCCGGCCAGCCCGAGGTCAAGAGGATCCTGCTCCACTACCTGGAGGAAGTGATCGTCGAGCCGATCGTCGCGCAGCTCGACGGCCCGGACGCCCGCGCCCGCGCGATGCTCGCGTCCACGATCATCATGGGCGGCGGGCCCGTCCGGCGCCTCCTCGGCCTCAACGACCTGCGCGCCGCCGACCCGGACGAGCTCACCGACCGCCTGACGGCCATGTTCACCGCCGCCCTCGCGCCACCCCCCACCACGTGACCGCCGGGCGGGCGCCTGGTACATACGGCGGCGAGCGCAGGTGATGAACGTCTCAAGGGCGAAGTCTCCCGGGGACCGCCGCACATAGGGTTACAGCCATGAGGCTGGGGGCCGCCTTCCGGGCGCGGTGGGGCAGAACAGGGCGGACGGCCCGCTGGACGGCGGCCGGTACCGCCATCGCGCTCGCGGCCGGGTGCGCGGCGTGGGGCGTCACGGCGGACGGCGCGTCCCACGTCCAGACCATCGACCGGCGCATCGCCGTGGTCGACGGCCCCGGCGACGACCAGCGCGTCACCCTCGACACCACGTTCTACAAGCCCGCCGGCGGCGGCAAGGCACCGGCGATCATGCTGGGCCACGGCTTCGGCGGCGACAAGCGGGACGTCGCGGGCGAGGCGCGCGAACTCGCCCGCGCCGGATACGCGGTGCTGGCGTGGACCGCGCGGGGCTTCGGCCGCTCCACCGGGCAGATCGCGCTCAACTCCCCCGACTACGAGGTCAAGGACACCCGGCAGCTCATCGACTGGCTGGCACGGCGCCCGGAGGTCCGGCTCGACGCGCCCGGCGACCCGCGCGTCGGCATGACGGGCCAGTCGTACGGCGGCGCGATCGCGCTGATGACCGCCGCCCACGACCGGCGCGTGGACGCCATCGCGCCGAGGATCACGTGGCACAGCCTCGCGGACGCGCTGTTCCCCGACGCGACCGGCGGCGAGCCCTCGGACGGCGTCTTCAAGAAACTGTGGGCGGGCCTGTTCTTCACCGGCAGCCCCGGCCCGACGGCGTGCGGGCGTTTCCTGCCGGAACTGTGCGAGATGTACCAGGAGATCGCGGAGAAGGGCCGTCCCACCGGCTCGGCGATCGAGACGCTGCGGCGGTCGAGCCCGGCGTCGGTCGCCGACCGGATCAAGGTGCCGACGCTGCTAGTGCAGGGGCAGACCGACTCGCTGTTCCCGCTGGACCACGCCGACGCCAACGCCCGCGCGATAGCCCGCAACGGCGCGCCCGTGTCGGTGGTCTGGTACCGGGGCGGCCACGACGGCGGCGCACCCGAGACCGAACGGATCGGAGGCATGCTCCTCGACTTCTTCGACGCGCGGCTCAAGCGTTCCACCGCGCCCTCGCCGGACGGCTTCACGGTGACGCGGGCGGGCGGGCTCGACTCGTCCACCCAGGACGTCGTGGTCGAGGAGGCGACGACCGGCTCGTACCCGGGCCTGTCCGCCGACCCGGCGGAGTTCCCGCTGAGCGGCGCCGAGCAGACGATCCACCAGCCCGCCGGCGGATCCCCCGCATCGATCTCCGCGCTGCCCGGACTGGGCGCCCTGGGCTCGCTCGACTCCCTCAATCCGGGCGGGGGCGGGCTGCCGGCCGAGATGCCGGGGCAGTCCGCCACGTTCGACACCCGTCCGCTGGCCCGCCCCGTCCAGCTGACGGGCGCCGCCACCGTCCGGCTCAAGGCCGACGGGGACGGCCCGCTGTTCGCGAAGCTGTACGACGTCGCTCCGGACGGTTCGGCGACGCTCGCGCAACGCCTGGCCGCACCGTTCCGAGTATCCGGCGACGGCGAGGCCACCGTGACCCTCCCGGCGATGGACCACCGCTTCGACCGCGGCCACCGCATCCGCCTCGCCATCGCGACCACCGACATGGGCTTCGCCACCCCTGCGAAGCCGACGTCTTTCAAGGTGCGGCCGGTGTCGTCGCTGAGTGTTCCTTCTGTCCCCTCCCTGACGGCCGCTTCGGCGCCCGTGCCGGCGTGGATCTGGGGCCTGCCGGCGGCTGCTCTCGCCCTCGCCCTCCTCATCGTCATGTCCGGCCGCCGACGCCGGGGTCCCGAGACGGACAGCGATGTCCCCTTGGAGATAACGGGACTGACGAAGGCGTACAAGAACGGCCATCTCGCCGTCGCCGACCTTTCGTTCCGGGTGGAGAAGGGACAGGTACTAGGGCTGCTCGGGCCGAACGGTGCCGGGAAGACGACGGTCCTGCGGATGCTCATGGGGCTGATCCACCCCGACTCCGGCGAGATCCGCATCTTCGGTCACCGCGTCCATCCCGGAGCACCCGTCCTGTCCCGGCTCGGTTCCTTCGTCGAAGGACCTGGATTCCTCCCCCATCTCTCCGGCCGCGACAACCTGGATCTGTACTGGCGCGCCACCGGCCGTCCCCTGGACGAAGCCCACCTGGACGAGGCGCTGCAGATAGCCGACCTGGGCTCCGCCCTGGACCGCGCCGTCCGCACGTACTCCCAAGGGATGCGGCAGCGCCTCGCGATCGCCCAGGCCATGCTCGGGCTCCCCGACCTGCTCGTCCTGGACGAGCCGACCAACGGCCTCGACCCGCCGCAGATCCGCGAGATGCGCGAGGTGCTGGTCCGGTACGCCGAGGCCGGGCGGACGGTCATCGTCTCCAGCCACCTCCTCGCCGAGGTCGAGCAGACCTGCACCCACGCGGTCGTCATGGCAGGGGGCCGCCGCGTCGCCGCGGGCCCGGTCGCCGAGATCGTCGGCTCCTCCCGCCGCCTGGAGGACGCGTTCCTGGAGATCATCGGAGAGGGTTCATGACCGCCTACGACGTCCGGCGGACCCTTCCGCTGCGGGTGGAGGCCGTCCGCCAGTTCCGGCGGCGCCGCACCCTGGTCACGTTCGGGATCCTGCTCGTCCTCCCGTGGGTGCTGGTCGCCGCCTTCAAGATCGACAGCGGTGACCGCCCGGACGGCGCCCCCGGCCTGGTCGACGTCGCCACGGCCGGCGCCCTCAACTTCGCCCTGTTCGCCCTGTTCATCTCGACGGGCTTCCTGCTGGTCGTCGCCGTCGCCCTGTTCTGCGGCGACACCGTCGCGAGCGAGGCGGGCTGGTCGTCGCTGCGCTACCTGCTGGCCGCACCGGTGCCCCGGGCCCGCCTCCTGCGCCAGAAACTGATCGTCGCGCTCTCCTACGCGGTCCTGGCGGTCGTCAGCCTGCCGCTGATGTCGCTGATCGCGGGCACCGCCGGGTTCGGCTGGGACGACGTCGAACTCCCGACCGGCGGAACCGTCCCGGTGAGCACCGCGCTCGGCCGGATGGCGATCATCATCGGCTACGCCCTCGTCTCCCAGCTCGTCGTCGCCGCCCTGGCCTTCCTGCTCTCCGTCACCACCGACTCCCCGCTCGGCGCCGTCGGCGGCGCGGTCGGGCTGGTCATCGTCAGCAACATCCTGGACGCGGTCATCGCCCTCGGCTCATGGCGCGAATTCCTGCCGACGCACTGGATGTACTCCTGGATGGACGCCCTCCAGCCCGAGATCCAGTGGACGGGCATGGCCAAGGGTTCGGCCATCTCCATCGCCTACGCCGTCGTCCTTCTCGCCGTAGCCTTCCGCAGCTTCCGCGGCCGCGACATCGTCTCCTGACCCGTAATCCCGGCCACAGACACCGTCGCGGCAGGTAACAGCCATGCCACGTATGGCGACGGCCTCTTTTCAAAAATCGGTCGATCCGGCACTGTACGTCGCATAAGCTCAGCGAACCTCACGCGGCGCGGGTGCGTCGTAGGTGGTAGGGCACGACATCGGCTCGATCGACGGGTTAAGCCCGGCCCGATGGGGGGAGATGATCACCATGGCACGGCAGCAGCTCATCAAGCGTCCCAAACCCCCACGTCAACCGAGCCCACCCGACCTACGGACCCCGTCCGGCCGCCTCCTGCCCTACTGATCCCGGTTCGCGCGGGGAAGCCGCGCGAGGAACCTCTCCCGATCCACGACGACCCGCTCGACACGGCCACTGCCCACCACCGCGCCCAGCGCGTCGGTGGCGGTGATGTCGAACACGAGCCGGGCCCCGTCGACCTCCACGAGTTCGGCCGCGACCGTCACCCGCATGCCGACAGGGCTGGCCGCGAGATGCCTCAACTCGACCCGCGTCCCCACCGAGGTCCGCGACGCGTCCAGCCCCTCGATCGCCTGGACCGTCACCCCCTCGGCCAGCGCGAGCAACCGCGGCGTAGCCAGAACCGGGACGTCCCCGCTCCCAACGCGGACGGCCGTGTCCGAGTCCTCCACCACAACGGACATCTCCGCCCGCAACCCCGCACTCAACTCCATGCGCCCATGCTCCTAGGTTTCACCCGCGTACGCGCTGGACGAGGTCGGCGGCCGCCTCGGGCCACTCCGCGTGGTCGAAGGTGAAACCGGCGCCGAGGAGGCGGCCGGGGACGACGCGGCGGCTTTTCAGCAGGAGTTCGGTGTCCGAGCGCATCGCGAGCGCTCCGAGTTCGGCCATCCACTTCGTCGCGGGCAGGCCGACCGGAACACCCCAGGCGGTGCGGAGTGCGCGCATGAACGCGCGCTGTGGCAGCGGGCCGGGAGCGGCGATGTTCACAGCGCCGTCCAGGTCGTCCCGGCCGACCAGGAACTCGACCGCCCGGACGAAGTCGCCGTCGTGGACCCAGGACACATACTGCGCGCCGCCCGCGACCGGCCCGCCGAGCCCCAGCCGCGCCAGCCGGAGCAGCACGTCGAAGACACCACCGCGATCGGGGCTCATCACCATGGCGGTACGCAGAGCGACCTTGCGGGTGGACGGCGTCTCGGCCCGCTCCTGCGCCCGCTCCCAAGCCTTGGCGATCTCCACGCTGTAGGCCCAGTAGCCCGGCACGCCGGCTTCAGCGCCGCCGACCACCCCGGTCGCCTCATCGTTGGGGACGTCGAAGCGGTGGGCGTAGATGGTGGCGGTGCTCATCTGCAGCCAGACCCGAGGAGGCCGCGCAGCACCTGCGATCGCCTCCCCCACCACCCGGGCTGAACGCACCCGCGAATCCATCATGGCCTGCAGATTCGCCGGCGTATAACGGCAATTGACACTGCGTCCCGCCAGGTTGATCACGACGTCGCTGCCATCGACCGCCTCGACCCAAGGCCCCAGGGTCTCACCGTCCCAGCCGACTTCCCGCTCACCCGCCGGCCGCCTGGTCAAGACCACGACCTCATGCCCCGCGGCGGTAAGCGCACGATCCAGAACCCCGCCCACCTGCCCGGTCCCCCCGGGTATCACTATCTTCATCGACTCCCCCTCACCGGCATCGTGAACAACCCTAGCTCCAAGTTGAACACGTTCAAAGAGGAAAGAATCACCCATCGGCAAGCGTGGTTGACGTAGTGATTGCGTCAACCTATCATAGCCGCATGCTCTTCCCAACGCCCGAGCTCGACGGCCTCGATCACTCAGTCCTGGAAGAGATCGAGCAGATGCGAGCGAACTTGCGCCACCAGATACGCCAGGTATCCACGAAGTGGACGGAAGGTCTTCGGAAGTACCTCACTGCAGACGCGGTGGCGGCCTCGAACTCCATCGAAGGGTTTCGGGTGTCCACGGTCGACGTCGTGGACCTGATGGAGGGTGAGCGCGACGTCGAGTTGTCAGAAAGCAACCGCGACGAGACTCTCGCCTACCAGCACATGATGACCTACATCCAGACGCTCCATGACGCGGCAGACTTTTCTTACAGCAAGGGTTTGCTGAACGCGCTCCACTGGATGCTCCAGGGACACCGCCACACGGTCTCCAAGCCCGCCGGCCAGTGGCGCCGAGGCCCGGTGTACGTCACCGATCCCAGAGATCCGAGCATCGCCGCCTACACGGCCCCTGACGCCGGAGACGTTCCAGATCTCATGGACGAGCTGGTGGGATGGCTGATCGAAGGTGACAGCGCCCACCCCTTGGTTAACGCCGCAATGGCTCATCTCCACCTCGTCTCGATCCATCCGTGGAGCGACGGGAACGGTCGGATGTCACGGTCGCTACAGACCCTCCTGATCGCCCGCGAAGGCGTGCTCGCCCCGGAGTTCTCGTCGATCGAAGCATGGCTGGGACGTCCGGGGAACACCTGGGAGTACTACCGCGAACTCAATGCCCGAGGTCCGCACTATCACCCTGACCAGGACGTTTCTAGTTGGGTCAAATTCAACCTGACCGCATATCACCAGCAGGCACAGACTGTCAGGAACAGGCTGTCCAGAACCAGCAAGGTCCTAGAACTCCTCACAGGCTTCGCGGCAGCGGAGGGTCTGGACGAGCGCCTGGTCGCCGCTCTACACGAGGTCGCGATGACCGGACGCGTCCGGCGCCTGCGCTACGAACACGCGGAAGCACTGAGCGTTCAGCAAGCACAGCGCGACCTACGTGAACTGACAAGCTCCGGCATCCTCGAGTCCGTTGGCCGCACTCGGGCCCGCTCGTACAGTGCGGGGCCCCGCTTCCCCGAGCCGGCCCTCACAGCGGCGAGGACCCCCACATCCCTGATCGACCCTTACCGCCGCTGACGCCCTTGACCATCAGCCTCCTGGAGCCCCGTTCCGCCTATAACCCAGTAGCCTCCCGGGTTCTGGCGAGGGACTGCCGGTGGTGAGCGTCGGCGGCGGTGCGCCCGGTTGGGGTGATCGCGCGACGACCGCGTTGCCGAACTGGAGCCACCACTACTGGGTCTGCCCATGGACGCGGACCGACCGGACCGCTCATCAAGGCGGGCCGACCCGGACCCGCTCGAACTGCGGGTGGCCGCGCTCGGCGCCGGTTCGCGCGGCGTGGCCGCGGCCGCTACCGCGTACCGCCGACGATCAGTTCCGCCATACGAAGCAACCGGGTCACATACCCGGCATCCTCGCCATGGAGGTGTGACCTGACGCCCCGGAGATCATTGAGCCAGCCGCCCAGAGCTGACCGACGCGCGACGTCGAGAGCCCCGGCCTCCAGGTAGACGGAGATGCATCCCGTTATGTAGGCGTCGAGAGTCGCCACTGATTCACCGCTGGGTGCATCCAGCCAGCGCAGAGCACTCGGGAACGTCCGTCCGGAGTGCTCTGCCCAGAGGATCGAAACCTCGTCGTCCGCCGTCCGGGTCACTCGGCGGGGGCCACGCCCACGGGGCAGGAGAGGCCGGTGCCGGTGATGCCGCAGTAGCCGTTGGGGTTCTTGTTGTCCGAGAGGTACTGCTGGTGGTAGTGCTCGGCGTAGTAGAAGTCGGTGGCCTTGGTCAGCTCGGTGGTTATGGGGCCGTGGCCGGCGTTCGTGAGGACCTGCTGGTAGGCGTCGCGGGAGGCTTCGGCGGCCTTCTGCTGGACGTCGGTCCTGTAGAAGATGGCTGAGCGGTACTGGGTGCCGGTGTCGTTGCCCTGGCGCATGCCCTGGGTCGGGTCGTGGGCTTCCCAGAAGACGCGGAGCAGTTCGTCGTAGGTGACCTTGGTGGGGTCGTAGACGACGCGGACGGTTTCGGTGTGGCCGGTCTGGCCGCTGCAGACCTCTTCGTAGGTGGGGTTCGGGGTGTAGCCGCCCTCGTAGCCGACCGAGGTGGAGATGACTCCGGGGGTCCGCCAGAAGACGCGCTCCGCGCCCCAGAAGCAGCCGAAGGCGAATTCGGCGATCTCGGCGCCGTCCGGGAAGGGCGGGGCCAGCGGCGCGTCGAGGACCTCGTGGCGCGGCGGCACCGGCATTGGCTCGTCCCTGCCGGGGAGTGCCTTCTCCGGAGAGACCATCTGGGTCTTCGCAAAGCCGAACATGCCTCCAGGTTAGCTCGCCGCCGGAACCGGTGCCCGGGGACACGTTGCGGGAGTTAAAGTGCCGGACGTCGTAGCCCTGGGTTCGGAGGAGTCTCGTTGCGTCTGGTCAACGTCACCGTGTTGGGATCTGCGCTCGTCGCGGCAGGGATGCTGGCGCCGGGAGCGGGGACCGACGAAGCGACCGGGCAGCACGGGGTCATCGCGGTGGACCCGGAGGTGGTCCGGCCAGGCCAGCGGGTGAAGATCTCGGTTCCCGGCTGTGTGGGCGGGGAAGCCGAGGTGACGTCCCAGGCATTCGCGCGGACGGCCACCGACGGTGCCGCCACTGTCAAGCGGGATGTGGAGCACGGCACGTACACCGTCGCCGCGCTGTGCGGTAGCCGGAAGGTGTCCGGCGAGTTCGACGTGGCCGGGCGGCTTTCCTGGCCGACGCTTCTGCCGACCGACCACTAGAACTCCGGACACGGGGACGGTATCCGCGGATCGGTATCGGATTCGAAGATAGATTCGATTCTTTCGGATTCGATTAATCGAAAATCACTAGCCAACATTCCCCCTGGCTCACTGTCATATCACTTGCAAAGTGAAGCATGTCACACACAGATGGACACAATTCCTACCAATAGGACGCTTGTTTTCGTTAAATGATCATGTGATACTCCCCTAGAACCGAACATTTCCCCCATAGCGCCGAAAGTCGTAGATAGGCGGACGTTTCCGGCGTCGCCTCGGAACCCGCACACCGTCACACAACCGAACCACCCGCATACGTTCAGAGGGATCGGTCGAGCATGTCTGTCGGAGTCAGCGATGCCAGAGAAGCCAGAAGTGCTCCCTTCCGCCATAACCTGCCGAGACTGCTCAGAGATCCGCTCACGGCGATCGAGGAGATGGGGCGCGAGTCGAACGGCGCGATCACCCGGGTGAACCTTGGCGTCTTCAGGCCGTACCTGGTGACCCGCCCCGAGCACGTGCAGCACATCCTCCGCGACAACGCAGCGAACTACCGGCGCGAGGGGCTGATGTGGAAGCCCCTCAGCAGGCTCGTCGGCGAACCGTCCGGCGCGGACCCCGTATGGCCCCTGAAACGCCGGACCTTCCAAACCCTGCTCACCGGCAAGAAGATCGAGACCTACACCGACGAGATGGCTGCCACGATCGCGGCGAACGTCGACGACCTCGGCCGCAGGGCCGACGCCGGGGAGCCCGTCGACTGCAGCGACGAGCTGACCCGCATCGTCTACCGGGCCATTCTGCGGATCTTCATAGGCGACCGGCTGTCGCTCGCCGACGCCGACCGCCTCGGCGAGGCGATCACCATAGCCACCACCTCCTCGTTCCGGTCCCGGATGCTTCTTCCCTTCGTTCCGCACGCTGTTCCCCTACCGGGGGACCACGCCTTCCATCGCGCGGTGCAGAAGGTCGACGACATCATCTTCCCCGTAATCGAGAAGGCCCGCCGAGAAGGGGCGCACGAGCGGGACGACGCCGGCCACGACATCGTGTCCCTCCTGCTGCAAGCGCGTGACGAGGATGGCGCCGCGCTGGACGACCAGGGCGTGCGGGACGGGATCGTCTCTATCTTCGTCGCCGGCACAGAGACCACGGTGACCGCGCTGAGCTGGCTCTGGGTGGTGCTCGCCGCCCACCCCGAGGTGATGCAGAGGCTCAGCGCGGAGATCCGGGACGTACTCGGCGGCGCCCAGCCGACCCGGGCGCATCTGCCGAAACTGAGCTACACGAAGATGGTCCTGCAGGAGTTGCTGCGCATCTACTCCGTCGGCTGGATCACCCCCCGGATCGTTGCCGAGGACGACGTGATCGACGGTGTCCGGATGCGCCGGGGAGCCACGGTCGCCGTCAGCCCCTATCTCACCCACCGCGTCCCCGATGTATGGCCTGACCCGCTGAGGTTCGACCCCGAGCGCTTCGCGCCCGGACGGTCCCGGCACCGCTTCGCCTACCTGGCGTTCGGCGCCGGACCGCACCAGTGCGTGGGCAGTGTGTTCTTCACGGTGGAGGCTCAGCTCATCGTCGCCAGCATGATCAGTCGCCTGCGTCCGACGCTGCACGGACCGGTGGGAGTCCGGCCGCAGATCGGACTCACTCTGAAACCACGGCAACCCATCCGAATCTCGCTGAACCCGATCAACCGCGGATAGGGACCTACGTGGGAATCCCCGACGGCATCTCGACCACCGAACTCTCCTCCGCCATCGAGCACGGGAAGATCAGCGCCCTCGCGGTGGACTGCCAACGCGACCTGCAGCCGTGCGCCGAGCGACACGCGGCCCTGTTCCCGGGCGGGCCGTTCGACCCGAGGCTCCTGAGCGGAGTGACGCTCGCCAACGCGTTCGGTTCCCCGTGGGCGAGCGCGACCGAGCTGAGCATCGCCTGCCGCGCGTCGCTGTGGGTCTTCGCGGCGGACTGGCTCGCCGACTACGAAGCGAAGGCACGCGAGGACATCGACGCACTCACGGACGCCTGCCTCGCGGTCGCGGACGGCTCCGAACCATCCCCGGCCATCCCTCTGGCGCAGTTCCTGGCCGAGATACGCGACACGCTCGCCATCAGTCCCGCGTTCACCGGTCTGCGCCCACGCTGGCGCACGCAGCTCAAACGCTACTTCGCCGCGATGACACGGGAGTGGGAGTGGCACGACGCGCTCACCCGCCAGGGGCGGAAGCCGACGTTCGGCGAGTACATCGACAACGCCGACAACTTCGGCTCCTCTTTCGTCAACGTCTCCCATTGGATCCACACATGCACTCCGGATGCACTTGAGCACATCGACGCCCTCTGGGCAGCGAGCGGAACGGTTCAACGCGTCCTGCGGTTGCTCAACGATCTGGCAACCGTCCAGAGGGACATCGCGTGGGGGGACCTCAACCCTCTCGTACTCGGGGTGGACAAGGCCGAGGTCACCGAGCACATCGACTTGCTCGTCGCAGAGTGCCTCGCCGAACTGGCGCCGCTCCGGGCGAAGTGTCCGAAAGAAGCGACATACCTGGAGCGCCAGATCGGATTCAGCACCGGGTTCTACGGGCGGACCGACTACTGGGGCGAGCTATGAGCGTGCAGCACGAGGACGCAGGGGATGCACCGAGCGTTCCCCCGGCACTCGACCTGGCGGCCGGCGCACGCGAACTGATCCGCGGTCTCCACGAGAACCCCTGGGGTCAGGTGTCCCCGTCGGTGTACGAGACGGGACGTCTTGTGACGCTCGCCCCCTGGCTGGCAGGACACCGGGAACGGTTGCGGTTCCTCTTGGCGTCCCAGCGCAGTGACGGTGCGTGGGGCGCGCTGGGGGGCTATTCACTCGTTCCCACGTTGAGCGCCACCGAAGGGATCCTGTCTGAGCTCCGCAACCGCAATTCCGACATCGATGATCACATCCTGAGGAAGGCGGCCGACCACGGACTCCAAGCCCTGACCACCCTGCTGGAGGGCGTTTCCAGCCGGTCGATCCCCGACATGCCTGCGGTGGAGCTCATCTCAGCCCATCTCACCTGCCTGATCAACGACCACCTGGCGGGGCCGGACGGCACCTCGCCGGGCCCGCCGGAGCTACGGCCAGCTGGTTTCCGGCTCCGCGTCCCCGGAGGGTGGGACGAATCGGCCCTCGAACCACTCCGGGCCCGGCTGAGCGAGGGGCGTGACGTGCCCGAGAAGCTCCTCCACGCACTAGAGATCGCCGGCCCCGCGGCGCATCGAACCGGCTCGACCCGGCCCGGCTCCCGCACCGGCGGCGTCGGCGCGTCACCGGCCGCCACGGCCGCGTGGCTGGGGCCCCTGCCGCCGCCTCCCGGCGACCCCGCTCGCCGCTTCCTCGAAACCGTGGCGGAACAGCACGGCGGGCCGGTGCCCTGCGGGTTCCCCATCACCGTGTTCGAACGGTCGTGGGTGCTGACCGGGCTGATCCGGGCGGGCGTGCCCGTCCGCGTGCCATCCGCACTCGCCACTTCGCTGGCCGCGGAGATCGGCCCGGCGGGCACCCCTGCGGGCGAAGGGCTGCCCGCGGACGCGGACACCACGTCCGTGGCCCTGCACGCGCTCACCCTCCTCGGCTCCCCGATGGACCCCGACTGCCTTCTCGCTTTCGAGCTGGACGACCGCTTCTGCACATGGCAAGGGGAACAGGGAGCCTCCGTCACGACCAACGCACACGTTCTCGACGCGCTCGGCGAGTTCGTTCAGCGCCATCCCGGCGCCTGCCACCGGTACGCGCCGGCCATGGCGAAAGCATCGAACTGGCTGCGGGCGCAGCAACACCCGGACGGAAGCTGGACCGATCGGTGGCATGCCTCCCCCTACTACGCAACGTCCTGCGCCGTCCAGGCACTGCGGCGCTTCGCCGGTGTCGCCGCCCGCGACCACGTGCGGCGGGCGGAACGCTGGGTGATGGACACCCAGCGGGGGGACGGCTCGTGGGGCCGCTGGGTCGGTACTGCCGAGGAGACCGCGGAGGCCATGCTCGTTCTGACAGCCGCCGATGCGAGCGAGACGGGAGCCGTCCGCCATCCATCCCACGTCCAGGCGATCGCACAGGGACGCGACTGGCTGCTGCGCGCACCGGACTGGACGGACGGGCCGGCGCTCTGGCATGACAAAGACCTCTACCTGCCCAAGGCGATCGTCCGCTCCACGGTCCTGAGCGCTTTGCACCTGGCGCGGTCCAGGCGACGCTGAACGACCCGAGATCCGTGCGCGGGCCTGGACGTGAAGCTCGCCACAGTGATCTTGGCGCCGTCCTGCTTAAATAGTGAAATTTGACGTCTTAGGGCTCCAGCACGTTGCTAAGGTGCTGCGGTGTGTGAGGAGGGCGTCCATCCCGCCCCATCACACACTCGGACAACCTAGACCTGCCGCCCTTGATCATGTCGCTGGGGTCGCGGGGTTTGCTCACATCGTTGGGACGGGCCGTCAATGCGTTTCCGCAATTCACGTCTGCGGACCAAGATCACTGCGTTGCTGTTGTCGCTGACTGCGCTCTGGGCGTTCGCCGCGTGGGTGACGCTCCGTGATGGTCTGGGCCTCCTCTGGGCCAACACCCTGGACGAGAAGATCAGCCGGCCAACCGTCGCACTGGTGACGGCCATGCAGAACGAACGCCGGGCCTCGGTCGTCTACGTCGCCTCCCCCGGTCAGCAGCAGGGGCAGGCGCTCGCGACACGGCGAGCCGAGACGGACAAGGCCGTGAAAACAGTCCGCTCCACGGCCTCCGGAAGAGACGTCTCCTGGGCGGCGAGCGACAGTCTCGAACAGCGCATCAATGAGATGTTCGGGGCCCTGGACACCCTGGACGACAGCCGTGCCATCATCGACGCCCGGAACGAGACGCGAGTCAAGTCCGCCGACTCCTACAACCGCATCGTCGACACCGCTTTCCGCGTCTTCAACTCGACCGGCGCCGTCCTGAACGACGAGGGAATGTCCAAGGACAGCCGTACCCTCAACGCACTGACCAGGGCTAAGGAAGTCCTCTCCCGCGAGGACGCCGCCCTCGCCGGAACGATCGCCGCCCGCCGGTTCGAGCCCGGTGAGCATGCCCACTTCGTCGGCCTCGTTCACACCGCGCGTTTCCTCAGGGAGGAGGCCGCTGCCGAACTTCCGCCCGCGGACCGCGAACGGTTCGACAAGCTCGTCGGCGGGACCGTCTTCGCGCGCCTGAGCGCTCTTGAGCAACGAACCGTCCAGCATGGCGGTGCCCGCCCCCCCGTTCAGAGCGCGGAATGGCAAGAGGCCATGGCGCCAGCGCAGGAGGGCATGGAGGATCTCATTCGCACCGGTGGTGACGATCTGGTGGGCCGTGCCGGGCCGGTGGGCGCCGGGATCATCGTCCGGCTGGCGCTGGCCGGTGGGCTCGGGTTGCTGGCGGTCATCGCGTCCATCGTCGTGTCGATCACCACGGCACGTGCCCTGGTGCGCCAGCTGGAGCGGCTGCGCGACGCCGCCGCGGAGCTGGCCGAGCAGCGGCTGCCCAGCGTGGTCGAGCGGCTGGGCCACGGCGAGAAGGTGGACGTGGCCGCCGAGGCCCCCGAGCTGCAGTTCGGTGACGACGAGATCGGCCAGGTGGGCAAGGCGTTCAACCACGTCCAGCGGACCGCGCTGGCCACGGCCGTCGAGCAGGCCGAACTGCGCCGCGGCATCCGGGACGTCCTGCTCAGCCTGGCCCGCCGCACCCAGACCCTCGTGCACCGGCAGCTCACCATGCTGGACACCATGGAGCGCCGCCGCGACATCGAGGTCAAGGAGCTGGAGGAGCTGTTCCGGCTCGACCACCTCGCGACCCGCATGCGGCGCAACGCCGAGAACCTCATCGTGCTGTCCGGCGCGCTGCCCGCCCGCGGCTGGCGCAACTCCGTCCCCATGGTGGACGTCGTCCGCGCCGCGGTCGGCGAGGTCGAGGACTACACCCGCGTCACCGTCCTGCCGTTCGGCCCGGTCGAGCTGGCCGGACGCGCGGTCGGCGACGTCACCCACCTGCTCGCCGAGCTGATCGAGAACGCGGTCTCGTTCTCCCCGCCCGACACCGTCGTGCAGATCGGCGGGCACCTCGTCGCCAGCGGCTTCGCCATCGACATCGAGGACCGCGGGCTCGGCATGACCGACGACAAGCTCACCGAGATCAACGAGCGGATCGCCGACCCGCCCGACTTCAACCTGCAGAGCTCCGTCCAGCTCGGCCTGTTCGTGGTCAGCAAGCTCGCCGAGCGCTACAACGTGCAGGTCTCGCTGAAGCGCTCCGCCTACGGTGGCACGACCGCGGTCATCGTCATCCCCCGGGAACTGATCGCCGAGCAGGGGCCGGTACCCGTCAAGGCCGGCGCCACCACCCAGAACGGCCTCGAGGTGCGGCAGCCCGCGGCGGTCGGCGCGGGCGGCGGTGACTCCAGGTCGTCGGGGGCCACGGCGACGCTCTCCCCGCCGGGGACCGGCCCGCAGCCAGCCGGGCCCGCGCTCGTGGCGGTGCCACCCCCCGCGTCGGAACCCTCCGGCCCGGCCCGGCCCGCACCGGGATCGCCCACACCGGAATCACGCGGGGCGGACGCACCCGGCAACGGCGCCCCTGGTTCGGGCGCCCCCGACACCCCCGCGCACAACGACGCCGTCCCCGCGGACGGAACCCGCTCCGACGAGGGCTTCGCCCCCGACGGCGGCGCTCCCGCGACCATCGAGCCGGAGGACCAGCCACCCGTGCCCGACAGTTCCACCACACCATCCGGCCTCCCCGTCAGGGTTCCGCAGGCGAACCTGGCCGAACCCCTGCGCTCCGACGAACAGACCACCGCGGAGGAGCCGGACGAGCAGGACGACCCCGGCCGCTCCCCCGAGGAGATCCAGCGGATCATGGGCGCCTACCAGCGCGGCACCCGCAGGGGCCGGTCCGACGCGGCCTCGCGTGACCCGTCGGAGCAGGCGGATCAGCACGGCAGTCCACCCGGCACCAACGCAGCGGAAGGCGAGGAAGACCAGTGACGCAGAAGACCGGTTCGACATCCGATCTCGGCTGGTTGCTGGACGATCTGATCCACCGGCTGCCGCACACGCGCAACGCCGTCGTGCTGTCGGCGGACGGCCTGCTGATGGCCTCGTCCCAGGGCATGAGCCAGGACGACGGTGAGCACCTGGCCGCCGTCGCCGCCGGGATCCAGAGCCTCGCCAAGGGCGCCGGGGTCCGCTTCGGCGGCGGGCCCGTCCGGCAGACGATCATCGAGATGCAGTCGGCGTTCATGCTGGTGACGGTGGCGGGCAAGGGCGCCTGCCTCGCGGTGCTCGCCGAGGAGGACGCCGACGTCGGCCTCATCGCCTACGAGATGGCCATGCTCGTCACCGCGATGGGCCACCACCTCACCTCCCCGTCCCGGTCGGACTCCCCCAAGGAGGGAGGCCCGGCATGATGCCCCCCGAAGACCCGCACGACCCCTGGCCGGACGATCCGACCACGCGCCCGCCCGTCCACGACCGCCTGCTCGACGACCAGGCCGGGCCCATGGTGCGGCCGTACGTGATGACCAGCGGCCGCATGGAGCCGACCCGCGGCAAGTTCGACCTCATCACCCTGGTGGTGGCGGTCGGACCCGAGCCCGAGGGCGCGATCAGCTTCGGGCCGGAGCACCTGTCCATCATCCGGCTCTGCCAGTCGGTGATGTCGGTGGCCGAGATCACCGGCCACCTCGACCTTCCCGTCGCGACCGTGCGGGTCATGCTCGGCGACCTTCTCGACAAGGGGTTCGTCTCGATGCAGGAACCCGAACCTGAGGCGGACATGCACGACATCAGGCTCTACAAGGCGGTGATCGATGGTCTCCGGGCCCTCTAGCTCCGGGGGCGGGCGGCGCGACATGCGCGCCCGCAGGCTCCCCACGGCGGTCAAGATCGTGATCGCGGGCGGTTTCGGCGTCGGCAAGACGACGATGGTCGGAACGGTCTCCGAGACCCAGCCGCTGCGGACGGAGGAGATCCTCACCGACAACAGCGTCGGTGTCGACGACATCGCCGGCGTCGAGCGCAAGGACACCACCACCGTCGCGATGGACTTCGGCCGCATCACGATGAAGGACGAGTACGTCCTCTACCTCTTCGGCACCCCGGGCCAGAAGCGCTTCTGGTTCATGTGGGACGAGGTCGCCCTCGGCGCCCTCGGCGCCGTCGTCCTCGCCGACACCCGCCGCCTGTCCGACTGCTTCCCGTCGGTGGACTACTTCGAGCGCCGCAACACCCCGTTCGTCGTCGCCGTCAACTGCTTCGAGGGCGCCCAACGCTACGACCTGGCGGAGATCCAGACGGCCCTCAACCTGGGCCCCAGGGTTCCCGTCATGCTCTGCGACGCCCGCGACCTCGATTCCTGCAAGCAGGTCCTCATCAACCTGGTCCTGCACTCCATGAAGTACCGCGGCCTGTCCGAAGAACCCGAACCCCAGAACGCCTGAGACGGCGAAAAGGAAGGGAGGCCGCGCGAGCCGCGCGGCCTCCCTTTTCCGTTGCTCGGCCCGGTCGCTCAGCCCGTCCGGGACACGACGTAGTCGCAGAGGGCGGTGAAGGCGTCGCGGGCGGGGATGGCGGGGAGGGTGAGGAGTTCGGTCCTGGCGTCCTCGGCCCGGCGGCGAAGGTCGGCGCGGGCGTGGTCCATGGCGGGGTGTGCGCGCAGGAGGGCGAGGGCCTCGGCGTGGAGGGCGTCGTCGGAGAGGTCCTGGACGAGGAGTTCACGGAGGCGGGCGTCGTCCGGTCCGGAGCCGACACCGGCGAGGACGTGGTACATCGGGAGGGTGCGGATGCCTTCGCGGAGGTCGGTGCCGGGGGTCTTGCCGGACTCCTCGGTCTCGGAGGCGATGTCGAGGATGTCGTCGGACAGCTGGAACGCGATGCCGATCTTCTCGCAGGCCGAGGTGACGGTGTGGACGACGTGCGCCGGGGCACCGGACAGCAGGGCGCCGAACTGGCCCGAGACGGCGATGAGGGACGCGGTCTTGTCCGCGACGACCTGGAGGTAGTGCGTGAGGGCGTCGGCGCCCTCGCCGGGGCCGACGGTCTCCTGGATCTGGCCGCGGACGAGCCGGGCGAACGCGCGGGCCTGGACGCGGACGGCCTCGGGGCCGAGGTCGGCGAGCAGGTCCGACGCGCGGGCGAACAGGTAGTCGCCGGTGAGGATGGCGACGGTGTTCGTCCAGCGGGAGTTGGCGGACTCCTGGCCGCGGCGGACGGTCGCCTCGTCCATGACGTCGTCGTGGTAGAGGGTGCCGAGGTGGGTGAGCTCCACGACGACGGCGGCGGGGACGACGCCGGACGCGGCGGGGTCGCCGAAGTGGGAGGCGAGCAGCACCAGCATCGGCCGGAACCGCTTGCCGCCCGCTTCGACGAGGTGCTGTGAGGCCTCGGTGAGCAGCGCGTCCTCGCCGCGGACGCAGTCCATGAGCATTTCCTCGACCGTGGCCAGGCCGCCCCTGGCGTCGGCGGCGAGGGCGGCGTCTATGGGAAGCCCGAACGGGCCGGTCTCGGCTACGGCCGGCCCGCCGGGCTGCTCAGCGAATGGGTGGCTCACCCGAGTCTCCCTACCGGACGAACATGTCGGTCGTGGCTTGTCCCGCAAGGTCCAGAATGGGCTGTGGGAGCACGCCGAGTACCACAGTAGCCGTCACGCCGATCGCGACCGCGACCGCGGTCGCCGGCCCGGCCACCACGACCGGCCCGTCGGGGTCGGGCTCGCTGAAGAACATGACGACGATCACCCGGACGTAGAAGAACGCGGCGACGGCGGAGGCCACGACGGCGACGACGACCAGCGGTGTCGCGCCCTCCTCCACCGCGGCCTTGAAGATCGCGAACTTCCCGGTGAACCCGCTGGTGAGCGGGATCCCGGCGAACGCCAGCAGGAAGAAGGCGAACACGCCCGCCACGACCGGGGAGCGCTTGCCGAGCCCGGCCCAGCGCGACAGGTGGCCGGCCTCGCCGCCCGCGTCCCGCACCATCGTGACGACGGCGAACGCGCCGACAGACGCGAAACCGTACGCGAGCAGGTAGAACAGGGTGCTCGACAGGCCGTTCTCGGACGAGGCGATCACGCCGAGGAGCAGGAACCCCGCGTGCGCGATCGACGAGTAGGCCAGCATCCGCTTGATGTCGGTCTGGGTGATCGCGATGATCGACCCGGCGACCATGGTGAGAATGGCCACACCCCACATCAACGGCCGCCAGTCCCAGGCGAGCGTCTCGAACGTGACGTAGTAGACGCGCAGGAGCGCGCCGGCCGCGGACACGACGGTGCAGGACGCCATCAGCGCCGTGATCGGGGTGGGGGCGCCCTGGTAGACGTCCGGCTTCCACATGTGGAACGGGACGCCGCCGAGCTTGAACAGCAGCCCGACGGACAGCAGCGCGGCGCCCGCGAGGAGCAGGGTCTCGTTGCCGGCGTCCTTGCCGATCTGGGCGGAGATGTCCGACAGCCGCACCGAGCCGGCGTACCCGTACAGCAGCGCGATCCCGTACAGGAAGAACGCCGAGGAGAACGCGCCGAGCAGGAAGTACTTGACCGAGGCCTCCTGGGACAGGAGGCGCCGCCGGCGGGCGAGCCCGCACAGCAGGTACAGCGGCAGCGACAGCACTTCCAGCGCCACGAACATCGTGAGCAGGTCGTTCGCGGCCGGGAACATGATCATGCCGCCGACGGCGAACATCATCAGCGGGTACACCTCGGTCTGGGTGATCCCCGCCTCGCTGGTGCGCTGCTCGGCCTCGCTGCCCGGCAGGGCGGACGCCTGCGCGGCGAAGGCCCCTTCGGCGACCCCGGCGCGGCCGCTGCCGCGGTCGGCGATCAGCAGGAGGCTGACCAGCGCCAGGATCAGGATGGTGCCCTGCAGGAACAGTGTGGGGCCGTCCACGCCGAGCGCGCCTTCGGCGGCGACCTGGTGCGGGTTCTCGCGCCAGCCCAGCATGACCGTCCACACGAAGGCGCCCGCGATGCCGAGGAACGCGATCGGCACCTGCACGTGGTAGCGGGCGCGGCGGCCGACGAACGCCTCGACGAGGACGCCGAGGAGCGCGGCGCCGAAGACCAGCAGCATCGGGGCGATCTGCCCGTACTCGATGTGCGGTGCGGGGATGTCACCCCCCTGCGCGAGGACCGCGCTCACCTGACTGCTGGTGCTCATGGACGGGCTCCGTTCTCGGCGGCGTTACCGGTGATGTCCGGCGCCGGGTCCTTCTCGTCGACCCGGACCAGCGTCTCGTTCACCGACGGGTTGATCACGTGCAGCACCGGCTGCGGGAAGAAGCCCATCACCACGATGATCGCGATGATGGGGGCGACGGCCCACTTCTCCCTGGCGTTCAGGTCCTTCAGGCCCTCGACCGCGGGGGCCTTCGGGCCGCCCATGGTCCGCTGGTACATCCACAGGATGTAGATCGCCGCGAGCACGACACCGCTGACGGAGAGCACGGCGGCCCACTCGTAGCGGCCGAACGTGCCGACGATCACCAGGAACTCCGACACGAACGTCGACAGGCCCGGCAGCGACAGCGCGGACAGGCCCGCGATGAGGAACATCCCGGCGAGGACGGGCGCGACCTTCTGCATGCCGCCGAAGTCGGAGATCCGCGCCGACCGCCGCCGGACGATCATGAACCCGACGATCAGGAACAGCGCGCCGGTGGAGAAGCCGTGGTTGACCATGTACAGCGCCGCGCCGGACTGCCCCTGCGACGTCATCGCGAAGATGCCGAGGACGATGAACCCGAAGTGCGACACCGACGTGTAGGCGACCAGGCGCTTCATGTCGACCTGGCCGATGGCCAGGACCGCGCCGTAGATGATGCTGAGCACGGCGAGCGCCAGCACGACGGGGGTCGCCCACTTGGCCGCGCCGGGGAACAGCTCCAGGCAGAACCGGAGCATCCCGTACGTGCCGACCTTGTCCAGGACGCCGACGATCAGGACCAGCGCGGGCGCCGGGGCCTGCTGCGCCGCGTCGGGCAGCCAGGTGTGCACGGGCACCATCGGCGCCTTGATCGCGAACGCGATGAAGAAGCCGAGGAACAGCCACTTGGCGGTCGTCGGGTCGATGTTCATCTGCGACAGCTCGTCGAACATGAACGTGCCCTGCCCGAGCCCGCCCTCCGACGCCGGCTTGCTCGACAGCGGGTACAGCCAGATCACAGCGACGAGCATCAGCAGCCCGCCGAACAGCGAGTACAGCAGGAACTTCACCGCGGCGTAGGAGCGCTGCGGCCCGCCGAAGTACCCGATGATGAAGTACACCGGGACGAGCATCGCCTCGAAGAAGACGTAGAACATGAACACGTCGGTCGCGGCGAACACGCCGATCATGGCCGCTTCGAGGGTCAGCAGCAGCGCGAAGTACGTCTTCGCCGACCGCTTGGCCGGCACGTCCACGCCGCCGGACCGGTCCGCCTCGTTCCACGACGCCAGCATCACCAGCGGGACGAGGATCACCGACAGCAGGATCAGCACCAGCGCGACGCCGTCGACGCCGACCGCCCAGTGGACCCCGAACTCCTTGATCCACCAGTACTTCTCGGTGAACTGGAAGCGCGGGCCGCCCGCGTCGAAGCCCGCCGTCATGACGCCGGCGAGCACCGCGACGGCGATGGACACGCCGATCGCGAACTGCTTGACCAGCGTCTCCCGCTCGCGCGGGATGGCGATGAGCGCCAGCGCGCCCACCAGTGGCAGCGCGATGAGGACGCTCAGCCAGGGAAAGTCGCTCATGAAACGTTCACCACCAGGAGCGCGGCCACCACGAGCGCCGCACCGAAGGTCATCGAGAGTGCGTAGGAACGGGCGAAGCCGGTCTGGACGCGGCGGAGCCGCCCGGACGTGCCGCCGATACCGGCGGCGGTTCCGTTGACGGCGCCGTCGACGCCGCGCCCGTCGAACCAGACCGCGAGCCGGGTCAGCCACTGGCCGGGACGCATCAGCAGCGACTCGTTGAGCGCGTCGCCGTAGAGGTCCTTGCGGGCCGCGACGGTGACGAACGAGCCCTTGGGCGCCTCACGCGGCACCTTCCGGCTGCCGTACTGCCGCCACGCGATCGCCGCACCGATGACCATCAGGACGAGCGCGACGGCGCCGGTCGGGGTGATCAGGGCGAAGTGGTGCTCGTGCTCGGGCTTGCCGACGACCGGTTCGAGGAAGTGGGCGAACCCGCCGAGGATCAGGAACCCGCCGGCGGCGAGCGAGCCGACCGCCAGCAGGAGCAGCGGGATCGTCATGACCTTGGGCGACTCGTGCGGGTGGACGTCGTCCGCCCAGCGCTTCTCGCCGAAGAACGTCATGAACATCACGCGCGACATGTAGTACGCGGTGATGCCGGCGCCGACCAGCGCGCACACGCCGAGGATCGTCCCGTGCATGCCGCCCTTGTCGAACGCCGCCTCGATGATCCCTTCCTTGGTGAACCAGCCGGACAGTCCGGGGAACCCGATGATGGCGAGGTACCCGAGGCCGAACGTGACGTAGGTGATCATCATCACCGAGCGGAGCGCGCCGTAGTGGCGCATGTTCACGTCGTCCTTCATGCCGTGCATGACGGATCCGGCGCCGAGGAACAGGCCGGCCTTGAAGAAGCCGTGCGCGATGAGGTGCGCGATGGCGAAGACGTACCCGGCCTTGCCGAGCCCGGCGGCCAGCGTCATGTAGCCGATCTGCGACATCGTCGACCCCGCGAGCGCCTTCTTGATGTCGTCCTTGGCGCACCCGATGATCGCACCGGCGAGCAGCGTGGCCGCGCCGACGATCGTCACCACCAGCTGCGCGGTCTCGGACATCTCGAAGATCGGCCCGGCCCGGACGATGAGGTACACCCCCGCCGTCACCATCGTCGCGGCGTGGATGAGGGCCGACACCGGGGTCGGGCCCTCCATCGCGTCCAGCAGCCAGGACTGCAGCGGCAGCTGCGCCGACTTGCCGCACGCGCCGAGCAGGAGCAGCAGCCCGATCGCGGTGGCGGTGCCGGTGCCCAGCTGGGACGCCATGCCGACGTGCTCGGCGCCGCTGCCGAGGATCGGCTCGTAGTCGATCGTCCCGAACGTGGCGAAGATCAGCGCGATCGCGATGATCAGCCCCATGTCGCCGACGCGGTTGACGACGAACGCCTTCTTCGCCGCGGTCGCGGCGGTCGGCTTGTGCTGCCAGAACCCGATCAGGAGGTAGGAGGCGAGGCCCACGCCCTCCCATCCGATGAACATGACCAGGAAGTTGTCACCCAGTACCAGCAGCAGCATCGCCGCGACGAACAGGTTCAGGTACGCGAAGAACTTGCGCCGCTCGGGGTCGTCGGCCATGTAGCCGACGGAGTAGATGTGGATGAGCGAGCCCACCCCGGTGATCAGCAGCACGAAGCTGATGGACAACGGGTCCACCAGCAGGTCCATGCCGACCTTGAACGCGCCTACGTCGATGAAGTCCCACAGGTGCAGGCTTCGGCGCCGCTCTTCGGCGCCGTAGCCGAGCATCTGGACGAACATCGCGACGCCGATCGCGAACGACCCCACCGACATGGCGACACCGAGCAGATGTCCCCATCTGTCGGTGCGCTTCCCTCCGATCAGGAGGATCGCGGCGCCCGCGAGCGGGAGCGCGATGAGGAGCCAGGACGCGGCCTGGATGCCTTCCGCTTTCATCCCAGCCTCTCAGTACTTCAGCAGGTTGACGTCGTCCACCGACGACGACCTGCGGGTCCGGAAGACGGTCATGATGATCGCCAGGCCCACCACGACCTCCGCCGCGGCCACCACCATCACGAAGAAGGCGATGATCTGGCCGTCGAGGTTGCCGTGCATGCGGGAGAACGTGATGAACGCCAGGTTCGTCGCGTTCAGCATGAGCTCGACGCACATGAACACCACGAGCGCGTTGCGGCGCACGAGCACGCCGAGCGCGCCGATGGTGAACAGGATCGCCGAGAGCGCCAGGTAGTGCCCCGGACTCATGAACCAGCCTCGCCTTCACGCTCGTTGCCGCCGGTCCGGCCGCCGCCCGCGCCGCCGCCCGCGCCGCCCTCGGCACCGCCGTCCACGGGCGTCCCGGGCTTGACGACGCGCGACTCGGCGTCGGCGTCCTCGGCTTCTTCGGTGACGGCCTGGACGGCCCGCACGTTGTGCTCGACCGCCTCTTCCTCGGTCCTGCCGCCCAGGTCGGCGTGCCGCTCCGTGGTGTCGGCGCGGGCCGCGATGACCGGGTTGACCGACAGTGCCGACGGTGTCCCGTCGGGCAGCAGCGCCGGCATGTCGACGGCGTTGTGCAGCGCGTAGGTGCCGGGGCCGGGCAGCGTCCCCGGGTGGTCGCCGGACAGGAACCGCTCCTTGGACAGGGACTTCTGCGTCGCCTTCGGCCCGATCCGCTCCCGGTGTGCCACCACCATCGCGCCCAGCGCCGCGGTGATCAGCAGGGCGCTGGTCGCCTCGAACGCGAACACGTACTTGGAGAACAGCAGCCGGGCCAGGCCGACGATATTGCCCTCGGCGTTGGCCTGCTGCAGGCCGGCCGCGCCGCCGAGCGCCGCGTTCCCGATACCGGTGGCCAGCAGCGCGATGAATCCGATCGCGGCGACCGCCGCCCAGAAACGCTGGCCGCGGATCGTCTCCACCAGCGAGTCGGTGGAGCTCACTCCGACGAGCATCACCACGAACAGGAACAGCATCAGCACCGCGCCGGTGTAGACGATCACCTGCACGAACGCCAGGAACGGGGCGTTCTGGATCGCGTACAGGCCGGCGAGGGACAGCATCACGGCGGCCAGCATCAGCGCCGAGTGCACCGCCTTCCGCATGAAGATCATGCCGAGGGCGGCGCTGACCGAGACGATCGCCAGCAGCCAGAAGAAGAACGGCTCGCCGGCCTGCTTGTCGGCCACCTCCGCCGCGAGGATGGAGGCGTTCACCGGCCTTCACCGTCCTCGTCGGGCTGGAGGCCGAGGCGGTAGTAGTCCTCCTCGGTGTCGCCGAGCCGCATCTCGTGCGGCGGCGTCTCCATGCCCTCGCGCAGCGGCGCCAGCAGCATCTCCTTGGTGTAGATCAGGCTCTCGCGGCTGTCGTCGGCGAGCTCGTACTCGTTGGTCATCGTGAGCGCCCGCGTCGGGCACGCCTCGATGCACAGCCCGCACAGGATGCAGCGCAGATAGTTGATCTGGTAGATGCGTCCGTACCGCTCGCCGGGCGAGTAGCGCTCGTCGGCGGTGTTGTCGGCGCCCTCGACGAAGATGGCGTCGGCGGGACACGCCCAGGCGCACAGCTCGCAGCCGATGCACTTCTCCAGCCCGTCCGGCCACCGGTTGAGCTGGTGCCGGCCGTGGAAGCGCGGGGCGGTCGGCCGCTTCACCTCGGGGTACTGAACGGTCTCGCTCTTCGTGAAAATCTGGTGGAACGAGACCCCGAACCCCTTGACCGGGTTCAGGAAATCAGTTAGTCCCACTGGTGACCTCCTCAGGAGGGGTTTTCATCTTGGATGCGCCGGCAGGCCCACCGTGGTAGTGAGGCGCGTCCATCGGCGGCACCGGGAACCCGCCCGCGGCCGGTTCGGGCGTCTCGGCCTTGCCCGCGCCGGGCACGATCTCCTTCTCGTCCTCGCCGCCGCGGAACATCTCCCAGACCACCGTGGCCACCAGCACCACCGCCGCCGCCACCGCGGCGACGATCACGATCTGCTGCATGTCGTAGCCCTCGTTGCGCAGCGCGCGGATGGTGGCGACCAGCAGGATCCAGCCGAGCGAGAAGGGCATCAGCACCTTCCAGCCGAGCTTCATCAGCTGGTCGTAGCGCACGCGCGGCAGCGTGCCGCGCAGCCAGATGAAGAAGAAGATGAACAGGCCGACCTTGATCAGGAACCACAGCACCGGCCACCAGCCGGAGTTGGCGCCCTCCCACACCGTGCTGATCGGCGGGGGCGCCCGCCAGCCGCCGAGGAACAGCGTGGTGGCCAGGGCCGACAGCGTCGCGAGGTTGATGTACTCGGCGAGGAAGAACATCGCGAACTTCAGCGACGAGTACTCGGTGTGGAAGCCGCCGACGATCTCGCCCTCGCCCTCGGGCAGGTCGAACGGGATACGGCTGGACTCGCCCATCATCGTGATCACGAACACGATGAAGGACGGCGCCAGCAGGAGCGCGAACCACCGGTCGTGCTGCGCCGCGACGATCTCCGAGGTGGACATCGAGCCCGCGAACATGAACACCGCAACGAACGACAGCGCCATCGCGATCTCGTAGGAGATCACCTGCGCGGACGAGCGGAGCCCGCCGAGCAGCGAGTACGGCGACATCGACGCCCAGCCGGCGAGCACGAACCCGTACACGCCGAGCGACGCCATCGCCAGCACCAGCAGCACCGCGACCGGCAGGTCGGTGCCCTGCAGCGGCGTCTGGTGCCCGAAGATCGACACCGTCGGGCCGACCGGGATGACGGCGAACGAGATGAACGCCGGGACGGCCGCCGCGACCGGCGCCAGGACGAACACGACCTTGTCGACCTGGCGGGGGACGATGTCCTCCTTCAGCGCCAGCTTGACGCCGTCGGCGAGGCTCTGCAGCAGGCCCTGCGGCCCGGCGCGGTTCGGGCCCACGCGCAGCTGCATCCGGCCGATGACGCGCCGCTCGATCCACATCGTCATCAGCACGGTCACGACGAGGAACGCGAAGATGGCGAGGACCTTGCCGCCGATCAGCCACCACGGGTCCGAGCCGAAGTCCTTCAGCGTCGGATCCGCGGCGACGGTGTTGACCGGGCCCGTGTTGAAAGGCGCCGTGTTGAAAGGCCCCGTGTTGAAAGGCGCCGTGTTCAAAGGTACGGCCAGCGGGCTCATTCGCCGCCTCCAGCGATCTCGTCGGAAGCCGTCGCGCCCGCGAGCGAACCGCTCGCGATCTTGACGACGCCGCCGGCCGCGGCGCCCAGGTCCCGGTACAGCGAGCAGCCGGCCGAGTTGGTCGGCAGCCACACCACCCGGTCGGGCAGGTCGGCGGTCACTTCGAGCGGCAGCGTGACCTCGCCGCGCGCAGCCGCCACCGTCACCGCGGCGGTGGCACCGATCTCCGCGGCCGTCGCGGGCGACAGCCGCACCACCGCGGACTTGGCGGTGCCCGCCAGGAACGGCTCGCCGTCCTGGAGGCGGCCCCGGTCCAGCAGCAGCCGCCAGGTCGCCACCAGCGCCTCCCCCTGCTCGGGGTGCGGCGGCAGCGTCTGCGCCACGTCCGGCGCCTCCGGCCGCTCACCGCGGTAGGCGCCGAGCTCGGTCAGCTCGCGGCGCGCCGCCTCCGGGCCGGGCAGGCCCAGGTGGACGTCCATCTCGTCGGCGAGGGAGTCCAGCACCCGCAGGTCGGACATCCGCCCGGCGGACTTGAGCACGACGTCGAACTGGCGGCCGCGGCCCTCCCAGTCGACGAACGTGCCGGCCTTCTCCGCCACGGCCGCGACCGGGAACACGACGTCGGCGCGGTCGGTGACCGCGCTCGGCCGCTGCTCCAGGCTCACCACGAACGGGGTGGCGTCCAGGGCCCGCAGCATCGCGTCCGGGTCGGGCAGGTCGTAGGGGTCGACGCCGCCGACGAGCAGCGCGCCGCGCCGTCCCCCGGCCGCCGCCGCGAGGATGGCGGCCGCGTCCTCGCCCGGCCCCGAAGGCAGGTCGGCGACGCCCCAGACGCGGGCGACCTCGGCCCGCGCGGACGGGTCGGACACCGGGCGGCCGATCGGCAGCAGACCGGGCAGCGCCCCGGCCTCGACCGCGCCGCGCTCCCCGGCCCGGCGCGGCACCCACGCCAGCCGGGCGCCGGTCACCCGCGCCAGCCGCACCGCCGAGGTCAGCGCACCGGGGCTCCCGGCGAGCCGCTCGCCCACCAGGATCACCGCGCCCGGCGTCTCCAGCTGCGTCCGGACGTCGGACCGGGCGGCGTCCCCGATCACCGAGGCGAGCGTGTCGGCCTCCGCGCCGGGCGCCGTCGGCAGCAGCGTGCCGCCGACCTTCTCCAGCCCGCGGGTCGCGAACGGGGCCGCCGAGTACACCGCCAGCGCGTTGTTGCGGTGCGCCTTGCGGAGCCGCAGGAACACGATCGGCGACTCCTCCTCCGGCTCGAAACCGGCGAGGAGGACCGCGGGCGCCTTCTCCAGGTCGAGGTAGGACACCTCGATCGAGCGTCCCGCGACCGACGAGGCGAGGAAGCGCGACTCCTCGTCCGACAGCGGCCGGGCCCGGAAGTCGACGTCGTTGGTGCCGAGCGCGATCCGGGCGAACTTGGAGTAGGCGTAGGCGTCCTCAAGGGTGACGCGGCCACCGGTCAGGACGGCGGCGCCCTCGCCCCCGGCCGAACGGCGCGCCGCCGCGAGGCCCTCCGCCGCGATCGTGAGCGCCTCCGGCCACGACGCCGGTTCCAGCACGCCGTCCTCGTTGCGGACGAGCGGGTGCGTGAGCCGCTCCGGCTGCGCCGCGTAGGTGAACGCCCAGCGGCCCTTGTCGCAGTTCCACTCCTCGTTGACCTGCGGGTCGTCGCCGGCCAGCCGCCGCGTGACCTTGCCGCGCCGGTGGTCGGTCCGCATCGAGCAGCCGGACGCGCAGTGCTCGCAGACGCTCGGCGTCGACACCAGGTCGAACGGGCGGGACCGGAACCGGTACGCGGTGCCGGTCAGCGCGCCCACCGGGCAGATCTGCACGGTGTTGCCGGAGAAGTAGGACTGGAACGGCCGGTCCTCGGCGATCCCGACCTCCTCCTTGGCGCCGCGCTCGAACAGGTCGATGAACGCGTCGCCGGCGATCTGCTCGGAGAACCGGGTGCAGCGCGTGCACTGGATGCAGCGCTCCCGGTCCAGCAGCACCTGGCTGGAGAGCGGGAGCGGCTTCGGCCACGTCCGCTTGGTCTCCACGAACCGCGTCTCGCCGCGGCCGTTGGACATCGCCTGGTTCTGCAGCGGGCACTCGCCGCCCTTGTCGCAGACCGGGCAGTCCAGCGGGTGGTTGATGAGGAGGAACTCCATGATGCCGTGCTGGGCCTTGTCGGCCACCGGCGAGGTGAGCTGGGTCTGGACGACCATGCCCGGCATCACCGGAGTCGTGCACGACGCCTGCGGCTTCGGCATCCCGCGGCCGTTGCCGGCGTCGGGGATCTCCACCAGGCACTGCCGGCACGCCCCGATCGGCTCCAGCAGCGGATGCTCGCAGAACCGGGGGATCTGGATGCCGAGCAGCTCGGCGGCCCGGATGATCAGCGTGCCCTTCGGCACCTCGATCTCGAAGCCGTCGATGGTGCAGGAGACCATCTCGACCTTCTCCACCGCCGACTTGTCGTCGGTGACGGTCACTTGGCACCTCCCCAGAGGGTGGACTTGGCCGGGTCGAACGGGCAGCCGCCCTGCTCGAAGTGCTGGAGGTACTCGTCCCGGAACAGCTTGATGGACGACACGACGGGGCTCGTCGCGCCGTCGCCGAGGGCGCAGAACGCGCGGCCGAGGATGTTGTCGGAGATGTCGAGGAGGGTCTCCAGGTCCTCGTCGGTGCCGTCCCCGGCCTCCAGCCGCTTGATCATCAGCTTGTACCAGTAGGTGCCCTCGCGGCACGGCGTGCACTTGCCGCACGACTCGTGCGCGTAGAACTCCGACCAGCGCAGCACGGCCCGGACGACGCAGGTCGTCTCGTCGAAGATCTGCAGCGCGCGGGTGCCGAGCATCGACCCGGCGGCGCCGACGGACTCGAAGTCCAGCGGGACGTCCAGGTGCTCGTCGGTGAAGATCGGGGTGGACGACCCGCCGGGCGTCCAGAACTTCAGCCGGTGCCCCTCGCGGACGCCGCCCGCCATGTCGAGCAGCTCCCGCAGCGTGATCCCGAGCGGCGCCTCGTACTGGCCGGGCCGCGTCACGTGCCCGGACAGCGAGAAGATCCCGTAGCCCTGGGACTTCTCGGTGCCCATCGCGGCGAACCACTCGGGGCCGTTCTGGACGATCGAGGGAACCGACGCGATCGACTCGACGTTGTTGATGACAGTAGGGCCGCCGTACAGGCCGGCGACCGCCGGGAAGGGGGGCTTCAGCCTGGGCTGGCCGCGGAACCCCTCAAGGGAGTCCAGCAGCGCCGTCTCCTCGCCGCAGATGTAGGCCCCGGCGCCGCTGTGGACGACGACGTCCAGGTCGTAACCGGACCCGAGGATGTCCTTGCCGAGGTAGCCCGCCTCGTACGCCTCCGCCACGGCCTGGTGCAGCCGCCGGATGACGTGCAGCACCTCGCCGCGCACGTAGATGAACGCGATGTTCGACTTGATCGCGTACGAGCTGATGATCGTGCCCTCGATGAGCACGTGCGGGTTCGCCATCATCAGCGGGATGTCCTTGCACGTGCCCGGCTCGGACTCGTCGGCGTTCACCACCAGGTAGCGCGGGTTCGGGCTGCTCGGCGGCAGGAACCCCCACTTCATGCCGGTGGGGAAGCCCGCGCCGCCGCGGCCGCGGAGCCCGGAGTCCTTGACCGCCTGGACGATCTCGTCCGGCTCCATCCGGAACGCCGTGCGCAGCGCCTTGTAGCCGCCCTCCCGCTCGTAGCCCGCGCGGGTGAACGAGTCGGCCTGGTCCCAGTGCTTGGTGAGGATCGGGGTCAGCGTGGTCACTTGTTCCGTCCCTCCTGGGTGCCGGGCTTGGCCTCGCCGGGGATCGGCTTGCCCGGCTCGTGCGGTGGTTCGGCGATCTGCTCCGGCTTCACCGGCTCGTCCGGACGCTCCCGGTCGACATCGCTCGCCGGGGCCTCCCAGCCGCGGTCCTGCGCGAGCTTGAGCCCGCGCAGCGACTCCGGCCCGGCCTGGACGCCCTCACCGGCGCGCCCGTCGGGGAACCCCGCGAGCACGCGGGACGCCTCCTGCCAGGTGGCCAGGCTGTCGGCGCCGCGCGTGGGCGGCACCCGCTCGCCCGACCGCAGGTCGTCGACGAGCTTCTTGGCCTTCTCGGGAGTCATGTTGTCGAAGAACTCCCAGTTGACCATCATCACCGGCGCGAAGTCGCAGGCCGCGTTGCACTCGATCCGCTCGAGGCTGACCTTGCCGTCCGGGGTGGCCTCGTCGTGGCCGAGCCCGGTGTGCTCGCTCAGCTCGTCCCAGATCTGGTCGCCGCCCATGATCGCGCACAGCGTGTTGATGCACACGCCGACGTGGTACTCGCCGACCGGCGCCTGCTTGTACTGCGTGTAGAACGTCACGACGCCCGTGACCTGCGCGGGCGTGATACCGAGCTGCTCCGCGCAGAACTCGATGCCGTCCTGCGTGACGTGCCCCTCCTCCGACTGCACCAGGTGCAGCATCGGCAGCAGCGCCGACCTCGGCCGCGGATAACGGCCGATGAGCAGCTTGGCGTCACGTTCCAGACGTTCCCGAACCTCCGGCTCGTACGTCATCGGTCCACACCCCCCATGACCGGGTCGAGACTGGCGACCGCGGCGATGATGTCGGCGACCATGCCGCCCTCCGACATCGCCGGGACGGCCTGCAGGTTGACGAAGGACGGGTCGCGGAAGTGGGCGCGGAACGGGCGGGTGCCGCCGTCGCTCACCACGTGCGCGGCCAGCTCGCCGCGCGGCGACTCGATCGGCACGTACGCCTGCCCGGCCGGCACCCGGAAGCCCTCCGTCACCAGCTTGAAGTGATGGATCAGCGCCTCCATCGAGGTGCCCATGATGTGCGCGATGTGCCGGGGCGAGTTGCCCAGGCCGTCCGCGCCCATCGCCAGCTGCGCCGGCCACCCGATCTTCTTGTCCTCGATCATCACCGGGCCCTTGGCGGTGGTCTGCAGCCGCTCCAGGCACTGCTCGACGATCTTCAGCGACTCCTCCATCTCGTCCATCCGGACGAGGTAGCGCCCGTACACGTCGCAGGTGTCCTGCGTCGGCACCTCGAAGTCGTAGGTCTCGTAGCCGCAGTACGGCTGCGACTTGCGCAGGTCCCACGGGAGCCCGGTCGCGCGCAGGACCGGGCCGGTGATGCCGAGCGCCATGCAGCCGGTCAGGTCCAGGTACGCGACGTCCTTCGTCCGCGCCACGAACACCGGGTTGTCGTCCATCAGCTTGCGCAGTGCCTCGATGCGCTTCGGCATCCGGTCCAGATAGTCGCGGATCTTGCTGGCCGCGCCGCTCGGCAGGTCCTGCGAGACCCCGCCCGGACGGATGTAGGCGTGGTTCATGCGCAGGCCGGTGATCTCCTCGAACAGGTCGAGGGTGTACTCGCGCTCCAGGAACCCGTTGAGCATCACCGTCGTCGCGCCGAGTTCGAGGCCGAACGTCGCGATCGCGACCAGGTGCGAGGAGATCCGGTTCAGCTCCATCATCATCACGCGGATGATCTGGGCCCGCTCCGGTACCTCGTCGGTGATGCCGAGGAGCCTCTCCACGCTCAGGCAGTACGCCGTCTCGTTGTGCAGCGGCGCCAGGTAGTCCATCCGGGTGCAGAACGTGGTGCCCTGCGTCCAGGTACGGAACTCCATGTTCTTCTCGATGCCGGTGTGGAGGTACCCGATGTTCACCCGGGCCTCGTTCACCGTCTCGCCGTCGAGCGTGAGGATGAGCCGGAGCACGCCGTGCGTGGACGGGTGCTGCGGGCCCATGTTGACGACGAGCCGCTCGTCGTCCGCGTCCTGGGCGCCGGCGACGACCCTGTCCCAGTCCTGCCCGCCGACGTCGTAGACCTTGCCCTCGGCCGCCTCTTCCGCGGCGTAGGCGTCGTACTCGGTGTACTTCGTGGAACTCATACGTACGACCGCCTTTCGTCCGGCGGGGGAATCTCCGCTCCGCGGTACTCGACGGGGATGCCGCCGAGAGGGTAGTCCTTGCGCTGCGGATGGCCGACCCAGTCGTCCGGCATCTCGATGCGGGTGAGCGCGGGGTGGCCGTCGTAGACGATCCCGAAGAAGTCGTAGGTCTCCCGCTCGTGCCAGTCGCTCGTCGGGTAGACCGGCACCAGCGACGGCATGTGCGGGTCGGCGTCGGGGCAGGTCGTCTCCAGCCGGACGCGCCGGTTGTGCGTGATCGACAGCAGGTGCGCGACGGAGTGCAGCTCCGCGCCCTCGTCCTTCGGGTAGTGGACGCCGGACACGCCCGAGCACAGCTCGAAGCGCAGGGACGGGTCGTCCCGCATGGTCTGCGCCACCTCGCGCAGGTGCTCGCGCTTGACGTAGAACGTCAGCTCACCGCGGTCGACCACGACACGCTCGATGGCGTCACCGAAACTCGGCCCCGTTTTCTCCGGGGACGACCCCGGACCCCGGAGAGCTCGCTCGAGCTCGTCCGCGATCTCGTCGAACTCGCCGGGTTCGGCCGCGCCGCGGGGCCCGCCGTACGGGCGCGCCGCGGACACCTTCGGGGTCTGCCGGACGACCAGCCCGCCGTAGCCGGACGTGTCGCCGGTCGTCTTCGCGCCGAACATGCCCTGCCGGACGACCGGCTGCTCCTGGCGCTCCTCCTCGGTCTGCGCGGGCAGCTGGTCGGCGGCCTGCTCGGCCTTCTGCTCCGGGTGCTCGGAACTCATGGATCAGGCCCCCTGTCCGAGCAGCGGAAGCCGGCGCCGCTTGGCCTCTTCGAGCTCGGCGATCTGCTTCTGGCGCTGCGGGCCGAGCTTGGTGTTCTGGATCTGGTCGTGCAGCTTCAGGATCGAGTCGATCAGCATCTCCGGCCGCGGCGGACAGCCCGGCAAATAGATGTCCACCGGGACGACGTGGTCGACGCCCTGCACGATCGCGTAATTGTTGAACATGCCGCCGGAAGAGGCGCACACGCCCATCGCGATGACCCACTTCGGCTCGGTCATCTGGTCGTAGATCTGGCGCAGAACCGGGGCCATCTTCTGGCTCACCCGGCCCGCCACGATCATCAGGTCGGCCTGGCGCGGCGTCGCCGAGGCACGCTCCATCCCCCACCGGGAGAAGTCGTGCCGGGGGTCGCCGGCCGCCATCATCTCGATCGCGCAGCAGGCCAGGCCGAACGTCGCCGGCCACACCGAACTCTTGCGCGCCCATCCCGCGACCTGCTCGACCGTGGTCAGCAGGAAGCCGCTGGGAAGTTTCTCCTCAAGACCCATGTCAGTCCCACTCCAGACCGCCGCGCCGCCACACATAGGCGTACGCCACTAGGACGGCGGCGATGAAAAGGACCATCTCGACAAGGGCGAACATCCCCATCCGGTCGAACGCGACCGCCCAGGGGTAAAGGAAGATGATCTCAATGTCGAAGATGATGAACAGCATCGCCGTCAGGTAGTACTTAATCGGAAAGCGCCCGCCGCCGACCGGCTGCGGGGTCGGCTCGATTCCGCACTCGTATGCGTCGAGCCGGGCGCGGTTCCACCGCTTGGGCCCGGTGAACGAGGCCATCACCACCGAGCCGGCGGCGAAGGCGAAGGCGAGCACCCCCAGTGCGATGAGCGGAATATAGAGATCCATACCGCTACGGCCTCTCCTCGGAACGTACGACGTTGTACGGGACGGGCCCGCGGCGGGCCGCCACCCTAGCCAAGGTGATCAAATAGGGCTCCCCTCAGGGGGTCGGTCATGCACTTTAGTCCGCTCACCTGCGGAAGCTTGAATTCGGACGGGTGCCCAGCGCCGTGTCTCATGCCGCCGTGTCTCATGCCGCTGTGTCTCATGCCGACGGCGCCACCTTCTGCATCGCGTTGATGACGCGGTCCATCGAGTCCCCGCCCTTGGGGTCGGTCAGGTTCGCGAGCAGCTTGAGCGTGAACCGCATCAGCGTGGGGTGGGGCAGCCCGTGCGCGGTGAGGAACTTCATCAGGCGCGGGTCGCCGATGGCCTGGACGAACAGCCGGGCCAGCGTGAAGTAGCCGCCGTGGTCGTCCTTCAGGATCCGCGGGTACTCGTACAGCGTCCGCTCCCGCTGCGCGGGGGTGCGGCGCGCGAGCGCCTGCACCATGATGTCGGCGGCCAGCCGGCCGGACTCCAGCGCGTAGTCGATGCCCTCCCCGTTGAACGGGTTGACCATGCCGCCGGCGTCGCCGACCAGCAGCATCCCGCGGGTGTAGTGCGGCTGCCGGTTGAAGCCCATCGGCAGCGCCGCGCCGCGGATCTTCGAGGTCGCGTGGTCCTCGTCGAACTGCCAGTCCTCGGGCATCTGCGCGCACCAGCGCCGCATCATGCCCCGGTAGTCGACGTTCTGGAACGCCTTGCTGGTGTTGAGGAGGCCGAGGCCGACGTTGGACGTTCCGTCCCCCACGCCGAAGACCCAGCCGTAGCCGGGCAGGAGGCGCTCGCCGTCCCACAGCTCCAGCCACGCCTCCATGTAGTCGTCGTCGTGGCGGGGCGTCTGGAAGTAGCGGCGGACCGCGACGCCCATCGGGCGGTCCTCGCGCCGCCGCAGGCCCATGGCGAGCGACAGCCGGGTCGAGCCGCCGTCGGCCGCGACGACCAGCGGCGCGTGGAACTCGACGTCCTCGCCCTCGTGGGTGGCGGTGACGCCGGTGATGCGGTCGGTGCGCTCGTCCAGGATCGGGCCGGTGACGTTGCAGCCCTGCAGCAGCCGGGCGCCGGCCTTCGCGGCGTGCTCGGCGAGGAGCTGGTCGAAGTCGGTGCGCTTGCGGACGAGCCCGAAGTCGGGGAACGTCGCCAGCTCCGGCCACGGCAGCTCCACCTTGACGCCGCCGCCGTAGATGCGCAGGCCCTTGTTGCGTCCCCAGCCGGGGTCGTTGACGTCGACGCCCATCCCGATGAGGGCGCGGACGGCGCGGGGGGTGAGGCCGTCACCGCAGATCTTGTCGCGCGGGAAGGTGGACTTCTCGAGCAGGAACACCTCAAGGCCGGCCTGCGCCAGCCAATAGGCGGTGGACGATCCGGCGGGGCCTGCCCCGACGACGATGACATCTGCGTGCCGGGCGGAGTCGGTCACGGCGTTCCTCTTCAGCTCGTTCGCTTGTGAAGCACTTCACAAGAGATCCGGTGGGGAGTCTATTCCTTTATCACGACTGGTGCGTACTTCTGGGCCGGTCCGGGTTGGATCGGTCCCGCCGCGCCAGCCGCCCGCGGCTCATCCCGGATTGACAGCGTGGTGCATCGCCGCCACCCCGAACGTGAGGTCGCGCCAGCGCACACCGTCCCAGCCCGCGCCCTGGATCAGCCGGGCCAGCGCCGCCTGGTCCGGCCACTCGAGCGTCGACTCGGCGAGATAACGGTAGGAGTCGGGATTGGAGCTGACCCGCGCCAGCAGCGGCAGCCCGTACCTCAGGTGCGCCTTGTGCCCGAGCGCCAGCAGCCCGTTCGGAGGGTGGCTCACCTCACAGACCAGCAGCCGCCCGCCCGTCCTGGTGACCCGCCGCAACTCGCGCAGCGCCAGCCCGGTGTCGGCGACGTTGCGGAGCCCGAACGAGATCGTCACCGCGTCGAACGACCCGTCCGCGAACGGCAGCCGCAGCGCGTCCCCCGCCACGAAGCCCAGCCGCCGCACGGCCGCCTGCCGCCGCACGCCCACCCGCAGCATGCCGAGCGAGAAGTCGCACGCCACCGTGTCGGCGCCCGCCTCGGCGAACGGCACCGAGGACGTCCCCGTCCCCGCCGCGAGGTCGAGGATCCGCTCGCCCGGCCTCGCCTCCACCGCCCGCACGACCCGCCGCCGCCACCGCCGGTCCTGCCCGCCGGTCATCAGCGTGTTCAGCAGGTCGTACCGCTCGGCGGTCCCGTCGAACATCGCCGCGACATCGGCGGGCTTCTTGTCAAGGGAGGCGCGGCTCATGCCCCCACCCTAGAGGCCCCGGGGGGCGAGGCCGGTGACCCGGGGTGCGTGCTCCCCGGGCGCTCTCCACCCCGGGGCCCAGGGGCAGGTCACCATGGCTGCGGGTAGCCTCGAAGGACCATGCGTTCCGTCATCTTCTACACCGCCGCGCGGCTCGCTATCTTCCTGGCGACCATGGGAGTGCTGGCGCTGGCCGGGGCCCGCGGGTTCCTGCTCCTGATGCTGGCACTGCTGATCAGCGGCGTCGTCAGCTACGTCCTCCTGTCCGTGCAGCGTGACCGGATGTCCTCCGCGGTCTTGTCCGGTGTCCGCGCCCAGCGGGCGAGGTTCCGCAAATCCGTCAGCAAGGAAGACGCCTAGCGGCTCACTTGAGCACGTCCAAGAACAGGTTCGGGTCGACGTTGCCGCCGGACAGGATCGATACGTAGGTGCGCCCGGCCGGGAGTTCGGGGCGGCGGTAGAGGTATGCGGCGGTGGCCACGGCGCCCGCCGGCTCGGCGATCAGGCGGGCCTCCCTGGCCAGGCGGCGCATCGACGTTCTGATCTCGTCCTCGGTGACGGTGACGATCCCGTCCACATGGGCGCGCATGTGCGCGAAGGGCAGGTCGCCGACCCGCTGGACGCGCAGGGCGTCGGCGATGGTGCGGCCGGTCGCCTCCGCGTCCCAGGCGACGGGACGTCCCGCGCCCATCGACTCGCGGGCGTCGGCGGCGAGCTCGGGTTCCACGCCGACGATCACGGCCTCGGGGCGCAGCGCCTTGACCGCGGCGGACACCCCGGCGATCAGGCCGCCGCCGCTGACCGGGACGAGGACCACGTCCACGTCCGGGCGGTCCTGCACGATCTCGATGCCGACCGTGCCCTGGCCCGCGATGACCCGGGCGTCGTCGTAGGGCGGGATCATCGCGAAGCCGTGCGCGCCGGCGAGCTTGGCCGCGGTCTCGGCGCGGGCCTGCGACGTCGGCTCGACGTAGACGATCTCGGCGCCGAGCGCCATGCACGCGTCGACCTTGACGGCCGGGGTGGTGTGCGGCATGACCAGCACGGCCTTGGTGCCGAGGGCCCGCGCCGCGTAGGCGACGGCCTGCGCGTGGTTGCCGCTGGAGTGCGTGACCACGCCGCGCTCGCGCTCGGCCCGGGGCAATGCGGAGATGGCGGCGTACGCGCCGCGCAGCTTGAACGCGCCGATCGGCTGCAGCGACTCGGCCTTCACCAGCAGCGACGGCTCCCCAGCGGCGGAGCCGTCGCCGACTGAGTCATCGCCGGCGGAGCCATCGCCGGCGGGGGCGGGGTCGCGCGGGAACGGGACGAGCGGCGTCCGGACGGCGACGCCCGCGATGCGCTCGGCGGCACGTTCCATCTCCGGCAGCGATACAAGATCGGACATGTTCTGGGAGACTACTTCGCGCGGCGGGCGGGGGCGCCCGGCGGCCCGTTCCGCACGTGACTTGGCAGGTCAAACGGGGTCAACGTGATCTGCGTTACCGATGACGCGGGCACCGACCGTGATCGCTCCTGCTCGGCGAACTACGGACCGTGATCTTTTCCGAAAACAAGGGAGAAATCGGTCTTGACCCGCCACACTGTTAAACAGTCCACCCGCGCCGAGAGCGGGACAAAGGGGGAGAGAAAACGTGGAGAGCACGAGCGAGCGCCTGCTGACCCCAGGGGAGGTCGCCGCCCTCTTCCGGGTCGACCCGAAGACGGTCACCCGGTGGGCCGCCGCGGGACGGATCAGCAGCATCCGTACCCCGGGGGGGCACAGGCGCTTCCGCGAGTCAGAGGTGCACGCGCTGCTGCGCGGCGAAGAGCCCATCGTCGAGCATTCGGCCCGCTGACCCCGGTCCCCGCCGCCCCGGCCGCTGCCGCACCGCGCCGTGGCAGTCCCTCGGGAAATCCCTCGCCCGGGCGGCCGGGGTCCACTCCTCCACGTCCGAGCCTGAGCCCATCCCCGGTCTGAGTTCGTCCCCCGTCTGAATTCGGCCCCGCTCGAATTCATCCTCGATTACGCCTGGTCTCCGGATTCCCCCGCCTTCCACTCCTCGAACCGGCGGAGCAGGTCCGCGTCCTCGTCCCGCCAGCGGCGGCGCCTCTCCTCCAGTTCCTCCTCGGTGAGCGACTCGCCCAGGAGCCGGTCGTAGCCGGGGTCGCCCGGCCCGATCTCGACGTAGGCGTCGGCGATGATCGGCCCCTCGCCCGCCGCGGACCCGGGCTCGGCGGGCTCCTCGAGAACGCTGTGCGGGACCCGGAGCGTGCCGTCGGGGAGCCGGATCACGTACATCCTCGATCACCCCTCCCCTAGATCCCGTACCGGCGGTTGAAGAAGAGCATGACCTCCAGGGCGGTCCGGATGCTGCCGCCGAGCATATCCACGAGGGCGGGGCGCTGCCGGGACGAGATCGCGGCGAACGCGTCCGCGAAGAACTCGCGGCGGCCGAGCGCGTCGGGCTGCCGGTGGAAGTCGCTCGCCAGATGCGGCCTGCACTCCTCGTAGAGCCTCCTGAAGGCGGGGCTGTCGGACGTCCACTCGCCGTCGTCGCCGTCGATGTCGTCGAGCGCGTGCCCGACCTCGTGCAGCATCACGTCCGGCGTCGGGGACGGCCGGTCGCCGACGACGATCTTGCGGTCGCCGTACGCGCCGGCGCAGATGTCCCAGGTGGCGCGGCCCGACGGGAGCGGCCGGTCGCGCAGGTGGCCCATGTCGTCGAGCTGCGGGACGCCGCCGGGCCCCACGTAGATGCCGTCGAGCCCGCCCGCGAGCTTCTCCTTCAGCGGCTCGGGCAGCGACGCCAGGCTGTCCACGGCCCCGATCACCTCGGGTGTCGGCGGCCCCTCCCGGACGTCCCACTGCCGGTAGAGGATGCCCTCCAGAGCGCCGCAGTCGCGGCGGCCGTCGGCGGCGTGCGGCGTCCCCGGCGGGTGCGGCTCCACGCGCAGCCGGTCGTCCTCCAGCTCGAAGTCGCTCCACGAGAGGTCGCCGGAGCGCGGCCGCCCGGGCCTGCGGCGTCCGAACCGGCCGGTGAGCCCGGCCACCGCGTCACCGCCGTCGACGCCGCCGCCGTCCGGGCCGCCATTCGCGTCGGCGCGGTCCGGGCCGAGCGCGTAGTCGTCGTCGCGGCCCGCCTTGCGGAACCGGCCGAACCGGTCGCGCGGCTGGTTGCTGCGGGGCCGCACCTGCCCGGAGTCCGGCGGCGACGGGGAGTACGCGGCGGCGTCGGCCTCGCGGCTCTGCGCGCGACGGAGCGACTCCCGGCTCCGCAGCTCCCGGGGCTTGCGATGGACGCCTTTGAAGCGCATCAGGCTCCTCTGTCGACGGGGCCCGCGGGATTCACAAGCGACGCTCATCGAGTCCGTGACGGACAAGGCCCCGCAAGAAGGGTAAGCCGGAACCCGACTTGGCGTCATCCCCGCGAGTCACGGATACCCTTTTGTCGTGATAAACGTGCTGGTTACGCTGCTTTTGCTCGGTATCTGGATCTACTGCTGCCTGGACGTGCTCCGGACCGACGCGTCCGAGCTGCGGCACCTGTCCAAGACGGGCTGGCTCGCGATCGCCTTCTTCGGCTTCCTCATCGGCTCCGTCCTGTGGCTGCTGGACGGCCGTCCCCGCAACCGCCAGGCCGTCCTCGGCTCGCGGATGGCCGCCGCCGGCCCGCTCGGACCGGACGACGACCCGGCGTTCCTGCGCGACCTGGAACGCCGCCTCCGCGGCGAGGACGGCTGAGGCGCGCAGCGGACGGCTGGGCGCGCCTCAGGCGTGGATGTACGTCAGGCGTGGATGTGGCTCAGGCGTGGATGTGGCTCAGGCGTAGGAGTGCAGGCCCGAGAACATGTAGTTCACGCCGAAGAAGTTGAACATCAGCGCGGCGAACGCCAGCAGCGACAGGACCGCGGCCTTGCGGCCCTTCCACCCGGCCGTGGAGCGGGCGTGCAGGTAGGCGGCGTAGATGATCCAGGTGATGAAGGACCAGATCTCCTTGGGGTCCCAGCCCCAGTAGCGACCCCACGCCTCGTCGGCCCAGATGGCGCCCATGATGATCGCGGCCGTCCAGATCGGGAACGCGAACATCGTGACCCGCATGGCGAGGCGGTCCAGGCTCTCGGCCGACGGCACGTGGGCCAGGATGCCGCCCGTGCCGGTGCCGCGGGACTCCGCGCGGCTCTTCAGCAGGTAGAGGATCGTGGCGGCGCCCGCGACGGTGAACGCGCCCGTCGCGATGATCGCGGCGCTCACGTGGATGGCGATCCAGTAGGAGTTCAGCGCCGGGGTGACCGGGCCGACCGAGTCGTACAGCCAGATGTTCGCCACACCCAGCCCGGCGACGGCGGCGGCCATGACGAACGCGCCGAGGAAGCGCGCCTTGTACCGGAACATCACGACCATGAACGCGGTGACGGCGGCGAACGTGATCGCGGTGAGGAACTCGTACATGTTCCCCCACGGCCACCGGCTCGCCGACAGCCCGCGTGACACGATGACGCCCAGGTGCGCGCCCCAGCCCAGCACGGTCACCAGGAGCGCGAGGCGGACCCAGTCGACCTGCGGGCGCTGGCTCTCGTCCTCGCCGTCGTCGGCATCCTCTGCCACCGATCCGGCGTCCTTGGTCCCGGTCTCGGCGCCCGCGGCGCCCACCAGGACCTTGGCCTCCGCCTTCTCCGACGCCGTTCCGGCCGCCGCCGCGCGGCGGCGGCCGAAGCCGAGGTCGACGGCGTAGGCGGCCAGCGCGACCACGTACATGACCACGGTGGTCAGCATGAGCTTGTCGCTCAGGTTCGCGAGCTCCGCAGTGCTCACCCTCGTCACTCCTTCGATTCGGCCGCCGGCCCGGCCCCGCGGCCGGCGGCGGGCTCGCTGTCGGGCCCCTCGTCGTCAGGTCCGTCGCCGCCGGACCTCTCGTCGCCGGACCCCTCGTCCGACCCTTCGCCGTCGGGTCGTTCGCCGTCGGGTCGTTCGCCGTCGGGTCGTTCGCCGTCGGGTCGTTCGCCGTCGGGTCCTTCGCCGTCGGGTCCTTCGCCGTCGGGTCCTTCGCCGTCGGGTCCTTCGCCGCCGGGTCCTTCGCCGCCGGATCCCTCGCCGCCGGATCCTTCGCCGTCGGGCCCTTCGTCTGGTCCGTCGCCGTCAGGTGCCGCGTCGCCGGGGGCTTCGTCGCCGGGTTCGTCCTGGGGGCCGCGCAGTGCGGTCACGATCTCGTCGAACTCGGGGGTCGGGTTCCCCAGCGTGAGCCCGCCGACCTCGACCACCGTACGCCCGCCCTTCCCGGCGCTCGCACGGACCCACACCCTGCGGCGCCTGACCATGAACGACGTCGCCACGCCCAGCACCGCGAGGATGGCCGCGACCAGGGCGGGGACGCGTCCCGGGTCCCGGTTGACCGAGAGGGTCACGTACTGCTTCAGGCCGTCGAACGTGACCGACCCGGCGCCGCCGGGCAGTTCGAACGTCTCCCCCGGCTCCAGCAGCTTCTGGCCGTCCTTGACGGGGTGGAGCGTCTCGCCGAGGCCCTCCAGCTTGTAGACCGACTGCGGGGTCCCGGAGTCCAGGCCGATGTCGCCCTTGAACGCCGAGATCGTGACGACCGGGCGGAGCGGCGCCGGGAACGCCGAGACGATCTGCTTCCCGTCCTCGCTCGCCATCGCGGTCGGCCACAGGATCCCGTAGAAGGCGAGCTGGTCGGGCTGGGCGTCGGGGGCCTTGATGACGCCCTCGGACGTCTGGTTCCGCGGCTCCATCTCCAGGAACGGCACCGAGTCCTGGAACGCGACGTTGCCCTCGGCGTCCCGGACGGTGAAGGTCGGGGCGTAGCCGTGCCCGAGCAGGTACACCTTCGCCCCGCCGACGCCGAGCGGATGGTTCATCCGCAGGTCGTACGGCTTCTCCGCGGCGTCCGGGCTGGCCCGATAGCGCATGTCGGCGTTGAAGGAGATGGGCTGGCCGCGCTTGTCGCCCTCGGTCTGGTACTCGACCTTGAAGTCGTCCAGCGACACGGTGAACGGTGCCAGCTCGCCGTCGTTGAAAGCCCGTCCCGGCTTGAACTGGTCGTACTGGTTGAGCGAGTTGGCGAACGTCTTGCCCTCGGTCAGCAGCACGTTCCCCTGGTAGCCGAACAGGTTCCCGAGGCCGAGCGCGAACAGCAGGCCCAGCAGCGCCACGTGGAAGAGCAGGTTGCCGGACTCGCCCAGGTAGCCCTTCTCGGCGGACGCCGCGCCGCCGGAGACGTCCACGCGGAACCGGCGCCCGCGCAGCGCCTTGCGCGCCTCGGCGAGGACGTCCTCCGGGGACGTGTCCGTCTCGTACTTCGCGGACTGGGGCAGCCGCCCGAAGTTGCGGGGCGCCGCCGGCGGCCGGGCCCGCATCGACCGGTAGTGGTGGGACGCGCGGGGGATGACGCAGCCGGCGAGCGAGACGAACAGCAGGATGTAGATCGCCGCGAACCAGGGCGCGGCGAACACGTCGAACATCGACAGCCGGTCCAGCCACGGACCGAGCGTCTCGTGCTCTTCGAGGTACGTCGCGACGTCCCCCGGCGCCTGCCCCCGCTGCGGCAGGATCGACCCGGGGACCGCGCCGAGCGCCACGAGGAACAGCAAAATCAGCGCGGTGCGCATCGTCGTGAGCTGCCGCCAGCCCCACCGCAGCCAGCCGAGCGGGCCCATGCCGACGGGGCGCGTCGCCTCCCCCGGCGCCCGCCGCGCGGCGGGCGACCGTGTCCCCGACTCGCCGTCTCTTACTTCGTCCTGGATCTCAGTCATCTCAAATAACCGGTTCGAAGCCGCTGATCCACGACTTCAGTTCGATGTTCAGGTCACCCCACAGGCCGCTGACCAGCAGCACCCCGATGAGGACGAGCATCCCCCCGCCGATCCGCATGACCAGGGGGTAGTGGCGCTTCACGGCGCTGAACGCGCCGAGTGCCCAACGGTAGGCGATCGCGGCGGCCACGAACGGCAGCCCCAGGCCCAGGCAGTACGCGAGCGACAGCAGCGCGCCGCGTCCGGCGCTGGCCTCGGTGACGGCGAGGCTCTGCACGGCCCCCAGCGTCGGCCCGATGCACGGCGTCCAGCCGAGCCCGAACAGGACGCCGAGCAGCGGCGCCCCCGCGAGACCGGCCGCGGGGAGCCGTCCCGACTTCATCGTCCGCTGCAGCCCCGGGATCAGGCCCATGAACGCGAGGCCGAACAGGATCGTGACGACGCCGAGGACGCGGGTGATCGTCTCCTGGTACTCCAGCAGCCACCGGCCCAGGCCCCCGAAGATCGCGCCGTAGCTGATGAACACGACGCTGAACCCCGCGATGAACAGCAGGGTGCCCGCGAGCAGCCGTCCGCGCCGCTGGTCGGCCAGGTCCGCGCCGCTCATGCCCGTCACGTACGACAGGTAGCCCGGCACCAGCGGCAGGACGCACGGCGAGGCGAACGAGACGAGCCCGGCGAGCGCCGCCAGCGGTGCCGCCACCACCAGCGACCCGCTGAAAACCGTCTCGGTGAGGGGACTCACTTTCCGGCCGTGCTCACTTCTGGGCCGCTCACCTGTCGGCCGCTCACGTCTCGGCCCCTCACTTCTGGGCCGCCTGCTCGGCCGCTCGTTTCCGGGCTGCTCATTTCTCGGCGGAGACCTTGGTGACCAGCGGGGTGAGCTTGGAGTAAGTCGTCGCGCCCACGATGCGGGCGGCGATGCGGCCTTGCCGGTCCAGGACGAGCGTGCTCGGGATCGCGCTGGGCGGAACCTCGCGGAACGCCAGCGTGACCTGGCCGTCGGCGTCGAACAGGCTCGGATAGGTGATCTTGAACTTGCGCTCGAACGCCTCGGCGTTCGCCTTGGAGTCCTTGAAGTTGACGCCGAGGAACTCGACGCCCTTGTCCTTGTTCTCCGTGTAGACGTGCTGCAGTGACGGCGCCTCACCGCGGCAGGGCGCGCACCAGGACGCCCAGAAGTTGACGACCACGACCTTGCCCTTGAAGTCGGCGAGCTTGAACGGCTCACCGTCCAGGAGCTCGCCGCTGACGCCCTGGACGTTCGTGCGGTCGGCGGGCTTGAACTCGGTGACGTTGCCGTCGCCCGAGATGAACCTGTCGTCGTTCCCGCCCGGTCCGTTCTCCGAGGCGCTGGACCCGGCGCAGCCGGCCAGCAGCCCGCAGAGCGCGACGACGGTGGCGGCGGCGCGCAGAGGGGAGATTCGGGGGCTCAACGGACCCTCCTACTACAAGACGTAGTACACAACGTACCGGTGCTGTCAGGCACCCGCGACACTGGGGCCCTTCGCGATCCCGGCGGCGGGCTCGCAGTAGGACACCTCCACGAGCCGGCTGCCGTCGAACGTCAGGCTGGTGACGCTGGCCAGGGTGCATTCGCGCTTGTTCGGCAGATGCCAGAGGCGGCGGCGCTCGGCGTGCAGCCGCAGGATCCACACGGGCAGCTGGTGGCTGACGCACACGGCCTCGTGCCCGCGCGCCGTCTCCCGCGCCCGGATCACGGCGGCGCGCATCCGCGCCGCGAGCCCCCGGTACGGCTCCCCCCAGGACGGGCGGAACGGGTTGCGCAGGTGGTACCAGTGCTCCGGACGGCGCAGCGAACCCGCCCCGGCCCCGAACGTCAGCCCCTCGAAGTGGTTGTCGGCCTCGATCAGACGATCGTCCACCGTGACCGGCAGGTCGAGCGCGTCGCCGAGCGGCGCGGCCGTCTCCAGCGCCCGCTGCATCGGCGAGGAGAACAGCGCGGTCACGTCCCGTTCGGCGAACCATTTCGCGGCGGCCTTCGCCATGAGGACACCGTCCTCGCTGAGGCGGTACCCGGGCAGCCGCCCGTACAGGATGCCCTCGGGATTGTGCACCTCACCGTGCCGCAGCAGGTGAACGATGGTCATGTCTTTCATCGCACGCCAGACTACCCAGGCCCGGCGCCCGCCCCGCCCGCAGGCCGGGCCCTATGGGGACGGCACCCTCAGGCCGGTGGGAACGCTCACCGCTTCGCCGCGGTCACGTACTGCCCGATGCGCTTCGCGACACGGTCCAGGTCGGCCTTGGGGACGTTCGTGCCCTCGGCCCGCTGGACGAACCAGTAGGTGAGGGCGGCGGTGCAGACGTCCGCTTTCTGCCACGGCATGACGCACCTGAGGGGTTGCGCCCTCTCCGTCTGGGGGGTCGTCCCCCGCGTCGCCAGTGTGACCGACACGTAGGGCGACGGCGGCTGGTCGGCGCCTGCCGGCGGTTCGATTCCGAGCATCGCCTTGAGCGTGGGCACGCCGGTCGGGAGGTCCTGCCGGTTCGTCACGGAGGCAGTGCACGACTGGCCCTGGCCGCGGGCACGTTGCGCGCCCGGGGAGTCCGGGAAGTACAGGCAGAGTTGGCTCATGATCCCGCCGACCGAGCCCTCCCACTTCTGCAGGATCGTCCCCGCCGCTCCCTCTCCGACCATGTCGGCGCCGCCGGAGATGCCGAACGAGCTCTGGCACTGAACCCCGGCCGGGCCGATGATGTAGTTCCCCTGCTGCGCCATGCGGTATACGGCCGTGCCCTCCGGCATCTCGACCTGCCCGGGAAGCCGGACGGTTCCGGGTCCGGGCGAGGCGGTGATCGGCTCGCCGGTCGGGCCGAGGGTGTCGCAGTCCCGTACGTCGGCGACGGTCGCCGCCGCGACCGTCGCGGGGGGCCTCGGCGCGGGGTCCGGCTCGGTGACGTCCCGGACGGCGACGACGCCGGCCCCGACGACCACGACCGTTCCGACCGCGGCGGCCGTCTTCCCGGCGCCGCTGCCGAAGAACGCCTTCACGGCGCTCGTCCCTCCGGCCTTCCCCGCGCCCGCGGCGTTTCCGGCCTGCCCGGCAACGTGTCCCGCGCCCTGCGCGGCGGCCGCCGTCCCGGCGGACTGGCCCGCCGCCATCCCGGTCGCGGACGCCGCACCGGGCATCAGCCAGGCGGCCAGCGGGAACAGGGCGGCGAGGGCGACGGCGGACGCGGCCAGGGTCCGGACGCCGCGCGCCTCCCAGTCCTCGCCGTAGGCCTCCCGGGCGGTGCGCTCCAGCTCGTCCACGAACGCGGAGGCGCCTTGCGGACGGTCCTCCGGGGTCTTGGCCATGCCCCGGGCCACCAGCCGCCGGAGCGGCTCGGGCACGGCCCCGACCGGGACGGGGGCGGTCAGGTGGGCCCGCATCAGCTCGGCGCGGCCGCCCGAGTAGGGGCGCTGCCCGCTGACGCACTCGACGAACACGCAGGTCGCCGCGTACACGTCGCACGCGGGTGTGGCGACGTGCCGGTTCCACTGTTCCGGCGCCATGTAGTACGCCGTGCCCGCACCGCCCGCCTCCTGCCCGGCCGACGTCGCGATGCCGAAGTCGACGAGGCGGCTCTGCCCGTCCGCCGGCACGACGACGTTGGCGGGCTTGTAGTCGCGGTGGACGACGCCGACCGCGTGCGCCGCCGCCAGGCCCAGCAGTGAGCCCTTGAGCACGGTCAGGGACGCCTCCGGGCCGAGTGCCCCGTGCCGTTCCAGCACGTCCTTGAGGGAGACGCCGTCGACGGCCTCCATGATGATGGCGGCGGTTCCCGGTCCCTCGACGAGCCGGTAGAGGCGGGCCACGTGCGGGCTGTCCGCCTGGCCGAGCATCCTGGCCTCCTGCCGCAGCCGTTCCCGGGCGGCCTCGCCGGCCGCGCCGGCCAGGTACTTGATCGCCACCGGTGTGCCCGATTGCGCATGCCGGGCGAGCACGACCCGCCCCTGGGCGC
>NZ_SMKK01000410.1 GCF_004348425.1 Actinomadura sp. 7K507
TGTGGGAGCCGTGCGATGAGGTCGCCCGGGTCGGGGACCGGGACGGTGCGGACGGACAGGCGGTCCGGTGCTGTCACGGCGAGCTTCACGCAAGCCACTGTACGACAGATTTGAACCTGTTCAACGGGTGGGGCGGGGTGGGCGGTGAGTTGTGCGCCACATGCGCCGCGCCGTGCCGTGTTCGTCTGTGTGCTCATGCCCGTCCGTCCCGGGCCCATGCGCGGGACGGACGGGTCCGGGGCGGACGGGAGGGAGCCGGTCCGGGGTCAGCGGCCGCGGGCGGTTCCGGTGAGCTTCCATGCCGCCGGGAGCAGGCCGGCCGCCAGGAGCACCTTCAGGGCGTCGCCGGCCAGGAAGGGTGTGACGCCGAGGTCGAGGGCGGCGCCGAGGTCGATGTGCAGGGACGCCATGAGGTACGGCACGCCGGCCGCGTACATGATGAGCGTGCCGGCGAGCATCGTGGCGGTGGTCCGCAGGGGGGTGCGGTCGGCGCCGCGCCGGGCCAGGGCGCCGACGGCGGCCGCGGCGGCGATGAACCCGATCACGTAGCCGAGGGTGGGGACGCCGGTGCCGGAGCCGGCGTCGGTGAACCAGGGCATGCCCGCCATCCCGGCCAGCAGGTACATGAGCATGGCGAGGCCGGCGCGGGCGGGGCCGAGGGCGGCGCCCGCCAGCAGCACCGCGAAGGTCTGCCCCGTCACCGGTACCGGTGTGCCGGGCAGCGGGACGGCGATCTGCGCGGCGACGCCGACGAACGCGGCGGCGCCGGCGACGAGCGCGGCGTCGCGGGCCAGGGAACCGGGCAGCAGGTCGCCCAGGACGGCGGGGTGCCGCTGGGCTGCGTGGGCAGTAGCCACAGATCCTCCCAAAAAGGTTTTGTCAGGCCGAAATGTAGCGAATCGGGTTTCCGGGTCGGATCACGCGGTCCATGGGAACGGGCACGCCCCTGGTCTGGCGGCGCGCCCGGACGCCCTCACCTGACGCCCTCACCTGACGCCATCACCGGGCGGCCGGGGCCCCGCTCGCCAGGTAGACGACGTCGGGTTCGCCGCGCGGCACCGGCACCGCCCGCACCCGCACCCGCGCGAACCGTTCCCGCAGCAGCGCCTCGAAGGCCGGTGCGGCGTTCGCGCTCCACACCGCCAGGGTTGCGCGCGGGGTGAGCCGCCGGGTGAGCAGGTCCAGGCCCGCGGCGGAGTACAGGCGGGCGTTGCCGGGCGTGACCGTCCAGTCCGGGCCGTTGTCGATGTCCAGGCACAGCGCGTCGAACCGCCCGCCGCCGGCGTCGCCGCCCGCGCCGGCGGCGGGCCCGGCGAGGTGGTCGAGCAGGTCGGCGTGCTCGACGGTGACGCGGGGGTCGCCGAGCGCGCCGCGCGACCAGGGCCGCAGCGGGCCCGCGGCGTGCCAGGCGATGACGGCGGGCTCGCGCTCGACGACGGTGACGTGCGCGACCTGGGGGAGGGCGAGGGCCTCGGCCAGGGAGAACCCGACGCCCAGGCCGCCGATGAGCAGCCGCACCGGCCCGTCCAGGCCCTCCACCGCGGCGCGGACCAGGAGCCGCTCGGACGCGCCGCCCCGGGTGTCCATGAGGAACACGCCGTTGCTGATGATCTCGTAGTCGGCGCCGGCGCGGCGCAGCACCAGCTCGCCGCCGACGCCGGCGGCGCGTTCGACCACCACCGGATCACCGGTCACCGGCTCACCCGTCACCGGATCACCGGCCGTCCCCGCGACGCTGCCCATGCCCGCACCCTAGCCGCCGCGCGGTCCGGCCGCCGCCGCGGCGGTCCGGGTCTGGGCGGCGGCGGGCGGTGTCGGCTACGGTGCCGGTCATGCCCGATCTTCCCGCCGGAGGCGGCCTGCTGCCCGGACGCCGGATCCTGGTCGTCGGCGCGGGCACGAGCCCCAGCGACGACCCCGACCCGCCGGTCGGCAACGGCCGCGCCATCGCGATCGCCGCCGCGCGGGAGGGCGCCCGGGTGGCGTGCGCCGACGTCGACGAGGACGCCGCCGGGCGGACCGCCGCGATGATCGCCGCCGAGGGCGGGGACGCGTGCGTCGCCGTCGCCGACGTCACCGACCCCGAGTCCTGCGACCGGGTCGTCACGCAGGCCGCCGAGCGGCTCGGCGGGCTGGACGGGGTGGTGTTCAACGCCGGGATCGGCGTCGGGTACGGGCTGGCGGGCACGGCGCTGGCCGACTGGGACCGCGTCCTGCAGGTCAACCTGCGCGCCCCGTTCCTGGTGGGGAAGGCGGCGATGCCGGCGCTGGACGCCGGCGCCGCGCTGGTGTTCATCGGGTCGCTGGCGGGGACCAAGCCGGGGTCGCGGTCGCCGTCCTACGACGCGTCCAAGGCCGGGCTGGCGGGGCTGGTCCGCCACATCGCCGCCGAGGGCGCCCCGCGCGGCGTCCGCGCCAACGTGGTCGCGCCCGGCCTCATCGACACCGTGATGGGACGCGCCGCGTCGGCCGGGAACCAGGGCCGCGACCGGGTCGCCGGGCTCATCCCGATGCGGCGGCAGGGGAGCGCGTGGGAGGTCGCCGACGTGGCGGTGTTCCTGATGTCGGACCGCGCGTCCTACGTCACCGGGCAGGTCGTCCACGTCGACGGCGGCCTGTCCACCCTGCGCTGACCCGGGACGGGCCTGAACGGGGGCGTGGCAGGGCTGCGGCATCGCGTCCCGCCGGGCGGGCGTGCGGGAACACCGCTTCCCCTTCACCGGTTACCGTGTAACCATGTAATCATCCGGGAGGTGCGATGATCCCCGATCCCCCTGAGGGCGGCCCGCCGCTGGACGCCTACTCCCGTGTCGTGTCCGCCGTCGCCCGCGAGCTGACCCCGCGCGTGGCCGCGCTGCGCGTCCGGCGCCGCCGCGGCGAGGGCGCCGGATCGGCCGTGGTGTTCACCGGCGACGGGTTCCTGCTCACCAACGCCCACGTCGTCGGCGGCGCCACCGGCGGGCAGGCCGCGTTCGCCGGCGGCGCCGGCGGCGCGTTCACCGTCGTCGGCACCGACCCGCTGTCGGACCTGGCCGTCGTGCGCGCCGACGGGCCCGTCCCCGGGCCGGTCACCCTCGGCGACAGCGACGCCCTGGTCGTCGGGCAGCTCGTCGTCGCCGTCGGCAACCCCCTCGGCCTCACCGGGTCGGTCACCGCCGGGGTGGTGTCGGCGCTCGGCCGGTCCCTGCCGACCTCGCAGCCCACCCGCACCGGCACCGCCGTCCGCGTCATCGAGGACGTCATCCAGACCGACGCCGCCCTCAACCCCGGCAACTCCGGCGGCGCGCTCGCCGACTCCCGCGGCCGCGTCGTCGGCGTCAGCACCGCCGTCGCCGGGATCGGCCTGGGCCTGGCCGTCCCCATCAACGCCACCACCCGCCGCATCATCGGCGCCCTCATCCGCGACGGCCGCGTCCGCCGCGCGTTCCTGGGCCTGGCCGCCGCGCCCGTCCCCGTCCCCGCCGCGCTGCGCGCCCGCACCGGGCAGGACGAGGCGCTGCGCGTCGCCGAGGTCGTGCCCGCCAGCCCCGCCGACCGGGCCGGGCTGCGCGGCGGCGACCTGGTCCTCACCGCCGGCGGCGAACCGGTCGCGCACGCGCAGGCGCTGCAGCGGCTCATGTTCGCCGAGGCGATCGGGCGTCCCCTGCCCATCACCGTGCTGCGCAACGGCGCCATGGTCGACGTCATCGCCGAACCCGTCGAACTCGACGCCGAACACGCCTAGCCCGCGGGGGGTCGGCGGCCGCGGAACGTGGCCCGGTAGGCGGTGGGCGACACCCCGGCCGCCGCCTGCAGGTGCGCCCGCAGCGACGCCGCCGTCCCGAAGCCCGCGTGCACCGCGACCGCGTCGACCGGCAGGGCGGTCTCCTCCAGCAGCCGCCGCGCCCGCTCCACCCGCTGACCGGTCACCCACACCTGCGGCGACACCCCCGTCTCCTGCCGGAACCGGCGCGTGAACGTCCGCACGCTCATCGACGAGCGCGCCGCGAGCTGCGCCAGCGTCAGCGGCCGGTCCAGGTGCTCCATCGCCCACGCCCGCGCCGGCGCCGTCGAGGTGTCCCCCGGCCCGGGCAGCGGGCGCGCGACGAACTGCGCCTGCCCGCCGTCGCGGTGCGGCGGCACCACCGTGCGCCGCGCCACGTCCCCCGCCACCGCCGCGCCGTGATCGCGGCGGATCATGTGCAGGCACAGGTCGATCCCCGCCGCCTCCCCGGCCGAGGTCAGCACCGCGCCCTCGTCGGCGTACAGGGCGGCGAACCGGTCGCGCACGCGCAGGCGCTGCAGCGGCTCATGTTC
>NZ_SMKK01000411.1 GCF_004348425.1 Actinomadura sp. 7K507
GGTCGGGGGGTTTGGGTGAGCTGTCTTACATATGACGCTTTGGTACGCGTGGCGGGTTACGCGCCGACACGATACCGATCCGCGGTGGCTCGTGTGACGGCGCCGCCCTGGTGAGAAGTGTCAGGTCGCCGCGCAGACGTCGCGGTCGGCGCGGATCTCGCCGGCGACCTTGGGGACCGACGCGTTCAGGGCGCGCAGGTCGGCGCCTTCCTTGCCGACGACGAGGTAGACGTAGCCGGGCTTGGCGGACGACCAGGCGCGCGGCGTGGGGCCGGGCACCGCGATGGCCGTGCGGGCGGCCTGGCCTTCGGCGCCGGTGCCGTACAGGATCCGGGTGCGGGCGTACCGCCTGTTGCTGTTGCCGACCTTGACGACCTGGAAGCCGCGTTCGGTGAGCTGGTCGGCCGTCCGCTGCGCGAGGCCCGGGGTGCCGCTCCCGTTGTAGACGCCGATCCTGACCTGCTCCGGCGGGACGGGCTGGACCTTCTGCGCCGCGACGGGCGCCGGGGGCGGCTCGGGAAGCCTGTTGTCCTCCCGGACGGCCCTGAACAGCGGCTCGGCCCGCGCCGGGTCGAACTGGACGCGGTTCTTGTCCTGCGGGTACGCCTGCACCGGAACAGTGACGAACCGGACCTTCCCGGCACTCATCCCGCGCAGGCTGCCGGCCAGCTTCTGCATCACCGACAGCGTGAGATCGTCGTCCGCCTTGATCGACTTGGCGATGGCGGACAGGAAGTCGTAGGTGCGGCCCGGGTCCGTGAGCATTCCCCGGTCGGTGGCCTTCTTGACGATCGACGCCATGAACGCCTGCTGCCGCTTGATCCGGTCGAGGTCGGAGCCGTTGCCGAGCCCGTAGCGGGTGCGGACGTAACCGAGCGCCTGGTCGCCGCGGACGTTCTGGCGGCCGGGCTTGAGGTGCAGTTCGGCCTTCGGGTCGTCGATGCGCCGCGGCACGCAGATCTCCACGCCGCCGAGCGCGTCCACGACCCGCTTGAAGCCGGTGAAGTCCACCTCGACGTAGTGGTCGATGTGGATCTTGGTGAGGGACTCGATCGTCCGCCAGGTGCAGGCGGGGCCGCCGTTGGAGAACGCCGCGTTGATCATCCCGAACTGGGCGGGGACGACGGCGCCGTCCTCCTTCTCGCACGGCGGCATCTGCACCATCGAGTCGCGCGGGAAGCTGATGCCGATCGCGCTCTCGCCGCCGGGCGAGATGTGCAGCAGGATCGTGGTGTCGGAACGCTTCCCGGGCTCGACGCCGTAGCGGGCGTTCTCCCCCTCGCGGCTGTCGGAACCCATCAGCAGGATGTTCAGCGAGTTGTTGAGCTTCTCGGGACGTTCGCCGAGCCGGCCGTCCACGTTCTCGCGGTCGATCTGGCCGTCGAGCCGCCGCCAGAACCCGTACGTGGTGAGGCTGCCGGCGACCAGGAGCAGCGACATCGCGATCGACAGCCCGCCGAGCACGCGCCACAGACGGCCCCGCACCGGCGGTTCCGGTGGCTGAGGCGCGTTGTCCGCGAAGTACACCGGAGACGGCGCGGCGGCTCGCTGCATCCGTAACATTTCAGCACAGATTGGACACAGGCCACCCTCGCCACGGGAAAGTCGCCCTCCCACCGGCCCACCGCCGGACCCACCGGCCCACCGCCGGACCCACCGGCCCACCGCCGGACCCACCGGCAAGGTCCGCCCGCAGGGTCCGCCCGGATCGGCCCCCGCACTACACTCCGGTGAAGATGAGCACAGTAGACGCGCTGACCGACCAGGCCATGGTCGTTCTGCAGGATCGGCCGCTGGTGCCGCTGAGCGCCTGGATGAACAAGGCCCTCGGCGACTGCGTCGCCAGCGGCCGCACCCTCCAGGTCGTCACCCCCCTGGCCTCCCGGCTGTCGCTCCCGCTGCGCTCCGCCGCGGCGGGCAAAGAGGTGCAGTGGGTCGTCCGCGACGGCGACGGCTACTACGAGGGCCTCACCGGACGGCCGCTGAAATGGAGCGGCGGGACGTTCGTCCCCGTCCCCGAGGCCCGTGACTACGCGCCCGGGTTCACCACCCGTCCCACCGCCCCGATCGGCTCGCAGCTCACCCTCGCCTACCGCACCAGGCACGGCCCCGAAGGCGACCTCGGCGGCCCCGTCGACCGCCTCCTGCAGCTGCTCACCGGCAAGGCGCCTGTCGCCCTCGGGCCCGCCGAGCCGCTGGAGCACCCCTGGCGCAGCGACCGGTTCACCGAGTACGCGCGGGGACGCTCCACCGCGCGGCTCCTCGTCGGCGGCGACGGGCCCCGCCCCGCCCAGGCGATCTGCGACTTCACCGCGGACCAAGGCGGCGCCGTCGCCGAGGTCGGCACCGTGACCGTCGGCTACATGCCTGAGGACCCGCCGCCCCTGCGGCACCTCCCGACCCTCGTCGGTGCGCTCGCCGCCGCCGAGCAGGCCATCGCCTCCCTGTTCGTCCAGGTCACCCCCGGCCGCGCCGACCTCACCACCGAACCCCGGTGGACGGGCGCGCCCGCACCCGCCGCGCTGGCCGTCGCCGGGACCGTCGCCGGGCCGGACGGCATCCCCGGCCAGCAGGTCGGCCCCCCGCGCGCACCGCTGACGCTGTTCCCCCTCGGCGACGGGCGCTCCCAGGACGGCTGGCAGCGCCACAGCCACCTCATGCAGCACCTCCAGTCCGCCTGAGCACCCCCGGCCGCCTCCTGGCCGGCCTGCCTCGCTTCTTGGAATCGGCTTTCCGGAGGCTTGCCCGCACGAACGCCGCACCTGGCTGATGATCTACCCGTAAGGGATGATGTACGGTCCTGCCCATGGGAAAGGCCGGTCAGCTCGACGCTCTTGAGCGGGCCGTCGAGGGGACACTCGCCGAGGGATCGTTCGAGTTCGACGGCGACGCCGCGGTACTCCGCATCGAGGGGTCCCTGGTCCTCACCACCACCTGGTTCCTCGCCCTCGGCATCGGCGGCGTCGCGCTCCTCCTCACCGGGGCCGTGCTGTCCCTGTCCGGGTTCCCGGCCGAGGCGCGGTGGGCGCTGGCGCCGGGCGCCGGCCTGTTCGGCTGCGCGCTCGGCTTCGTCCTGCTGCTGCGCTTCACCCCGCTGTTCGACCTGTGGTCGCATCTGGAGCTGCGGTTCGCGGAGCGGACGATGGTGCACCGGCGGACGCGCGTCCCGTTCGGCGAGCTGCGCCCCGAGCACCTGGTGTGGAAGAACGGGCGGTTCTTCCGGCGCCTCTACGTCCGGCACCCGTCGCTGCGCAAGCAGCTCGCCGGGTTCTTCGGCAGCGAGGAACGGCAGGCCAAGGAGTTCCAGCGGCGGCTGTGGGAGCTGATCTCCGCACCCGACCTGGCCGGCGCCCTCGCCGACGGCAGCGACCTCACCCCGGTGCAGCACTGGATCATCGCGGCCGCCGGCCCCTACGGCGCGATCAACGGGTTCCGGCTGGACCGCCTCGGCGTGGCGCCCGGCGAGTCCGCGGCGACCGCCGACCGCCGCACCGCGCAGGAACTCCTTCAGGACCCGTGGGGCGCCTACGACCTCGAACAGCTCCTCGGCGCCGTCAACTGGCTCGTCCAGGACGGTCACCGCGCCGACTTCACCCAGGACGCCGTCCTCGCCGCCCGGCCCCGTGCCGCGCAGGAGGAGTACAGGACGCTGCTGCGCGAGGTCGACGACCTCATCGCCCGCGACATGCTCGAACCCCCGTTCGTCGAGCGGCTGATCGAGCTGGTGCGCGTCCGGTACGGGGACGAGGGCGGCTCGTACGCGCGGCTCGTCCCGCGGGTGCTGCGCGACGAACCCGGCGCGGACGTCAGCGAGGAGGGCGCCGAACTCGCCCAGTTCCTCCACCAGCTCTTCAACGACCGCAACCACGCGTCCGAGGAGCTGCACCGCATGAAGGCCCTGGCCGACCCCGCGCTGCGCGCCAACGTGGGACGGTTCCTGATCTGGGACTACGGGCGGGCCCTGATGCTCTACCGCTGGGGCCACATGGTGGGGTGGCTGACCGAGGAGTACTGCTGGGAACGCATGCTCCCGCTGGCGATCGACATCCAGCGGCGGTACTCGTCCTGGGGGGACATGGCCACCTGCTACCTCCAGGGGCGGCTGCTCTGGTCGGGCGGCGGCGGTAAGGCGCAGGACGAGTACGAGCGGCTCGTCGAGGACCTCGCCACCGAGCCCCGCAGCCCCTGGAACCTCGTCCCCTGGGACCTCGACCTCACCCGCGACTGGGCCTGACCACCCCCTCGGCGCCGGGGGCCGGCGCCGCGGTCGGCGCCGGGGCC
>NZ_SMKK01000412.1 GCF_004348425.1 Actinomadura sp. 7K507
GGATTATGGTGTCGAGGGCCTCGCCCCAGGGGGCCGGTTTCATGACCATGCCGGGGCCGCCGCCGTAGGGGGTGTCGTCCACGGTGCGGTGCCGGTCGGTGGTCCAGTCGCGCAGGTCGTGGACGTGGACGTCCAGCAGGCCGGTCCGCCGGGCCTTGCCCATGAGGGAGATGTCCAGGGCGGCGAAGTACTCGGGGAAGATCGTGACGATGTCGAGTCTCATGATTCGTCGAGCAGCCCGGGGGGCGGATCGATCACGAGCCGCCCCCCGGGAACGTCCACCTCGGGGACGAGGGCCGCCACGAACGGGACCAGTTTCTCGCCGGCGGGCCCGCGCACGACCAGAAGGTCCTGGCCGTGATGCAGGACGCCGGCCACCTCGCCGACGGCGGCGCCCTCGGCGGTGACGACGGCGAGGCCGATCAGCTCCTGGTCGTGGAACTCGTCCGGGTCGGCGGAAGGGGGGATGTCGCCGGGATCGACGACGAGCCAGGTGCCGCGCAGTCGATCCGCGGCGTCGCGGCCGGCGATCCCGGCGAAGCGCACGAGCAGGCGTCCCGAATGCCAGCGGGCGCGCTCGATGGTGAGGGGGCCGGTGGCCGCGGGGTCAGTGAGGATCCGCGTGCCCGCGGCGAACCGGGAATCCGGCTCGTCCGTGCGGACATCGATGGTGACCTCACCGCGGACCCCGTGCGGCCGTCCGATCCGTCCCACCACGAGCGGTTCGCTCATCGGAACGCCACTCAGCGGACCTCGTTGACGTCGAGCAGGTCAACGCGCACATAGCGGCCCCCGGACAGGGCGCTGATGACCGTGCGGAGGGCCTTGGCGGTGCGACCGCTGCGGCCGATGACCTTCCCGAGGTCCTCGGGGTGCACGCGCACCTCCAGGACCCGGCCGCCCCTGATCCGGCGGGCGCGGACCCGGACGTCGTCCGGGTTCTCCACGATCCCGCGGACCAGGTGCTCGAGCGCTTCTTCGAGCACGGTCAGCCCTCGCTCTTGGCTTCGGTCTTGGCTTCGGTGGTCTCGGCCTTGGCCTCGGACTTGGAGTCGGCCTTGGCCTCAGACTTGGCCTCGGACTTGGAGTCGGACTTGGAGTCGGCCTTGGCCTCGGACTTCTTCGGCTCGGCCTTCTTCTTGCCCTTTGTCGCGGGGCCGGCGGGCTCGTCCCCGCCCAGCGACTCCTTGACGGCCGCCTCGAACGCCGCCTTGCGGTCGGCCTTCGGCTCGGCGACCTTCAGGGTGCCCTCGGCACCCGGCTCACCCTTGAACTTCTGCCAGTCGCCGGTGATCTTCAGCAGGTTGCGGACGGGCTCGGTCGGCTGCGCGCCGACACTGAGCCAGTACTGCGCCCGCTCGGAGTCGATCTTGATGAGGGACGGCTCCTGCTTGGGCTGGTAGAGCCCGATCTCCTCGATGGCGCGCCCGTCACGCTTGGTGCGGGCGTCCGCGACGACGATCCGGTACTGCGGGTTCCGGATCTTCCCCAGACGCTTGAGCTTGATCTTGACTGCCACGGGTGTGGTGTACTCCAGACTTCATTACAGGGTGGGCGGGCCCGCGCCAGGTGGGGAACACCGGCTCACGGCCGCCCGATGGACTCCGGTCGCGCAGGACGAGAGAGGGCGCCTCGCGATTCCGGGTTTCCAGCCAGTCATTCTGCCAGACGATGACGGTAAAAGCGCAATCGCGCGATGCCGTGTCCAAGACCCGGCGAGTCCGGCCGGCCATCCCCCGCCGGAACGCGCGGTCATTTCTTCTTGCGGCCCTGGAGCTTGTTCAGGTCGGGCATCTGGAAACCCGGCGGAAGCTGGCCGCCGCCGAGGCCCGGGGGAAGCCCGCCCTGACCTCCGCCGAGGCCGGGGGGAAGCTCCTGGGGCATGCCGTCGGCCGCGGGCTGCTGCTCGTCCTGCCGGGGCTTTCCGGCGGCCCGCTTGCGCGGGTCCCCGCTGCGCTGCTTGCCCTTCTTGTTCTTGGACGCCTTCGCCGCCTTGGTGGCCTTCTTCCGTCCGCCGGGCATACCGGGAATGCCCATCCCGCCGGCCATCTGGCGCATCATCTTCTGCGCGTCGAAGAAGCGGGTGACCAGGCTGTTGACCTCGCCGACGGCGACCCCGGAGCCGCGCGCGATGCGGGCCCGCCGCGAACCATTGATGATCTTGGGCTGGGAGCGTTCCTGCGGGGTCATCGAGCGGATGATCGCGGCGATGCGGTCCAGGTCCTTGTCGTCGATCTGGCTGACCTGGTCGCGGACCTGCCCCATGCCCGGCATCATGCCGAGCAGGTTGCCGATCGGGCCGAGCTTGCGGATCATCATCATCTGCTCGAGGAAGTCCTCGAGCGTGAAGTCCTCGCCCGAGGCGAACTTGGTGGACATCTTCTCGGCCTGCTCGGCGTCGAACGCCTGCTCGGCCTGCTCGATCAGGGTGAGGATGTCGCCCATGTCGAGGATCCGGCCCGCCATGCGGTCCGGGTGGAAGACGCTGAAGTCCTCGAGCTTCTCGCCGGTCGAGGCGAACATGATCGGCCGGCCGGTGATGTGCCGGACCGAGAGGGCCGCGCCGCCGCGGGCGTCGCCGTCGAGCTTGGTGAGGACGACGCCGTCGAAGCCGACACCGTCCATGAACGCCTGGGCGGTGTTGACCGCGTCCTGGCCGACCATGGCGTCGACGACGAACAGCACGTCGTCGGGGTTGACGGCGTCGCGGATGTCGATGGCCTGCTGCATCATCTCGGTGTCGATGCCGAGGCGGCCCGCGGTGTCGATGACGACGACGTCGTGCTGGGCGTGCCTGGCCTGGTCGATCGACCGCCGCGCCACGTCCACCGGGTCGCCGACGCCGCTGCCCGGCTCGGGCGCGAACACCTGGACCCCGGCCCGCTCGCCGACGACCTGGAGCTGCTCGACCGCGTTGGGACGCTGCAGGTCGGCCGCCACCAGCATCGGCGCGTGCCCCTCCTGCTTCAGCCAGCGGGCCAGCTTGCCCGCGAGCGTGGTCTTACCGGCGCCCTGCAGACCCGCGAGCATGATCACGGTCGGCGGGCTCTTGGCCAGCCTGATCCGCCGGGTCTCGCCACCGAGGATGTTGATGAGCTCCTCGTTGACGATCTTGACGACCTGCTGCGCCGGGTTCAGCGCCTGCGAGACCTCCGAGCCCCGCGCCCGCTCCTTGACCTCCGTGATGAAGTCCTTGACCACGGGCAGCGCGACGTCGGCCTCGAGCAGCGCGATCCGGATCTCGCGGGCCGTGGCGTCGATGTCGGCCTCGGAGAGCCGGCCCTTGCTGCGCAGCGACGAGAAGACCGTCGTCAACCGGTCGGAGAGCGTCTCGAACACGTGTCTGGACCGTCCTTGGAAAGCTTCTGGGATCGTCTATCAGCGTATCGGGTCAGAGGCCGAGCCCCACCCGTCTTGCCGAGCCGGTTTCCAGCGTCCCCTCACCCTCCGCCTTCCAGCCTGCCGCGCGAACGCCGACCGAGCCCTCCAACGAGGGGTGTGGACCAAGGACGAAGTGCGGGTCGGCGCAGGGCCGCGAGGATCTCAATGGGGACGGTCCGCAACGGTGCCGGGCCATCCGGGAGGGGCTGCCCGCGACCACACGTGGAGCGCCAGACGAGGTCCGTCGCAGAACGGTTGCGGGCCGTGTACGAAAATCCCGGTCAGCGGAGGGCTGCGAGGATCTCGGTGCGGATGGTCGTCAGTTCGGCCGGGTCTGTCAGGCGGTCGCCCTGGGCGTCCACGACGTAGAAGACGTCCACGGCTTCGGCGCCTAGGGTGTCCACCTGCGCTGCGCGGACCTGCAGGCCGCATGCGCCCAGGGTCTGGCCGATCCGCCACAGCAGTCCGGGACGGTCGTGGGCGCGGACCTCGACGACGGTGGCCGTGCGGGACGCGTCGTCCACGATCATCACGCGGGGCGGGGGGACCGTCACGCCCGGACGTACCCGCGCGGAGCGGGCGCGGCGTTCGAGGCGGCCGGCCACGTCGAGGCGGTCCGCGAGCATCCGGCGCAGGTCGGCCTCCAGGCCGGCCGGGTCCGGCGGCGTCCCGTATTCGGGGACGGCCGTGAAGTCCAGGACGGCGGTCCCGCGGGAGCCTTCCGGGGACGAGATCGTGCGGGCGGTCTTCACGGCGAGGCGGTGGAGGGCCAGGACGCCGGCGGCGCGCCAGAGGAGGCCGGGCCGGTCGGGGGCGGCGATGGTGATCCGGGAGCCGGCGACGCGGACGGCGGCACCGTCGTGGCGGGCGAGGGCCGCCTGGCCGGCGG
>NZ_SMKK01000413.1 GCF_004348425.1 Actinomadura sp. 7K507
ACGTCTACCTGCGCACGGCCGTCGACGTCGGCCGCGAAGGCTGGGCGCACTTCGGGCACGTCGCCATGAAGGACTACCGGTGGGGCGTCTTCCTGGCCGAACGCGACGGCGACCGGCGCATCGGCTTCGGCCAGCACCTGGGCGAGCCCGCCTGGCAGAAGGTCCCGGGGGAGTACCGCGCCGACCTCCAGCGCCTCATCGTCATCCAGGGCGACACCGAGCCCGCGTCCGTCGAGCAGCAGCGCAACCTCGGCGCGACCGCGCCCAGCCTGTACGACCTGCGCAACCTGTTCCAGGTGAACGTCGAGGAGGGCCGCCACCTGTGGGCGATGGTCTACCTCCTGCACGCCTACTTCGGACGCGAAGGACGCGAAGAGGCCGAGGAGCTCCTGCACCGCAACTCCGGCAGCGAGGAGTCCCCGCGCATCCTGGGCGCCTTCAACGAGGAGACACCCGACTGGCTCTCCTTCTTCATGTTCACCTACTTCACCGACCGGGACGGCAAGTACCAGCTCGGCACGCTGAAGGAGTCCGGCTTCGACCCGCTGTCACGGACGTGCGAGTTCATGCTCAAGGAGGAGGCCCACCACATGATGGTCGGCACCACGGGCATCGACCGCGTCGTCGAGCGGACCGTCCAGCTCATGAAGGAGCACGACACCGACGACGTCACCGGCCACGGCGCGATCTCGCTCGACGCCGTCCAGAAGTACCTGAACTTCCACTACTCGGTGTCGCTCGACCTGTTCGGCTCCGAGACGTCCAGCAACGTCGCGAACTACTACACGGCCGGGCTCAAGGGCCGCTGGCTGGAGGGACGCCGCAAGGACGACCACCGCCTCACCGGCGACGCGATGATGGTGGACGCCCTCGTGGAGGGCGCCATCGGCCAGACCGAGGTCTCCGCGCTGGTGGGCCTGAACACCGACCTGCGCCGCGAGTACATCGCCGACTGCCAGAGCGGCGTCAACCGCTGGAACCGCATCCTGGCCGACGCGGGCCTCCCGCAGCGCCTCTACCTTCCCAGCATCGCGTTCAACCGCAGGGTCGGCGCGTTCGCCGGCATCGAGGCCACCCCGGACGGCGAGATCATCACCGCGGACGAGTGGGACCGGCGCAACGGCGCGTGGCTCCCCACGGAGGTCGACAAGACCCACGTCCGGTCCCTGATGCGCCCCGTCCACGAACGCGGCAGGATCGCCGGCTGGATCGCCCCGCCTCGCAACGGCATCAACGGCCGCCCCTTCGACTACGAGTACGTGAGGTTGTAGCCCCTCAACGGGCGAGGTGGCGGGAGATGACCATGCGCTGGATCTGGTTGGTGCCCTCGAAGATCTGCATCACCTTCGCCTCGCGCATGAAGCGCTCGACGGGGAAGTCGCGGGTGTAGCCGGCGCCGCCGAGGACCTGGACGGCGTCCGTGGTCACCTTCATCGCGTTGTCGGTGGCGACCAGCTTGGCGATGGACGCCTCCCGGCCGTAGGGGCGGCCCGCGTCCTTCAGCCGCGCCGCCGCCAGGTAGGTGGCCCGCGCCGACTCGATCGCGGCGGCCATGTCGGCCAGCACGAACGCCAGCCCCTGATGGTCGATGATCGCCTTGCCGAACGCCTCCCGCTCCTTGGCGTAGGCGACGGCGGTGTCGAGCGCGCCCTGGGAGAGGCCGGTGGCGACGGCGGCGATGCCGAGCCGCCCCGCGTCCAGCCCGGCGAGCGCGATCGACAGGCCCTGCCCCTCGTGCCCGATCAGGTTGCCGGCCGGGACGCGGGCGTCGACGAACCGGACGGTCGCCGTCGTCGACCCCATCAGGCCCATCTTGTCCTCGGGCTCGTCGAACTCCACCCCTGGTGTGCCGGCCGGGACGTGGAAGCAGGAGATGCCGCGGGCGCCGTCGTCGGACGTGCGGGCCATGACGGTGTAGAAGTCGGCCTTGCCGCCGTGGGTCGTCCACGCCTTGGCGCCGTTCAGGACGTAGGAGTCGCCGTCGCGGACGGCCCTGGCGCGCATCGCCGCAGGGTCGGAGCCAGCGTGCGCCTCCGACAGGCAGTACGCGCCGAGCCTCTCGCCGGAGAGCATTTCGGGGAGCCACCGGCCGCGCTGCTCGCCGGTCCCGTAGGCGAACAGCGGGAAGCACGACAGCGCGTGCACGCTGACGCCGACGCCCACGCTCGCCCACGCCGCGCCGATCTCCTCGAGGACCTGCAGGTAGATCTCGTACGGCTGGGCGCCGCCGCCGAACTCCTCCGGGTAGGGCAGCGTCAGCAGGCCCGCCCGTCCCAGCGTCGTGAACACCTCTCGCGGGAACGTCCCGTTCCGCTCGTCGTCCGCGACCCGCGGCGCCAGCTCCTTGGCCGCGATCTCGCGGGTCAGGGCGATGAGGTCCTCGGACTCGGGGGTGGGCAGGTGCCGGGTGGCGGGCATGCGCGGACTCCTTACGGCACTTCGGCGGCGCGGCATCCCCACAGTACCGAGCGGCCGGACGCGGTCCGCGACGCCCGGCCAGACGTGCGCCGGGCTAGACCTGCGCCGACTGGACGGCGTGCTCGACGAGCGCGACGAGGACGTCCTTCGCCGTGTCGCGGCGCCGCACGTCGCACAGCATCACCGGGACGTGGGGGTCGACGTCCAGGGCGTCGCGGATCTCCTCGGCCGTGTACCGGCGGGCGCCGTCGAAGACGTTGGCGGCGACGACGAACGGGATCTCCCGCTGCTCGAAGAAGTCGATGGACGCGAAGCTCGTGGTGAGCCGCCGCGTGTCGACCAGGACGATCGCGCCGACCGCGCCGAAGGCGATCTGGTCCCACATGAACCAGAAGCGCTCCTGCCCGGGCGTGCCGAACAGGTACAGCCGCACGCCGCCGGAGAAGGTCAGCCGGCCGAAGTCCATGGCGACGGTCGTGGTCGTCTTGGCCTCCACGCCGTGCAGGTCGTCCACGCCGGTGGAGGCGTCGGTGAGGGTCTCCTCGGTGCGCAGCGGGCGGATCTCGCTGACCGCGCCGACGAGGGTCGTCTTGCCGACACCGAAGCCCCCGGCCACCAGGATCTTCAGTGTGTGCTGGGGAATGTCCTCGTCGTGCCCGTGGGGCACCGGGGATGTGTCAGAGACGGCGGAGTTCATCGAGCACTCTCATCAGTATGCGGGTATCGGGACGGTCGGCCTGCTCGCCGTGCTCGGTCTGCGGCATCTCCTCGACGAGGCCGTACTGGTGCAGGTCCTCCAGCAGGATCTGCACCACCCTGAACGGAAGGTCGGTCTCCGAGGCGAGGTCGGCGGGGGTCGAGGGACGGCTGCACAGCTCCAGCAGCCGCCGTTGCTCGCGCGACAGCCACACCCGGTCTCCCGGTGTCCGGCCGGTCGCGACGAGGATGGTGACGAGGTCGACGACGAGCCCGCGTGGGCGGGTCCGCCCGCGGGTCACCGCGTACGGCCGGACGATCGGGCCCGCGTCGCGCCCGATCCAGCGCTCTCTCGGCGTCTCCACGACCGGCTCAGCCCGAGGCGCCCGGGTTCGGCGCGCGGTCCTCGGGCTGGGCGGGTGTCCGCGGCGCGGCGGACAGGTGCCGCCGCACCCGCTTGATCAGCATGGTCGTCTCGTAGGCGACCAGGCCGGCGTTGCCGCCCGCGTCGCTGAGCACGGCAAGGCAGCTGCCGTTGCCGGCCGGCATGACGAAGAACAGCATGCCGTCCAGTTCGACGACGGTCTGCCGTACCTGCTTGGCCTGGAAGTGCTCGCGGGCGCCGTTGGCGAGGCTGTGGAACCCCGACGACAGCGCCGCGAGGAACTCGGCGTCCTTGCGGGTGACGCCGCCCGAGGCGCCCATGACCAGCCCGTCCCGGGACAGCAGCACGGCCTGATGGACCTCGCCGACCCGCTCCACCAGATCGTCGAGCAGCCAGTCGAGCTCCCCGGTCGCGTGGCTCTGCTGCGTCATGAACTCCCCCATCCGTCACGCGGATCGTCAGTGCCCGTCTCGTCCTCGTCGTCCCTTCCGCGCAGCCATCCAGACTGTAGCGAGGACATCAGGTCGCGGCTGAGTTCCGGACTCGGTTCTTCGAAATCGTCGTCCGGCTCCCCGGCCCTCTCGGACCGGGCGGGCTCGGCCTGGCGGGACCTGCGCAGCTGAGGCGCGAGGTTGCGCTGCCGGACCCGGCGCGGGAGCCGCCCGGTGGCCTCGCTGTCCTCGACCGCGCCGTCCTCGGACGGGGGCCCCGCGCCGCCGTGCGGCGGCGGCCCGGCCCCGCTGTCCATGGGGCCGTCCAAAGGGCTGTCC
>NZ_SMKK01000414.1 GCF_004348425.1 Actinomadura sp. 7K507
GCCCGGGGGTGGCCTCCTCCCAGTGGAGGGCGTACGGGAAGGGCTGTTCGTCCGGGAGGCGTGGCGGGACGGCCGGGCCCGTTGCGGTCAGGGGAGTGCTGCGTTCGCGCAGGTCCATGCGGGCGTGCAGGCCCGACAGGAAGCCCGGCAGCCACCAGTTGGCGGCGCCCATGAAACGCATCGTGGCGGGGACGAGCAAGGAGCGGACGAGCACCGCGTCCACGACGATGCCGACGAACATGCCGACGCCGATGAGTTTGACGACGGTGATCCCCGCCGTGCTGAACGCGCCGATGACGACGAGGAAGAGCAGGGCCGCGCTGGAGATGATGCCGCCGGTGTGCTGCATGCCCCGCGCGACCGCGGCGCGGTTGTCGTGGGTGAGGTCCCACTCCTCGCGGATGCGGCTGAGCAGGAAGACCTCGTAGTCCATGGACAGGCCGAACACGACCGCGAGGATGAGGATCATGCTGGTGGCCTCGACGCCGCCGGTGGGGGTGAAGTCGAGGATGCCGGCGAGGTGGCCGTACTGGAAGCCCCACACGATCGCGCCGAACGAGGCGCCGATCGACAGGACGTTCATCGCGATCGCCTTCAGCGGCAGGACGATCGAGCCGAAGAACATGAACAGCAGGATGAACGTGGCCGTCCCGACGAAGAGCGCCATCTTGGGCAGGGACTCCATCAGGCTGGACATCAGGTCCATCTGCGCGGCCGTGCTGCCCCCGACGTCGATGTGCATCGGGTAGCCGTCTTTGGACAGGTGCATGCCGCGGATGTCTGAGACGAGGTCCTGCGCGCGCTGTTCCATGGGGTCGTACTCGTGCGTGACGGAGATGCGCACGCCGCCGTACGTTCCGGAGTAGCCGGTGAACTGCGAGTCCGTCACGCCGGGGAGCGACCCCAGCTTCTTCCGGAACTCGTCCAGATAGGGCGGGATGGGGTCCTTGCTGTCCGGCGTCCAGTTGCGCGGGATGAGGTCCCCGGAGACGACGACGTCGATGGGTTCGGTGGACCCGTTGGGGAACTCCTCCTTGATGGTCTCCACCACGGCGCGTGTGGGGCTGTCCTTGGGCAGGACACGAGCGTCCACACTGCCGAACTGGATGTTCAACAGCGGCCCGGACATCACGGCCAGGATGACCAGGACGATCGCGAAGTACGGCAGCGGATGCTTCATCACGCTGTGGCCGAGGCGGTACCAGAAGCCGCTGTTGGGGTCCCGCTGCGCGCGCTTGGACGTGGGTCGCCGCCATGGCATCCGGCCGAATTCGACGCGCGGGCCCAGGAGCGCCAACAGCGTGGGCAACAGGACGGTGGCACCGAAGACGGCGACCATGACGGTGGCGATGCCCGCCAGCCCGATCGTCCGGAGGAACATCTGCGGGAAGAGCAGAAGTCCCGCGAGGGCGGCCGACACGGTGATGCCGCTGACCACGATGGTGCGGCCGGCCGTGGCCATGGTGGTGATCAGGGCGCTATGCCGTACCGGACGTATCTCCGCCCTGTACGCCTCCTTCGCGGCCTTGCGGGACTTCCTGTCGCGTTCTCGTTTCCAGGGTTTGCCCGCCTCGATCCCCTGCGCGGTCATGCCGTGCTGGAGTTCCTCGCGGAAACGGCTGATGATGAACAGCGAGTAGTCGATGGACAGGCCGACGCCCATCATCGTGACGACTTCCAAGGCGAAGGACGTCACGTCGGTGGTGTAGGTGACCACGTGCAGGACGGCCAAGCCGCCGATCATCGAGAACACCGCCACGATGAGCGGCAGGAACGAGGCGGTGAGCGCGCCGAACAGGATGACGAGCAGGATGAGCAGGGGCAGCGCCGTCATGAGCTCGGCGCGGATGATGTCGTTGACGACCTGCTGGCCGAACTCCTCGCCGAGGGGAATGGCACCGCCGTACTCGACCTTCAGTCCGGGCGCGTCCAGCCGTTCCTTGATGGCGTGGTAGTTCTCTATCTGGGTCGCGCCGTCGTCGCCCTGCACCTTCACCGCGACGAACGTCGATTTCCGGTCGTGGGACGCGAACGAGTCCGCGGCCTTACCGTTGAGCGACCAGTACGAGATGATCTCTTCGGCGTGCGCCTTGGGCAGTCGCGCGATGGTCGTGACCACGCTCGCCTGGTAGCGCGGATCGTCCACCGTCATGGTGTCGCTGCTGTAGAGGACGAGGACGTCGGGGTTGGTGCTGCCGAAGTAGGTGGCGCCGAGCTTGGCGACGAGGGTGGACGACGCGTTCGGGTCCTCGAAGCCGCCCTCCTTGAACTTGGAGAACACGCCCAGGCCCCAGACGCCCGCCACGCACGTCATGACCAGGATCAGAGCAAGGCTGGTCCAGCGTCGCCGGTTGATGAGACGACCCAGCCCCGAAAGCATGTTCCTCCTGTTACGTCACGGCGCTCGTCCATCCAAGGACGGGTGGCCGCCCCGCATCTACCTACGAGGCGTCTACTTACGAGACGCTAGACGAGCCTCGGTCGTTGGCAGGTCGCCGTCAAGGTAACGCTTCCGGGTGGCCGCACGTGCGATCTTGCCGCTGGACGTACGGGACACGCCACCCGGTTCGATCAACACGAACTCGTGGACGCTCATCTCGTGCTCCACGTTGATGGCGCCTACCACAGCCGACTCCACCTCGTGCAGGTCCACCCGTCCGAGCGGGACGCGGCGGTTGCGCTCGGCCACGATCACCAGTCGTTCGGTCTCTTCCCCAGACAGCGCGAACGCGGCGACGTAGTCGGGGCGGATCGCCGCGTGCGCCTCCTGCGTGGTGACCTCGATGTCCTGCGGGTAGTGGTTGCGGCCGTCGACGATGATGAGGTCCTTGATGCGGCCTGTCACGTACAGCTCGCCCTCGTGGACGACACCGTAGTCACCGGTCTTCATCCAGGGACCGGACGGCAGTCCTGCCGCCTCGGACAGTTCGCCGCCGAACGTGTCCTGGCTGCGTTCTGAGTTGCGCCAGTAGCCGGGGGCGGTGTTCGGCCCGTGCACCCAGATCTCGCCGACCGTGCCGTCCGGCTGCTCGGTGCGCGTGTCCGGGTCGACGATCGCGATGATCTGCCCGCAGGGCCGACCGCACGAGACGAGGGCGCTGGCCCGCTCTGACTCCTCGTCGCAGAGCCGCAGGTCGCCCTTCGTGAGCATGTCCCGGTCACCGTGGATGACCTTCGGCGGGGCGTCCTCGGCCGCCGCGGTGACGAACACGGTCGCCTCCGCCAGCCCGTACCCCGGCGCCTGCGCACCCGGACGCAGTCCCGCCGCCGCGAACGCGTCCGCGAACATCGACAGCGTGGACGTGCGGATCGGTTCCGCACCGTTCAGGCACGTCGTCAACCCGGACAGGTCCAGGTTGGCGACCTTCTCCGGCGTCGCCTGAGACGCGACGTACTCGTAGGCGAAGTTCGGCCCCGCCGTGTAGACGTTCTTGCCCGGACGCTGCGAGATGAGCTGGAGCCACCGCATCGGGTTCATGATGAACGAGACGGGGTCGGTGAAGATGGCATGGTCGCCGCGCACCAAGGGCAGCGCCATGGTCGAGATGAGTCCCATGTCATGGAACAGGGGCAGCCAGCTGACCAGCTCCGGGTCGGGCTTCTTCGGTGCCCATCCAGCCCAGAGCTGCGCGGCGTTCGCCGTCACGTTCCCGTGAGTGATCTCCACTCCGGCTGGGCGGCGGGTAGAGCCCGACGTGTACTGCAGGTATGCGAGGTCGTCGAACCCGATCGGCTCGTCCTCCCAGCGGTCGGCCAGGGAGAGGTCGATCTCCTCGGCGAACACGATCTCCTTCGGCTGCGGGACATCGTGGTCGGCCAGGAACTTCTCCACGTGCGGGAGCGCGTTCCGCGTAGTGACGATGACCGAGGGCTCCGCGTCGGTGTAGGCGCCGATCAGCCGGTCGGCGTGCCCAGGAAGGTCGGGCGAGAACAGGGGCACCGCGATGACGTGCGCGTACATGGCGCCGAGCATGGTCATCATGTATTCGAGGGTCTGCGGCAGCAGCAGCGCGGCCCGTTCCCCCGGCCCGCTGACCTGCCGGAGCGTCGAGGCCACCGCCCGTGCGCGCCGGTCCGTCTCGGCCCAGGTCAGCGTGAGGTGGGCGCCGGACGGGTCGCTCGAGTAGTCGACGAAGGTATAGGCCGGTGCGTCCGGCTTCTCCTCCGCCCACCGCGCGACCCGCTCGATCAGCGGGGTGCGGCCGGAGCCTCCGGGCAGGAGGTCGGGAAGCAGCGAACCCAGTGCCATTGATCAATCTCCCCAGGGG
>NZ_SMKK01000415.1 GCF_004348425.1 Actinomadura sp. 7K507
GCCCTTCTCCTGACCCTGACCAGCACCAACGGCGGGGAACTATCTGGCCGCCGTTGGGGAACACACCATGGCCGCCTACGGGGAGATCTCAAGGCCGCCTACGGGGAGTTCCGAACGGCCATTGACAGCCGACCGCGCCGCCGAGATGCAAACATTGAACCGCCTCGCCGCAGCGACCGCGCTGCGGCCTCCTGACGACGGCACCGGGAGCGTCAGCGACGGTGACCACGGCCGAGACGAGCACGGTGACGGTGACGCGCAGACCCTGGTTGTGATCACAGGCCCGGGTGGGGTCGGCAAGACCGCGCTGGCGTTGCGGTGGTTGCACCAGCACCGTGCCCGGTACCGCGACGGGCAGCTTTTCGCCGACCTGCGCGCCTTCTCCGGCACTGGCCCCGCCAACCCTGCCCAGATCCTGGAAGGGTTCCTCCGAGCCCTGGGGATCGGGGCCGACAACATTCCGCCGCGCGTGCAGGAGCAAGGCGCGCTGTTCCGGTCGCTGGCCGCCCGGCGGCGGCTGATCATCCTGCTCGACAACGCCGCCTCCTTCGAACAGGTCCAGCCGCTGCTGCCCGGCGCGGGCCGGAACCTGGTCGTGGTGACCTCCCGCCGCACCCTGCCCACCCTGCGGATACAGGGCGCCCAATACCTGGACCTGGCGCCGCTGGACGAGACCGACGCCCTGGACCTGCTCACCGCCATGGCCGGTGCCGAGCACACGAGCGCCGACCCGCCCGCCGCGCGCGCTCTGGTCGCCCAGTGCGGCCGACTGCCGCTGGCGCTGACCGCCTGCGGGGCGCACCTGGCCACCCGCCCCCACGCGACCGTGTCCCGGCTCGCCGCCCACCTCGCCGACGAACGCACCCGCCTGTCCCACTTGCACACCCTGCTGGAGGACGACGTGAACGACAACACCAACCACGACACCGGCGACCCGTCGGTCTCGGTGGCGCTCACCACCTCCTACAACGCGCTGCCCGGCGATGCTGCCCGGCGGATGTACCGGCTGCTGAGCCTGCACCCCGGCCCCGACATCAGCGTCGACCTGGCCGCCGCCGTCGCCACCGCGGGGCTCCCGGAAGCCGAACGACTGCTGGAGGTCCTGGCCGGCGCCCGCCTTCTGACCGAGGACCCGCCAGGCCGATTCCGCTTCCACGACCTGACCCGCCTGCACGCCCAAAACACGAGCGAGCGAATCGACTCCGACATTTTCCGGCGGCACGCATTCAGCCGCATCACCACCCGGCTGCTGCAGGTCGCCGCCGCCGCCCAGAAGACCATCAACCCCGGCCGCTGGTACCTGGGGAGGCACTTCAACGAACCCCGGGTGGTCGACTTCCCCCATCCCGCCGCGGCGCTGGACTGGCTGGAGACCGAGCGCGGCAACCTGATGGCGATCCTCCGGCATGCGCACGAGCGCGGCGACCACACCAGCGCCTGGGAGCTGGCCGAAGCGATGTGGGGGCTGTTCACCCACCGCAAGCACTACAGCGACTTCCAGCAGGCCCACCGGACCGGGCTCGCCGCCGCCGAAACCACCGGCGACCTGCGGGCCCAGGCCCGCATGCTGGAAGGGCTGGCCTCCTACCACAACAACGCCGGCACCTTCACCGACGCCGCCGTCTGCGCCCAACAGGCCCTGGACCTGGAACGCCAGGCCAGGCACCCGATCGGTGAGGCCTCCGCGCTGGACATGCTCGGCATCGCGCACCTGGCCACCGGCCACCTCGACCTCGCCGCCGACGCCTTCGGCCAGGCACGCCACATCCACCACCAGCTCGGCCGCCCGCGCGGCGCCGCGCTCATGACCCGCCACCTCGGCGAAGTCGCCGCCCGCGCCGGCGACCACACCCGCGCCATCGAGCACCACACCCAGGCGATCGCCTACTTCGCCTCGCATGACCACGAGCAATACCTGCACGCCCGCGCCCTCAACCACCGCGCCACCAGTCACCTCGAACTCGGCAACCTCGACCACGCCCACACCGACCTGCACCAAGCCATGGACCTCGCCCACCAGGTCGACGCCCCGCACGAGCAGGCCAACATCCACGTCAGCCTGGCCCGACTCGCCGCGCTACGCCACGACCCCGCCGCCCAACACCAGCACCTGCACCAGGCGTTCGAGCTCTACAGCCGACTCGCCGCTCCCGAGGCCGACCGAATCGCAGAACAACTCGCCGAGTAGTCCGCATCCCGTTCACACCACTGCGCTTGGGGGCCCAGCAGGGTGACCAAGATCCGCCCAATGCCCGGGACCGCGCCTGCACCGCCCCGGCCCTGGCCGCTTTCCGCAGCACGTTCCGACCGTCCGCCGACCATGGGATCCAGGCTCCCAAGTGCTCCACTTTGTCCGACCACTGCGGCGTTACCGCAGAGATCGGCCTGCCACTCGGTCGCTCATGATCGCGCCGACCGCCTTTAACGCGGCCCGCCTGAGCCGATCAGGGTGGGTGCGCGAAAGGGGGCGTGTACCGCTGGCGTTCGCTCGGTGTTCGCGGTCCGGTGATCGAGTATCTGCATGGATCCGACGTACGGGAGGGGAAATACGGTTAACAGCTCGGCAATGGCGATGGCCAGACAAGGCCGCCTTGATGAAGCCTGCGAGCAGGGGCGCATAGCGATCGACATGGCGTTGGGACTCACCTCGGCGCGCGTTTACCGCTATATCCGCGATTTGGCCCGTGCATTCCATCCCCACGAGTCCGAGCGGGATGTGCGTGAGCTCATGGGCTACGTGGAAGAGAGGCCGCCCGCGCTGCGAGTGCATGGAGAACGCCCATGACCGTTGCGGCACCGATGATCTCGCCACGCTGTATCCGCTGGTGGGCCTCGTCCAGCGGCATCCAGCGCACGGCTTCGGCTTCATTGACGTGGGGTTCGCCAACGAGATCGGCACCGCGGGCCAGGTACAGATCTTGCGGCGCGTCCGCAGAGCCAATCATGGGCTGGAACGAGAACAGGAATTCCAGGTTCTTCGGCCGCCACCCGGTCTCTTCCTCCGCCTCTCGTGCGGCAGCGACAACCGGATCCTCGCCAGGCTCGGCGTATCCGCCCGGCACTTCCCAGTCCCACCGGTCGACAATGAACCGGTGCCGCCAGATGAGGAGGATGTTCTCACCGGCCTCGTCCAGGACGGCCGTCATGACGCATCGAGGCACCCGAAAGACGTACTGGTCGAACACCACGCCGTTGGGCAGTTCGATGTTGGCGACCGACACCCGGATATGGCGGTTCTCGTCGACAACCCGCTCGCTGTGAACGATCCATTTGGTGCGTTCGGTGGGGCTCTCCTGCGTCACCGACCCGACGGTAGCAACCCGCCCGGCCGATCAGGAGGACGGGAGACCGCTGCTTCTGTGTGAACCTGCGTGCCCGCGCCCCGAGGTGCGCGCCCGCCGGTGTCGCCGCTAACGTTTCGGGGTTTTTCTGGTGGGCGTGGTCGTGGTGGCGGCAGGTGTGGCTGGATGGTCTGGGGTTTCTGTGTTGTTGGGAGCGAGAGCCGGGAACTCGGTCGCAGCAAGGCAGGCCTGGTCCTGCTCGTTGATGGCCGCTCGATGGATCATCAGACGTAGTTCATCAGGGTTGCTTTCAGTAGCAGGAGGTAGGCTTAGAATTGTTTGGGCCAGTGTATTTATCGTGTTGTGCCCACTGAGTTCCGCCGCATCGTAAGACCTGGATAGTCGGCGCGCTGATGCTGGGACGCGTGGCATGTGGGTTGGGTATTCGCGCTGCTTGTCAAGAATGCCCAGGACTGCTGCGTCGTTGATTGCGGCGCGGTGATTGGCGGCCAGGGTGTTGCATGCCTCGATGGTTTTGAGTGTGATGGTGGCAATGCGGGCTGCTTGGGTGAGGTCGTGGGCTAATTCTTCGGGTGGTTTCATCCGATAGGAGGCGCGGGGGCTTGGTGTCCAGGCGGGGTCGGCGTGGATTAGGCGACCGAGCCGGATGATTAGGTCGCTTGCGTCGGTTTCCGGGCCGTTGGCGGGGTGACCGTGGTGGTTTGTTTGTTCGTCCCAACGCCGGACGATTTCCTTCCACCTCTTGCCCGTGTGTTTCGTGGCAGTGACGGCTTCTTGGAGAGCTGATCGGTGCGCGGGCTCGTCTATTTCTTTCATGCGGTAGATGAGTTGTTGGATGGTTTTGGCGTTGAGGTCGCAGGTGATGGCTGCTGCTCTGGCGAGGTAGCGCCAGGTGGTGATGGAGGCGGGGGAGGTGGGGTTGCTGAGGCGGTGGATGCTCGTGTCGATTCCGGCGAGTGCTTGTTC
>NZ_SMKK01000416.1 GCF_004348425.1 Actinomadura sp. 7K507
GGGTCGTGATCATCCAGCGGTGTCCGAACGGATCGGTGACGACGCCGTTGCGGCCGTACGGGTAGTCGGCCACGGGACGGTCGGGGGCCCCGCCGAGTTCGACGGCGCGGGAGAAGACCACGTCGACGTCGGGGACCGTCAGGTAGAGCGACTGGCTGGGGCCGCCGCGCGCCTTGGGGCCGAGGAGTCCCAGTTCGGGGAACTCGTCGGCGAGCATCAGGATGGAGTCGCCGAGCGCCAGTTCCGCGTGCCCGACGCGCCCGTCGTCCATGATGACCGGCTCGTCGCGGACTTCCGCGCCGAACGCGTCCGCGTACCAGCGCAGGGCTTGCTGTCCGTCGTCGACACAGAGGTACGGGGCGAGAGTGTGCATCTGGGCGGTGGTGGTCGTGGTCATGGTGTCTCCCGTGGGTTGCAGCAGCGCGCGCCGCAGGCGGTCGCGCAGCCGCGCCGCGAAGCTCGGGTCCGGTTCGACCGGGACGACCGGTGCGTGGAGAGCCTCCAGCGGATCAGTCATCGTGGCCCTCCTTCCTGCCTCGGCGTCCGGAGATCCGTTTCCCGGGCGAACAATGATCGGTGTAGGCGTGCCGGAAAGCGGCCCTGGCCCGCACCAGCAACGCCTCCGTGGCCTGGTGTGTGCGCCCGAGATGCTCGGCGACCTGGGGGACGGGCAGCCCGTCGAGGTAGCGGAGCGTCAGGGCGGCCCGGTGGTGGGCGCCCAGGGTGCCGAGGACCTCGCGGGCGAGAAGTGCGTCCAGGCGCTCGTCCCAGGGATCCTCAGTGACGTCCCGGACACCCCCGTCCAGGACCTGGAGGCCGCGTTCCTCGCGTGCCGCCCGCCGCCAATGGTCGGCCAGTTTGTGCCTGGCCACGCCGACCAGCCAGGCGACGGACAGTTCCGGAGGAGGCTTCTTGCGCACCGCCTCGACCGCGGCCAGGAACGTCTCCGCCGTGAGGTCCTCGGCCAGCGCACGCCGGCCGCACCGGGGCAGCAGGTAGCCGTAGACCTCGGGGAGCGCCGTGTCGTAGAGATCAAGCAGCGCCGCCCCCGGGTCGGGCTCGAGTTGTCCCGGGTGGTTCATACTCCTCCATCGTTCGGCGGGCCGCTTCTCCGACGGGTCACCGCCAAGAAATTTCGGACGATCACGGATCGCCCTCGATGTCACCGCTCTTCCTCCCAGGTCACAGGGGTCGCGAATGATCGCGAAGAGCGATGACCGATCATGGAGAACGTGGTGATTCCCGAAGCTCTCACGCTCTACACCGCCGATGGCGTGCGGATCGACGCAGGTCACCTGCCGGGCGACGGCGATCTGTGCTTCGTCCTGGCACATGGCTTCACGTGCTCGTGGCGGCAGGCGCCGCTTCGCCGCATCGCCGGTGCCCTCAACCGGCACGGCGGGGTCATCGGGCTCGATTTCCGTGGTCATGGCAGGTCCGGTGGGTGCTCCACCGTGGGTGACCGCGAGGTCTTCGACCTCGACGCGGTGGTCGCGGCGGCGCGCCGCCGGGGATACGCGAGGATCGCCGTCGCGGGATTCTCCATGGGCGGCGCCATCGCCGTCAGGCACGCGGCACTGCACGGCGGGGTGGACGCGGTGGTCTCCGTCAGCGCACCGGCTCGCTGGCATTACCGCGACACGGTGCCGATGCGGCGCGTGCACTGGGCGATCGAGCGACGCGTCGGGCGGCTGGCGGTGCGCCTGGCACGCGGTACCCGGATCGCCCCGAGCGGATGGGATCCGGTGCCAGAGGCGCCATACGAGGTCGTCGGCAGGATCGCCCCGGTGCCGCTCCTGGTCGTCCACGGGGACGCCGACCCGTTCTTCCCTCCCGAACACGGCCGGCAGCTGTACGGCGCCGCCCGCGACCCACGCGAACTGTGGGTCGAGCCGGCCTTCGGCCACGCGGAAGTCGCCGCCACACCAGGTCTGATCAAGCGCATTGGCGATTGGGCCGCGGTCGCCACCCCCTGAGGTCTGTCCGACCTGTGGTGATTCGAAGTTATCCACAATGTCGCACTCGCCTTACGAAGGGCCGTCCGACCAACCACCATCAATCCACATGGACGGATTCAGCCTTACCTGGAAGCGGACGACCGCCGATTCGGTCGTCCCCGTCGGCCCCGGCGTCTATTTCGTCCCGGTGAGGGGTTCTTCGCTCGCCGCGCGATCCGCCGCGCTCAGCGGGCTCCTGCCGAAGGAGTTCGTCGTCGCACGCCGCACCGCCGCATGGATCTGGGGCCTGGACGTCTTACCCCCGGGAGTGGACGAGGCCGACTGGCCCGTGGACCTCATCGCCTCAACCACTCCCGGAACCCAGCCGCCGGCCACGCGCGGCCCGTCGACGAGCCCGCACGGGCCTTCCCCGATCAGTGCCGACACCGTGGAGCTCCCAGCCGGCCATGTCGTGGAGCAGGAAGGTGTGCGCGTCACCTCCCTGGCCAGGACGGCCCTGGACTGTGCGCGCTGGCTCCCTCGTTACGAGGCGGTCGCGGCACTGGACCAGTTCCTGCGCCGGGGAGTGCCCGCCGTCGAACTCACCACGATGGCCCGCACCCTGCCGGGGTACCGCGGCAACAAGCGACTACGGGAGATCGTCCGCCTCGGTGACCGCGGCGCGGCATCCCCAGGAGAGAGCTGGACCCGAGTCGCCGTCATGAAAACGGGCTTCCCGCGTCCGCACACGCAGATACCGGTGATGGGGCCGCATGGGCAGTGGCTTTACGTCGACCTCGGCTACCCGGAATTCCGTGTCGGCCTCGAGTACGACGGCGAACGTCATCACACCGGTACCGGGGCCCGCGCTCATGATGCGCGCCGCCGGCGCTGGCTCGACAAGGAGACGGGGTGGGAGATCATTCCCGTCACGAAGCATTTCCTGTACCGCCCGGCGCCCTACATGGAGGCACTCCTGACCGCACTCCTTCAACGAGGCTGGCAACCCGATGACGCAACCATGGACCACATAACCGCCCGCCTGGCTCTCCTTCGACGCCGCCGCTGAGACCATTATGCCGGTGAGCGGCGTGGACGCTGGGCCCGGTGTCGCCGTGCTCATCCGTGAGCTGATCGAGGGCGAGACCGGGCCGCTACCGGATAAGCGCTACTGCTGGAGGTCGAGGAGGTTGACCAGGCGTTTCGGGGCGATGAGGCGGTAGCTGTCCTCGATGAGTTCGGCTATCTCCTCCCAGTTCTGGTCGATGTCGAGGAGGGTGCCGACCCATCCCTTGCCGCCCACGTACTTCGGAACGAAGAAGCGCTCAGGGTCCTCTGCTACGAGGGCTTCCTGCACCCCTGGCCCCGCCTTGAACATCATTGAGAGGCCGTCCTCGCTCGTCATGACGAACAGCTTGTCCCGAACTCGGAAGGACGGTGCCGTGTGCCCCCCGAACGGCTTCTCCACCGCTTCCGGAAACGAAAGGCATATTTTGCGTATCCGCGAGTGTGCGTCCATGTCACTCATGCGCAGTCCTCCCGTAGTCGTGGCCTCCGCGCCCTTCCTGCGATTCCCATGGTTCCAGCGGGCCGGGCACCTTCAGGTCCTTGGCAATCGTAAGCGCAACCGGGGCCCACCGGCAGAGCCCGAACCGACGGCGGCCGTCAGGGCTGTTCCGGTGCGGTGCGGGGTGCGTGGGTGACGCGTTGGACCGCGCCCAGGACCGGGCTCTTCCCCGTACGCTGATACTTCGGCGGCTCATTGGCCGCCAGCGCCCCGTCTGACGTGTTCAGCGGGATGCCGAGCCGCTCCAGCAGTGACGGGTACCGGAATGACCGGGCTTCCCCGCCCGGTACGAGGGGTGCCGCCACGAGGGACCCCGTCGTCCCAGCTCCACGGCCCTTCGCGGACCAGGAGTGGCGCGACGGGTACCCGCCCGTCGCCTGGGGTCAGTTCTCAAGCCGCCGCCGCTACGGAGAACCCGAGTTTTCCGCTTGATGGAAGCCGTGCTGACGCACGTGAGGGCATTGGCGATGGTCGTGGGATGCGGTTGTGGCGCCCGCAGCGAACAGGTGTCGCTGCGCGGTGATCACTGCCGGGGAATCGGCTGTGCCTCGGGGCGGCGGGGTGTGACGGATGGTGGTGGAGTTGTGGTTGCGGAGCGTCAGGTGGCCATCGCTGTGGGGTCGGCGTTGTGAGTGGTCATGGCGGTGGGGTGGGCGTCAGTGCGGGCGGTGAGGTGGAGGTCGTCGTCGACGGGAGGGACGATCT
>NZ_SMKK01000417.1 GCF_004348425.1 Actinomadura sp. 7K507
CCCCCCAGCCCGCCACCCGACCTGCACGGCCACCACCACGACCACGGCGTGGAACGCGACGAACTCGCCACACAGGGGGGCCTCAGCGGCAAGGACAATCGCACAGTGAACGGGATGACGGTGATGATCCGGACGAGCTGGTCCCGCTCACGGTCAACGAGATCCGCCGCCTGCACGTCCACCTGCACCCGCCCAGGCACCGCCCAGAACACCATCTGCACTGGTCACGCTGGAGACGCCCGCCACCAAGCCCGCGCCCGAAGATGCCACTACCAGCGGCAACGACGACTCCTCGATCAATAAGTGCGGCTGGAGTACTAACCGGCGTCCGCAACAACGAGTTTAACTTTTTCTTCGAATAAACGTTCCCGTGCCGTCCGCTCGACGTGTCGGAATCACCCCAGGGATATTCAAAAGTATTGTTGATCAGCGACTGCGACGATCAACCCTGTTGATACCGGCACCGAACTCACCGCATCACCTGTCCATCCACATATATGCACAAGGAGATCAGCGCTTCACAAGAATACAAGATACAGCGGAATTATCAGCAGGATCCATCAGAATTGAAACATTCCAAGAAGGGACGGCAAACCATATCAGAATCAATTCCTTACTAGAGTCGTATTTTTCAAGTGAACAAATGAAGGACTCCACTGAAGGGCTTTCGATGGAGGTCTCTTGCATGACGTCTTTTCGTGCCCGATAGCTAGGCAAGATTTCTCCGGCCAGAACCCGTGTGCCCTTAAATAGCCGAGGTGACGACACGGTGATAGCTGCAATCACCGTCTTCGCCGCCCATGCGACTTCGCCCTCCTGCTTGGCTAGTGAGTGGAGTAGATGCATAATTGTTTCTTTCGAAATTTCCATATTCGCTTCCTATTGGCTACAGCAGCCGACAATCTTGAGGCGGCGACTACCTGCTAGCCGGATCAGCTACCTACTAGATCTCCACCGCCACCTGTGGTGGTCCACCTCCAGAGACCTTCCCCAAGCTGGCTTGCTATCTCTTTCTCTCCCTGACGGTTGGCCGACGGCCTTTCCTGTTGTGATCACATCAGTCGGCGGTCAACGGGCCAGCGTCGCATCAAGATTGTCCATTCCTACTGAAGCCACAATAGCGATCAACCCCTTCCAGGCTAAGACGAGCGAACGAGCGTTACGAACGCGTTTTCAATTACCCCGTCGACCAGAACTTCCGATTCCCCCCAAAAGTCCGTCCCCATCAGCGCCTGATCATAGAGCTTGTGCCCTGGTATTGGCAATTCAATTTCAAGAACAGCACCCTCGCCACTTTCGCCTTTCGTTGCATGCTTTTCGGCAACCCACCGCTTGGTGGTCCACGATGTCCAAGGGCTTTCTGTATTAGCCATATTATGCTCTTCTGGAGTGGCTGTACCTCCACGAGGACGCGCTATACCTTGAGTAGCGTCGTCGTATTTGGCGTGCTCCTTCCGCACGCCACGGTACAACTTTCGGCCGCTTCCATTCTTACAGTTGTGGACTAGGACGTCCGCCGATCCTACGGCCACATGGTACGTGTGGTCGGTGTCGACGGTGAGGTTGTGGACGCGTTGGTATGCGGTGTGGGTCTTGACCGCGGTGATCTGAATGTAGGTGCCAGCGCTGGTACGGAGCCACATGCCGGGTTTGAGGTCGGCGGCCTCGACCCACTGGTTGATGTCTCCGGCTACCCAGAAGGGGTGGTCGTCCGTGGCGACGACGACGCCGCTCTTGGTGCCCTTAAGACCGGTTTCTGTGGCACTGGGTTGCGGCTCGTCCCCGGTCGTCCGGAAGCGGAGTGGGGCGTCGGTGTCGACGGTGATCTGGACGAGGTGCTTGTCGCCCTTGGAGGTGATGGTGCCCAGGACGGACTGTGGGGCGGTTTCTCCAGTTTCTGGGTCTGTGGCCAGTACCTTGTCGCCGACTTCGATGTCTTCAATGTCGCGGGGGCTGCCGTCTGCGAGGAGCACCGGCGTTCCTGGAACAAAACTGCTGCATTTCTTCGGCGAAGACTTTGCGGGTGCCGACTTCCTTGGGGACGCCTTCGGCGAGGAGGTCCTGGGCGAAGGGGGTGCCGATGAAGAACCACCCGGTGAACGCTTTGGAGTAGCTGGCGTATCATTGCCCTTCCCCGCAAGCGCCTTCATTAGTCTTCGCAGGAACCCGCCACCTGGCTTGATGAATTTTCCGATGAATGGGATGAACCCGGCCGCCGCCCAGCCACATGCGTCGCTATCCTTACCTGTCAGGCAGCCCACTATGTCATTGATTCCGAGGATCAGGTCAAGTCCCCACATCCCCGCCTTGGCCCCATCACGCCAACCCGTCGACGGAGGCGCGGGGTCGTTCACGGCAAGCCGTTCCTTGATTATCCGATCCATCGCGCACCGACCGGTATAGACATCTGCGCCACTGCATCCGCCGAAGGTGGCCATTCTTCGGCTGACTCGCGAAGAGGAGCCGGAGGACCAGCCTCTCGACCAGTCTCTCGACTTGCTCGGCCTTGAGTGGGGGCCGGTATAGGCGAAGTCCGCGGAGCAAGAGTTTCCTGGGCAGGTGCCGCTTGGGTCGGAGAATGTGACCGGGCTGTTGTTGGCGTAGGTGTAACCGTTCATCTGCTGGGGGTCGGCCTGGTTCAGGACCGGGTCGACGGAGACGAAGCGGCCGGTTTCTGGGTCGTATTCGCGGGCGCCGAGGTGGGTAAGGCCCGTCGGGTCTTGGGTGCCTCCGAGGAAACCCTTTTCGTTGGGCCAGGTGGCGTCCTCGTCAAGATTGCGGACGGCTCCGAAGGGTGTGAAGCGGCGGATGGTACTGGCCTGGGTGGCAGCGTCTACCGCGATCTGCGCCGTGCCCTGGTGATCGGCGGTCATGTAGGTGACGGTGCCGTCGGAGTCGCGCATCGCGACGGGTTGGCCACCGAGGCCGTAGTAGCGGGACCCTGTGGCGGTGTCGGCGCCGTTGTAGGCGCGCAGCTCGGTGCCGTCGGGGAGGTAGAGCGTCGATCCGGTGGGGTCTTTGCGGATCAGGCGGTTGCCCAGGGCGTCGTAGACGAAGGTGACGTCGTTGCCTTCTTCGGAGGTCTTGGCCAGGTTGCCTTCGGTGTTCCAATCGAAGGTCTGGGTGCTGCTGGTGGGGTTGTCGGTGGTTTGGATGGCTGTGGTGTTGCCGATGGCGTCGTAGCCGTAGGTCTGGGTGCGGTCACCGTCGGGGCCGGTTTGGACGAGTGTGTTCAGGCGGCTGCCGCTGCCTGGGGCGGCGTAGGTGTAGTTGCGGACGGTGTCGCTGTCGCCGCCGAGGCCGTGCCGAACCTCCTTGGTCCGGTTGCCGGCCTTGTCGTAGGTGAAGGTGTGCCAGTAGGGGGCGGGTCCGCCGATGACCGCGTCGGCGGGTTCTGTGGCACAGGCGCCGTCGGTTCCTTGCGTCCAGGCTTGGGTGAGGCGCTGGAGGTGGTCGTAGGTGAAGCATTGGTTGTCGACGCCGTCGTGGGAGGTGTCGTTCACGGAGGTGATGGTGCCCGCATCGGTGTAGTTGTAGGTGGCGGCGCGGGCGAAGCCGTTGATGCCATCGCGTTGGGTGGCGGCGCGGTCGAGGCGACGGGTGCCGTACTGGTAGGTGAAGGCTTGGAAGGCGCGTTTCGGAGCCGTCCCGTATTCGACGAGCTGGATTTCGCCGGTCTTCCGGTAGTTGATGTCGCCGATGTATGTGTGCAGGTCGCTGGAGAGTTTGGTGGGGCGGGCGAACTCGTCATAACTGAAGGAGAGGGTTTCGTAGGGCAGGCCGCCGGCGACGGGCGGACGGAACGTCTGCAGCGTGCCGTCGCTGTTGTATTCGGCTACCGAGGAATAGGTTCCCGCCAGCGCGCCTTCGCTTGAGGGAATGGTGACGGTAGCACTGTGAACACGTCCCAGCTTGTCGTACTCGCGGATGTTGCTCGTGTACTGGGCGCCGTTGTGGTGACGTGTTGCGCTGGCCGGTTTGCCTTTGCCTCGCCTTACGGTGTCGTAGGTGAAGGAGGTCAGCTTGGTGCCGTCGGCCGAACCGTCGCGGGTATCGGTGACACGCCCCAAACTGAGCTTCCCCCCGGAGCACGGACATCTGATCTGAGGTCACCGGCGATCATCAGGAAGGATGTCCGCCATGCCCTCACCACACCCGCCCGAGTTCCGCCGCCGCGCGGTCGAGCTGGCCCGCCAGGG
>NZ_SMKK01000418.1 GCF_004348425.1 Actinomadura sp. 7K507
CCCGAACCCTCCCCCCTGGAGCAGGGCCCCAGCATCGAGGAGATCATCGGCGCGGCGCCCGCGTCCGCGTCCGGCGCCGGGCCGCCGCAGATCCAGAGCCGGACGATCATGCTCAGCTCGGGGACCACCGGCCGCCCGAAGGGCGCCCGCCGCCCGCCCCGTCCCGGCCTGTGGCCGCTCGCCTCGATGACGTCCAGGATCCCGCTGCGCGCCCGGCAGACGATGATCATCGAGGCGCCGCTGTTCCACACCTGGGGCTACGCCGCGCTCCAGATGGCGTGGGCGCTGCGGGCCCCCGTCGTCCTGCACCGCCGGTTCGACCCCGAGCAGACGCTGCGCGCCGTCGCCTCCCACGGCGAGACCACCGTGTTCGCCGTCCCGGTGATGCTCCAGCGGATCCTCGAACTGGCCCCCGGGATCCGCGCCGCCCACGACGCGTCGTCGCTGCGGATCGTGGCGATCAGCGGCGCGGCACTGCCCGGCGACCTCGCCACCCGGTTCATGGACGTCTTCGGCGACCGGCTCTACAACGTCTACGGCTCCACCGAGGCGTCCTGGGTGTCCATCGCCACCCCGCGCGACCTGCGGATCGATCCGCGCACCGCCGGGCGGCCGCCCCGCAACACCAAGCTGGTGATCCTCGACGCCGGCGGCCGCGGGCTCGGCCGCGGCGCGATCGGGCAGATCTTCGCCGCCAACGAACTGCTCTTCGAGGGCTACACCGGCGGCGAGCCGATGGAGGTCCGCGACGGGCTCCTCGCCACCGGCGACCTCGGCCACATCGACCACCGCGGCCTGCTGTTCGTCGACGGCCGCAGCGACGGCCTGGTCGTGTCCGGCGGCGAGAACGTCGTCCCCCGCGACGTGGAGGACGCCCTGCTGCGGCTCCCGGAGATCGGCGAGGTCGCGGTCGTCGGCGTCCCCGATCAGGAGTGGGGGCAGCGGCTCGCCGCATACGTCGTCCTGAGGCCGGGCGCCCGGCTGGAGGCCGCCGCCGTCCGCGAGTACGTCCACGAGCACGTCGCCCGGTACGCGGTCCCGCGCGACGTGCACTTCATCGCCCAGCTGCCCCGCAACGCCACCGGGAAGGTCGTGCACCGCTGGCTCACCGCCCGCCCCGGCCGCCCGCAGCCCGAGGGACGCGTCGACTGGCCGCCCCTCGGCGCGGAGCAGGCCGGCCGGGCGGGTTAGACCGGTCCGCGCGGGGCCGCCGCGAGGTCGGCTTCCTCGGAGAGCGGCAGCAGGACGGTGATGGACAGGCCGCCCTCCGGCCGCGGGACGGTCTCGATCGCGCCGCCGTGCGCGTCCACCACCGCCCGGACGATCGACAGGCCGAGGCCCGCGCCGTCCTTCGACCCCGTCCGGTCGGCGCGCAGCCGCCGGAACGGCTCGAAGAGCGTCCCGACCTCGTAGGAGGGCACGGGCCGCCCGGTGTTGACGACCTCAAGGAACGCCGCGCCGTCCCGGACACCGCTGCGCACCCGCACGATCCCGTCCCGCACGTTGTACTTCACGGCGTTCTCCAGCAGGTTCACCGCGCACCGCTCCAGCAGCACGGGATCACCGGCCACGACCGCGGGCGCGAGCCTCGCCTCGACGTCGACCTCCGCGGCGGACGCCTGATCATCGAGGTGGTCGAGGGCGCTGCGGATCACATCCGGCAGGGGAGTGGCCACCCGGGCGTCCAGATCCCGCTCGGACTTCGCCAGCGTCAGCAGGCCGTCGATCAGCCGCTCGTGGCGTGCGGTGTTGCCGAGCAGGACGTCCGCGAGCGCCTTGGTCTCCGGCGGGTTCTTCCGGCTGGCGAGGGCGACCTCCAGCACGGTCCGGTTGATCGTCAGCGGCGTGCGCAGCTCATGCGAGGCGTTCGCGACGAACCGGCGCTGGCTTTCGAACGCCCGTTTCAGCCGGTCCAACATCCGGTCGAACGTGTCGGCCAGGTCCTTGATCTCGTCCTGCGGTCCTTCCAGCGCGATCCGCTCGTGCAGGTTGCTCTCCGACAGCCGCCGCGCCGTCGCGGTCACCCTGTGCAGCGGGCGCAGCACCCGCCCCGCCACCACGTACCCGATCACCACGGCGAGGAAGCCGACGACCAGCATCAGCAGCAGCGAACTCCGCAGCAGCTGCTCCAGCACGTCGCGCTTCTCCTGGGCGAGCCGCCGGTCGGCCTCCCCCCTCATCGTCACCAGCTGCTCGATGCCGTCCTGCGGCGACAGGTTCCCCTGCGACGCCAGGTCCCGCAGCCGGGCGAGCATCTCCGGGTCCAGGTCACCGGCCGTCGTGAAGCCCTGGTCCATCGTCCGGACGGTCAGCAGATACGTCAGCGCCACCAGGACCGCCGACGTCAGCAGGAACAGCGACCCGTACACCAGGGTCAGCCGCGTCCGGACGCTCAGGGAGGGCAGCGTCCTCATCGCGCCTCCAGCCGGTACCCCGAACCCGTCACGGTCTCGATCACCGGAGGCGACCCCAGCTTGCGGCGCAGCGTCGCCATCGTCACCCGGACGATGTTGCTGAACGGGTCGATGTTCTCGTCCCACGCCCGCTCCAGCAGCCGCTCGGCGCTGACCACGCCGCCGTCCGCCCGCAGCAGCTCCTCCAGCACGGCGAACTCCTTCTTCGTCAGCCGCAGCTCCCGCCCGTCCCGCGCGACCCTGCGCCGATGCGGGTCCAGCCGGATGCCGCGCCGCTCCAGCACCGGCGGCACCGCGGGCCCGGCCCTGCGCGCCAGCGCGCGCACCCGCGCCACCAGCTCGCTGAACACGAACGGCTTCGGCAGATAGTCGTCGGCGCCCAGGGACAGCCCGTCCACCCGGTCCTCCACGTCTCCGGAGGCCGTCAGCATCAGGATCCGCCCCGACCCGCGCCGTTCCACCAATTCCCGGCAGACCTCGTCACCGTGCACCGCCGGCAGATCCCGGTCGAGGACCACCACGTCGTACTCGTTGTAGGAGGTCAGCTCCAGCGCCTCCGCACCGTCGTAGACCACGTCGACGGCCATGGCCTCCTCGCGGAGCCCGTCGGCGATGGTGTCCGCCAGCACATGCTCGTCCTCGACGATCAGTACACGCATGCGGTCGAGCATGACCGGTGGGAGGTTAAGCGCCGGTAAGCCCTCAACGCCGCCAGCAGGTGTAGACGACGGTCGCGGTGCCGCCCGGCGCGAACGAGACCGTCCCGCTGCCGCTGCCGTCCACGAAGCACAGCACCCTGGGACGCACCGTCACCGCCACCGACGTGGAACGCCCTTCCGCGAGCCGGCCGCCCCCGCCCGCGCTGATCCGCGCGTCCTGCGACCGGACCGACGACACCGACCACTTCACCGCGCCGCCCGTCGCCGTCAGCCGGATGCTGCACCGCGCCGGGAACCCGGCCGCCCGCACCCCGCGGCAGTCCCCGGCATCGACCGACAGCCGCCCGGGCTTGTCCGCCCTGGGCGTCCGCCTCGGCTCGGCGTCCGGTGCCGTGGCCTTCTTCTCCTCACGGGACGGCGTCGGCGCCGGGCTCGGCGTCGCCGGCGGGAACGTCTTCACCGGCGGCGCCGCCGCCGGGGGCGTCCCGTCCCCGTCCGTCGACTCGAACAGCACGAGCATCCCGGCGGTCAGCACCGCCCCGGCCGCGATCCCGGCGGCCACCAGCCACCGGTTCAGCCGCACCGGCGGCTCCCGGCACTCGTCGTCCACCAGCTCGTACAGACGGTCCCGGACCGTCTCCGCGTCCGAGACGTCGTCCGGCAGCGCGCGCACCGCCTCCCGGACCACCTCGACCGCCCGGTCATGGTCGCCGAGCAGCTCCTCGGCATACCCGATCAACTCGGGCCCGTAGACCCGGCCGACCGCGTCCGGCCGCCGCGCCTCGAGCGCTTGAGCCAGCCGGAAGTCCTCGTTCAGCGGGATGGGCACGGACGGATTATCGCCGAACGCGCACGTTGCGTGATTCCGCCGAACCACACAGTTCCCACGCCATATTTATCAGCCAACTATGAATCCCGAGGACGCCATAATGCGTATCGGGAGTGGGAGGTGTATCGAACCGGGCATTCGGCAGGTACAGCTTCCGCCCGGCCGCGATCCCCTCCGGCTGGAACCCGTCCGGCAACGCGCCCCCATCCGGCAGCCGCCCCGTCCCCATGC
>NZ_SMKK01000419.1 GCF_004348425.1 Actinomadura sp. 7K507
GGCCTCACCCGACTCCGACCGCCCCCACGGCTCCACCATCTTCAGCGGCGATCTCCACATCCAAGGCGACTTCGTTCTTGGCAACAAAATCACCCACGACCGCTGAGGGCGTCTCTCCCCAACGTTCATTGACCCCGCGCAGCAGCCGGGCCCACTTGACGGGGGAACGCGAAACCGCGAAATTCCGGACAGCCGTGAACCGCAGCAGCCATGCGGTCGCGTCCTCGGTGAGTGAGGTACCGGACTCGGTCCGATAGACGTCGAGGAAAGCCTCCGCCAGATCCCAACGCAGTCTCGCCGGCTGGAGATATGCCAGATGAAGCGCCGCCAGCGTGGCGTCATACCACTGGACGTCCCAGTGGGCCCGGTCCCAATCCACGATCTCGACGACCTCGCCGTCCCGGACGAGGAGGTTCTCGGTGCGCAGATCATGATGGGTGAGTCCCTCGGGCCCGAGGTCCAACTCCGTCCTCCCGGCGCGGAGCCGGGTCAACTCCGTCTCTATGGACTTGATGTGGCCGGGGGCCCTTTCCCGGGACGCCATGTCGTCCAGCAGGGCGTCGATGCCGTCGAGTACGCCGAACAGCCCCCAGTCGTAGACTTGCAAGCCGTACCGCGGGGCGCATGCGACCGCGCGATCGATGATGCTCGCGGACCGGTGCACGAGCGCCAGTTTCCGCGCGGCATCCGCGACGAGCGACGGTGAAAGCCAGTCGGGCGCCCGGTCGTGCTCGGTGTAGGAGCGGACGAACCAGCGGTTGGACGGTCCCGTCACCCAGTCGCGAGCGCGCCGCCGCGAGGTGGCGACCGGGGAGCGCACCACGGAGGCCGCGTCCGTCCTCGCGAGCGCCCGCATGATCGTGAACTGCCGGGAAAAGGGGATCCGCCCACGCTCCTTGCGCACCTTCGAGGCCACGTAGAGACGGCCGCCCTGCCGATAGGTGTAGTGCAGGCTGTAGTGCCGGCGAGGAGCGCCGAGGAACTCGGGGCGGCGATGGCCGTAATGCCATCTGAGAATCTCACGACAAGTGAGAAAACGGTCATTCGGATCGAGCAAGGCACGTCCTTGGCGCTTGAACCCGGGTCTCCCTTAGACCCCAGGCAGCAAATTGCACCACAGGTCGCTCTGTGAATACCTTTTGAATCCCGAATCAACAACCTGTCGGGATCAGGATTTGGGCCGGCGCTACAGCAGCCTTTCGAGCTCCTGGGAGATGGCGGCCGCCTCGGCGGTCGCGGCCCTTGCGTCGGCCGTTCGCCCGGCGGCGGTGTGGATGGTCGCCAGCAGCCGGAGCGTCCTGGCCTCTTCATGGCGGTCGCGTAGCTGCAAAGCCACGTCCTGTGCCTGGAGGGCCTTCGTCAGCGCCTCGGCGGTGCGGTCGAGGGCCATCAGAATCTCGGCCAGCGCCCGCAGCGTGACCGACTGACCGTAGCGGTATCCGACGCTCTCCTCCAGCGTGAAGGCCATTTCGGCGGTGCGGAGCGCCTTTTCCGCGAGCCCCATTCTCAGATACACCTTGCCGAGCAGGTCGAGCGAACTCGTGATCCCCCGCTCGTCGCCGATGAGATGGCAGAGTCGCAGGGACCGTTTCGCCGCACGCCGTGCCCGGCCCAGCGGGCCGGCGTTGAGCTCGATGAGGCCGAGGGCGTTGAGCGCGGTCGCCTCTCCGTGCCGGCCGCCGATCGAGCGGCTGATGGCCAGTGAGGACTCGGCCTCCGTCCTGGCCTCGTCGAACATGCCCATCCGCCGGTAGCAGCGGCACAGGCTGTCGCGTGCCTCGGCCTCGCCCTGCCGGTCCCCGAGTTCCTGGAGGACGTCCAGCGCCTCAAGACCCGCCTTCAGCGCGTCCTCGTACCGGCCGAGGCGACGCCGGAGCGAGGAGAGGCACACCAGCGCCCGGCCCTCGCCGTGCCGGTCGGCGATCTTCCGGCGGATGACGAGGGCCTGCTCGATGTGCTCACATGCCTGGGCGTGCCGGCCCGTCCACCGGTAGAGGTCACCGAGGAACGCGAGCGTCTCCCCTTCGCCGTGGCGGTCCCCGATCTGCTGGCGGATCTCCAGCGCCCGTTCGGCGGAGTCGAGCGAGTGATCGACGTTTCCCCAGCCGAAGTAGATGCGGGCCATGTTGTCGAGGGTCTCGGCCTCGCCCCTGATGTCGCCGATCTCCCTGCGGATGGTCAGCGCGTCGTCGGCGCACCGGTAGGCCATGCCGTACTTGCTGAGCCCCTGATAGCCGCGGGCCAGGGTGTCGAGCGTGGTCGCCTCGGCGTGCCGGTCGCTGATCTCACGGCGGATCGCCAGTGCCTGCCTGCCCAGTTCGAGGGCCATCCGGTAGTCGCTGAGCTGGAGGTGCGTCCTGGCCAGGTTGTCCAGGACGGCCGACTCGCCGTAGTGGTCCTCGACCTGGATGCTGAGCTGGAGGGCGGACGCGGCCTCCAGGAGTGCCTCCTGCGGCCGGCCGAGGTCGCGGTAGATCACGGCTATGTGGTGATGCATGAAGAAACGGGCCGGCGGGTTGGACTCGCGTTGGGCCGCCTCCAGGCCGAGCCGGTGCAGTTCCAGGTTCTCGTGGCAGTACCGGCGCAGTTCGAAGAAGTCATAGACGGCGTCCGCGAGTTCCCAGGTCAGCCGGCTCCACCCCATGCGGGCGACGTGCCGCGTGATCTCGGCCAGGTTCGGCTGTTCGAGCGCGAACCATTCGAGGTGCCGCGCCCGCTCGGCCGGGTCCGGGTTCACCGGCGGCGCGGTCATCTCCTGCCGTATCGTCCGGCGGTACCTGTCGAGGAACCGTCCGGCCTGCTGGGCCGTGGTGAGGTACCACATCGCGAGCCGCTCGATCGCCGCGGTCCGGACGACGGGCGAGTCCTCCTTGAGGGCACGTGCTTGCGCGTACTCGCGCAGCAGTTCGTGCAGGTGGTAACGGCCGCCTCCGATCGCCTGCACGAGCCCGGCGGTCTCCAGCCGGTCGAGGAGCCGCCGCGCCGCCTGCGGCGTGGCCGCCAGGAGCGCGCCGACCGCCTCGGGCGCGACATTGGGTCCCTCCACCAGCCCGAGGAGCCGGAACGCCCGCCGTGATTCCGAGTTGAGCCCCCGGTAGGACAGGTCGAACGTGGCGCCGACGGCCTCCCGCGGGTCGTCGCCCAACGCCAGGTTCGACAGCCGGTCCCCGTCGGCGAGCGCCTCCACGGTCTCGGCGACCGACTGCTGGGGGCGGGTGGCGAGGTTCGCCGCGGCGACGCGCAGTGCCAGGGGGAGGCGCGCGCACATCTTGACGAGTTCCACTGCGGCGTCCGGCTCCCGCCGCGTCCGCTCCTGGCCGGCGACCTCGCCGACCAGTTCGAGCGCCTCGGCCTCGGAGAGGAGGTCGAGTGCCTGAGCGCGCGCGCCGAACCTGGCCACCAGCGCGGTCATCTTCCGGCGGGCGGTCACCACGACCACGCACGAGGGTGTCCCCGGCAGGAGCGGATAGACCTGCTGGGCGTTCGCGGCGTCGTCGAGCACGACCAGCACCTTCTTGTTGGCGAGCCGCGAGCGGTAGAGCGCCGCGAGCTCGTCCTCGTCGACGGGGAGCCGGCTGGACGGGATGCCGAGCGTCCGCAGCACCTGGCCGAGCGCCTCCCGCGGGGACACGGCGCCGCGCCTGGCGTTCCCGCGCAGATCGATGAAGAGCTGCCCGTCCGGGAAGCGCTCGGACATCAGATGCGCCCAGTGCACCGCGAGCGCCGTCTTCCCGATTCCCGGCATGCCGGTGAGCGCGATGACCACCGGGGCGGGGCCGTCCGCCGCGACGAGGGCGTCGAGGCCCGCGAGGACGTCCTGGCGTCCGGCGAATCCCGGGACGTCCAGGGGAAGCTGGCGAGGGGGGGCGTCGGCCTCGGGAAGTGCGGCGGTCATGTGAACGATCTTGTCGCCGGAGACCGAGTCTCCGCCGATGCTCGCCCCGCTCAGAACGGTCGTCATGCCGGGCCCTCCGCGGTTAGATCGACCTGGGCCCACGGTAACCCGAGACGTTCCCACGGAACTGCGGAGAACTGCACACACCGGCCGTGCGGCCGCATGGGCCACCGGGCCTACGCGGAGGGTGGAGGACGGGGGAGGGTGACGGTCACCTGG
>NZ_SMKK01000041.1 GCF_004348425.1 Actinomadura sp. 7K507
GCCCTTCACCTAACCCTGACCAGCACCAACGGCGGGGAACTATCTGGCCGCCGTTGGGGAACACACCACGGCCGCCAGCGGGGAGATCTCAAGGCCGCCCACGGGGAGTTCAGAACGGCCGTTGACACAGACCGCCCAGGGCCCTCCGCCGCCGTATTCTCGCCGTCGTCATGTCGGTTACTGCGGCCGTGGTGATGTCGTCGTGGTCTGGTGGTCGCAGACCCTGAGCCCGGTGCGGACGATGCTGGTTATAGTGCGCGACATACTCACTCAGGACCGTGTGCAGGTGGCGTAGCCCGGCGATCAGCATGCGGTCGGTGACTTCGCCTCGCACAGTGCGGATCCGGCGTTCGGCGAAGGCGTTCACTTTCGGGCTTCGCGGCGGGATCTTCACCACCGTGATCCCGGCAGCGGCGAACACGGCATCGAACGCCGCGGTGAACTGACCGGCCCGGTCGCGGACCAGGAAGCCGAACCCGGCGGCCCGCTCCCCCAGATCCATCAGCAGATTCCGTGCCTGCTGCACCGTCCATGCCCCGTCCGGGTGCGCGGTCACACCCAGGACATGGACATGGCGGGTGCCCACCTCCATCACGAAGAACACATAGATGCGGCGCAAGGTCAGCGCTGCGCTTGCCGAAAACTCCGTCCATGCTGGTCAGGGGAGGCCGCCGCTTAGCAAGCCACAAAATCGCCAACGGCCCATGTCGGCTCGTTGTCGGCTCGGCGGTTCCGAACCGCTTTTAATCCGTAGGCTGTGGGTTCGAGTCCCACGCGACCCACCACCCCTGACCAGGGAAAACACGCTCTACACCGCGCGTGGTTGATCATGCCTGGGGCCGACATGAGGCCCTCCTGGGGACGGGGATGCAGGAACAGAGGCCCTGCAAAGGGCTCCTCTCCCCCAGGCCGTCGTCCAGGCAGGGCTGGATCGCGCACCGACGGTCGTTAGGTGCGGAAACGGTATGCGGTTGTCCTTTCCCGCTCGAAGATCTCATGTCGGGAGCCGAAGCTCTGAGGTCGCGTACGAGCCACTACAACGCGGCAGGCTTCGCGGCCGGTCGAGCCCGGGGTCTCGCACGCGCGCTCCGGTTCGTCCTGCTGGTGCGCTTTCGGGGCAGCCGCGCCTGTCCGTTGCGCGGGGCGCGCCGCTTGCGGCGGGTCGGGCCTCTGCCGCGGCGGCGGTTGGTGCCGGGCACGATGCCGGCGGCGTGCATGAGCAGTGCGGCGGTCTTCTCGGCTGCGGTGTGGGCGACCTGGGGTAGGACGCTGGTGTAGGTGTCGGCGGTCAGCACGATGCTGGAATGCCCCAGCATCTCCTGGACCACCTTCAACTCCACACCCGCGGCCAGGGCCAGGGTCGCGGCGCCGTGCCGCAGATCGTGCAACCGGATCGGCGGCATGTCCTGCTCGGCGATCAACCGCTGGAACTGATGGGTCAACCATCCCGGCGACACCGGCTCACCGTTGAGATTGGTGAACACATAACCGCTGTCGCGGTACCCCTCGCCGAACGCCTCCTGCTCGGCCCGCTGCCGGCTCCGGTGCGCCCGCAACGCGGTCACGGTGGTGCGGTCCAGCGCGATCACCCGGTTGCTGTGCGGCGTCTTGGTGCACACGCGGTCAGCCGGCCGTTCCTGCGCTGCACCTGCCGGCAGATCACCGCGGTTCCTGCGTCCAGGTCGACCTCGCACCACCGCAATCCGGCCGCCTCGCCGCGCCGCAGCCCGCGCAGCGCGATCAGGTGGTAGGCGGCGTACAGCCGATGGCTTCGGATGCCGTTGAGGAACTGCGCAGTCTGCGCGACCGTCCACACCGCCACGCTCGGGCGCTCCCCCGTCCGCCGCCACTGCTCGACCCGACCCGCCGTCCACACCACCGCACGCGGCCGCCGCGCCGATGGAAGCACCACCAGCGACGCCGGGTTCTCCTCGATCCACCCAGCCCGCAGCGCAGCATTCAACGCCGCACGCAACGTCGCCCGGATCCGGTGCAGCGTCGCCGCCGTCACCGGCCGTCCCCGCTGTTCGTGGTCGTGCGCGATCGTGGCCAGCATCCGCTCCACCTGCCCGACCGACACCTCCGCCACCAGCAGATCACCCAGCAACGGCCCCAGATAACGCTCCACGTGATCGGCGTAACCGGCCACCGTCGACGCCGCACCAGGATGGTTCGCCAACCACCGCCCCAGCCACTCCGCCACCGTCAACGCACTGCCCGCCGGCCCACGCAACCGACGCAACTCCTCCTCAGCCGCCTTCCGGGTGGGGAACCCGCCCCGCCGGACCCGCCGACGGATCCCGCCCGGACCACTGCCCAGCTCCAACCGCAGATACCAGCTCCCATGGCTCCGCTCCATCGCCAGCCGGGGGCATCTGCCACCCACCGCCCGGCCCGAAACCCGATCTTCACACCCACACCGGCGGTACACGCCACCAACACCTCGAACACGTCCCATCCGACCATCGTGCGCTCCACCGGACCACCCCAGGCGAAACAACGCCACCCGCTACGTCCACTCCTGCACGACAGCCTTGGACCTCGTCACAGAAGCCGGTACGGCTCACCTTCGGCAAGCTGATCTCGTTGGGCTCGACAGTGGCCTGAACGACGCTCCCTGTCGAAGGGCGCTCGACGACTTGTCGACGGCGAGTGCGGGTCAGGAGCGTATTCGACGAAGGTCTGTTCGCCGCCGGATCGGGCTGAGCGTGGCGGGCGGCGAAGGCTTGGGAATGTGGAGTCGGCGACGCGGGCGCCTTGCCGCTCGCGTTCGTCGCCCGGACTCCAGTTCGCTTCTCAGGCGGTCCAGGTGGACGAGGAGCTCACCGTGGAGCGGCCAGTCGGGGCTGTCGGCCCGCAGCATCTCGGTCAGCTTGACGCGCTCTTCCCGCGCGGCGTCCAGGTGGGAGGCGAGCGGGTCCTCGAGGTCGGTGTTTCCTGTGGCGAACTGCTGCCGGCGCATTCGCCCGTAGGTGCCCAGCGCCGAGGCCAGGTGTCTCATGGTCGTGGCCAGCAGGGCGCGGGTGTCGCTCTTGGACAGGGGGTCCTCGCGCCACTGCTCAGGTTCGTTGGCGTGGTCGGCGAGGCAGCGTGCGAGGCCGCGGATGGTGACTCCGCAGTGTTCCAGTGCGACCAAGGTCTCCCGCAACGCCACCATTGACCGCAGCATTCCGACGCCCTGCGGGTTGAGGCGGATGCTCTCCTCGGCGTGTACGAGTTCGCCGTCCACGCGTTGGACTTCTCGGGTGAGGGAGCGGGCCTGGGAGAGCAGTTCGTCGAAGGTGTGTGGCTCGGGGCGGTTTTCCACCGCGGCGGCGAGGTCGTGGAGGTGACGGGCCATGGTGCCGCTGAGGTCCTCCAGCGCCTCCTCGGCTGCTTGGATCTTGATGGGCGAGGTCAGGATCCCGGCGACCAGGCCGGTGAGCGCGCCGACGAGGGTCTCCACGATCCGCCCCGTGGCCGCGGCGCCGGTTTCGAGGGACAGGATGAGCATGGCGCTGATCGGCACCTCGAGGATGTAGTTGCCGAGCCGCATCACGAATCCGCAGATCAGTGCGGCCGTGATGGCCAGGCCCAGGCTCCACCAGCTGAATCCCAGCTGGCTGGACAGCAGTGCTGCGACCATCACACCGACGACGACGCTGACGACGCGTTGCCAGACATGGTGGATGGTCTGGTACAGCGTGACCTGGACGACGAGGATTGCGGTCAGAGGGGCGAGTACGGGCCTTGGGCTGGTAGCGGGCAGCCATGACGCGAACTGGAAGGAAAGAACCGCTGTCACGGCGAGGCGGGCGATCACGATGGCCGTGGGCTGTGTACGCAGCCGCTTCAGTCGCACCCGCACCGGCGTGACGGCAGTGCGGGCCGCCGCCCGTATCCGCTGGTCACCGTTCATCTCATGCCCCGACGGCTAGTCATCAACTCAGGCGCTCGAACGCCAGGCGAACGGCCATCGCTCCCTCTCCCACCGCGGAGGCGACCCGCTTGATCGAGCCGCTCCGCACGTCGCCGGCGGCCAGAACGCCGGGGAGGTTGGTCTCCAGCGGCAGGGCCTGTGGGCCGCCGGTGCGCACATATCCCTTGTCATCGAGGTCGACCGTGCCGGACAACCAGGCGACGCAGGGGTCAGCTCCGATGAAGACGAACAATGCACGTACCTTGAAGCGGCGGACTTCACCGGTCCGGTTGTTCTTTGTGACGACTTCCTCCAGGAGATCGTGACCGTGCAGTTCACGGATCTCGGTGTGCAGGAAGACGTCGACCTCGGGGCAGTGCTCGATCCGGTCGATGAGGTAGCGCGACATGTTCTCGCCGAGATCTGCGCCCCGGACGAAGAGCAACACGCGGGTGGCGTGCCGGGCCAGGAAGACGGCCGCCTGGCCCGCCGAGTTGCCGCCGCCGACGATGGCCACCGGCATGTCCCGGCACTGCAGCGCCTCAACCTGGGTGGCCGCGAAGTACACGCCGGCACCGTCGTAGTCGTCCAGGTGCGGGACGTCCAGCCGGCGGTAGTGGGCGCCGGTCGCGATGACGACCGTGCGGCCGGACAGTTCGCCGCCTCCGTCGAGGTCGACGATGTACCGGCCGTTGCCCGCCCGCAGCCCCGTGGCGGCACCGGGCACGTGAAGTTTCGCTCCGAATTCTCTTGCCTGGATGACTGCCCGTTCGGTCAGCTCCGCACCCGAGATGCCTGCGGGGAAACCGAGGTAGTTCTCGATCTTGGACGACGTCCCGGCCTGCCCTCCGGTGGCGATGGCATCGACGACCATCGTGTCCAGCCCCTCCGAGGAGCCGTACACGGCCGCGGCCAGCCCGGCGGGGCCCGCGCCGATGACGAGCATGTCGTGCACCGAGGGGGCCGGTGCCGGTGGCGGTAGCCCGAGCAGCCGGAGGAGTTCGTCGTCGCCCGGATTGCGCAGCACCCGCTCACCGTTCAGGATCACGACGGGTGTTTCCGACGCCGGGACGCCGAGCTTCATGAGCAGTGATTCGGCGTCCTCGTCGTCCTCGACGTCGATCCACCGGTGCGGCAGCCGGTTGCGCGCGGCGAAGTCGCGCAGCCGCAGACAGCGGAGAGAGAAGCGCGAACCGATGATTCGCAGCCCGGCGCCGTGCTCGATGAGCAGGGAGCGCCGGATGAGGAACGCGCGCAGAACGAGGTCTCCGAACCAGGGTTCCCGGTCGGCGAGCTCGCGCAGCCGTCGTGGCGGCACCGCGATCACCTCGCCGGATTCCTCGACGCGGGCGGTGAGGAACGTGGGCTGACCGGTCAGCAGGCCGATCTCGCCGAGAAAGCGGCCCGGTCCGTGCATTCGGATGACCTCGCCCTTGTCGAGCATCGCCACCATCCCGGACACGAGCAGGAAGAAGTCGTAGGCACAGTCCCCTTCCGCGAAGAGGACGTCGCCGCGGCGGGTCGGGCGTCGTTCCCCGTATGCCGCGACCAGCCCGATCTGCTCCCGGTCGAGTCGGGGGTAGGCGCCGTACAGATCAAGTGTCTCTTCCAAGGGCCTCCCCCACCCACGTTCGGAGCGGACCGGCGAATACGGCGCCCGCTCTCCGGTCGATCACCTTCCCTTCGCGCATCAGCAGCAGCGTGGGAACGGCACGCACGGCGAAGCGCTCCTGGATCTTCGGCGCCCGGTCGATGTCGATTTTCACGAGCTTCAGCCGCCCGGCCATCTCGTGGGCGATGCGCTCCAGTACCGGGCTGACCGTGCGGCACGGCGCGCACCAGGCCGCCCACAGGTCGACGATGACCGGGACCGAGGAGCGCTCGGCAACCTCGGTGAAGTCCTCGTCTCCGGCGTCTGCGATCCACGGGAGCGGCCGGTGACAATTGCCGCAGACTGGACTGCCGTCGGCAGCGGCCGGCACGCGGTTCTTCGTGCCGCAGTGCCCGCAACGGACGATCATCGGCCCCTCCCGCGGATGTGGGCGGCGTGCCCCGTGCGCGCGCGGGGTCAGCCCTTGACCTCGATGTGGCGGTCCTTCTCGGTCGTGGCCTTGGGGACCGTCACGGTGAGCACGCCGTCGCCGAGGTTCGCGTCGACTCGCTCGGCGTCGATGTCACCGGGCAGGTACACGCGGTACTCGAACCGGCCGGTGCGCCGCTGCTTGCGGTGCCGCAGCCCACGACTCTCCTGCTCCTTGACCTCCCCGGTGATGGTCAGCTCCCGGTCGTGCATTGATACGTCGATCTCGTCCTTCTTCAGGCCAGGAAGTTCGGTCTCGATCACGTAGGCGTCGTCGGTCTCGCTCACGTCCGCCGCGGGCGCCCAGGGCATCTCCGTGGCGGTACCGGCGAAAACCGCGTTGACCAGCTGTTCCATCTGCTCGTAGAGGGGGTCGAACGCCCGTGGCCTCGGGTTGAGCATCGTGTCTCCGGGGCGGCGGATGCTGGGCAGTGCCATCGTCTGATCCTCTCGTTGGACGTTCTCTGATTTGCGACGTTGCCCGTCCGGCCGGTCCGGCACATCCTCAGAGTTGACAGGTCCGGGAGGGTGCGGCTCCCGGTCAGCCGACTTCCCGGATGTCGGGGTCCTCGAGATCGAGCCATCGGTCCACGGCCCGCAGGACCTCGGCGCTGATCTTGCCTTTGGAGTAGAGCCGGCGCAGCTTCTCGCGCTGCGTCCGCACCAGTTCGCGGCGGAAGCCGAGGACGTCGGTGACCTCCTCGTCGAGGTCCTCGCCGAACTCGGTGCGAATCTGGTCCAGGAGATCCTCGTACAGCTGGCGGAAGGCCCTGGCGGTGCGATCGTCGACCTCGCCGTTCTCGACGAGCTCGTCGAGCCGTGCCAGGGCGGCGTCCACTACGGCCTTCCGCGCCTCCTGGTACTCGATCCGGACGCGGTCGGACTCGGCCAGGCCGAGCCGTCTCAGCAGGCCGGGCAGCGTGGTCGCACACCCGATCAGGGTGACGAACACTACGGCGCCGGTCACGAAGAGCCGCTCGCCGCGCCGGTCCGGCGGCAGGCCCGGCGCGGACACCGGCAGGGACAGCACGATCGCCAGTGAGATCGCGCCTCGCATGCCGCTGAAGCCGATGGCGAGCCGGTCGCGCCAGGGCAGATGGTCGAAGGCGATGTGCCGGCCGGGCAGGTACCGGGAGAGCGGGAAGACGAACTGCGTCCAGGCGAGCCGCAGGGCCACGATGACGGCCGCGACCGCGGCCGCGCCGAGGATCGCCGACGACCATGCCGCGCCGGTCAGCTCGCGCACGATGACGCGTATCTCAAGGCCGAGCAGCACGAACAGCGCCGACTCCAGGAGAAAGACCAGCACCTGCCAGAACAGCTGCCCGGGCAGCCGGGACGCCGGCTGGAGCATGCCCTCTCCGCGGGTGCCGAGGTAGAAGCCCGCGCAGACGGCGGCGAGTACCCCGGAGAAGCCGAGCTCCTCGGCCGGGACGAACGCGAGGTACGGCGTCAGCAGGGACACGATGATCTGGCTGCCGGGATCGCGGATCCGGCGGCGGAGGCGGGACGCGATGAACCCCACCGCGAGGCCGTACGCCACACCGCCGGCGACGACCTCGGCCAGCCGCACGATGCCGTGGCCGACGGTGAAGGGCGTCGTCAGCGCCTCGACGGCCAGCACGAAGGCGGTGAGCGCGACGGCGTCGTTGATGAGGTTCTCCCCTTCGACGATGGTCACGATCCGGCCCGGCGCGTTCAGCCGCTTCATGATCGAGATCGCGGCGACGGGGTCGGTGGGGGCGACGGCGGCGCCGAGGGCGACGGCGGCCGCCCAGCCCAGGTCGGGCAGGATCCACCGCAGGACCGCGGCGACGGCGAAGGTGGTCACCGTCGTCAGGCCGATCGCGAGCGCCGTGATCGGCACGGCATCCGCCTTCGCCTCCCGCGGGGCGCTGAAGAAGGCGGCGTAGTAGACGAGCGGGGGCAGGAAGCCCAGCAGCACCACTTCCGGTGGCAACTCGACCTCGGGCATGCCGGGCAGGAACGCAACCGCTGCGCCGAGCACGACGAGAAGGATCGCGTCGGGCACCCCCATACGCGCGGCCAGGGCCCGGGAGAGCAGTACCACGGCCGTGATGGCCAGGCCGACGATGAACAGGGATTCCGGGCCCATGATCGCGGCTTTCCCCGGAAAGGCCCCGTCCAGCCGAACACGCAGGTAGGGAAATGTCCAAGCGGAACTGATTCTCCGGCGATCACTGCCGGGGCGCCTTGAGGGCGCTCAGCGCCGGCTGCTACCCGTACTGAGGATACGAGGTCCTGGTGGCACGCGCAGGGTGGTGGGCGTGACTGAGGTACCACTGCTGGGTTCGAAGCTGGAGGTGCCCGCCCCTCCACCGGGGCTGGTGGAGCGTCCACGCCTCGGCCGCGTTCTCGACACCGGGCTGCAACACCCGTTGACGCTGGTGAACGCTCCGCCCGGCTGGGGGAAGTCCGTGCTGCTGAGCTGGTGGACGAGGGCGACGGACCTCCCGGTCGGCTGGCTCGGCGTCGAAGACGGGGACGATCCCCGGTTCTGGTCCTATCTGCGGGCCGCGCTGAACTCTGCGGGAGGACACGCAAGCGACGCCCTGCCGTCGCCGGACGAGGCGCCCCATGAAGTGTTCCTCGCCCGGCTGGCGGCCGCGCTGGCCGATCTGCGCGAACCCGTGGGCGTCGTCCTCGACGATTTCCATCGGATACGTGACCCGCGGGTCCTGAAGGGGTTGGAGTATCTGGCCCAGCACGCCGGGCGGGCACTACGGATGATCATCGTGACGCGTGGTGGCCCGGGACCTCCACTGGCGCGCTTGCGGCTCGCCGGTGCGGTCACCGCACTCGAGGCCGCAGAGCTATCGTTCACCATGTCGGAGACCGTCGAACTGCTGGCCGCACTGGGCCTGGAACTGCCCGGCCGATACACGCGCCTGCTGCACCAGCGTACGGAGGGCTGGCCGGCGGGCCTGCGGCTGGCGGGGCTGTCCATGCGAGGACACTGCGATCCGCTGCGCTTCGTCGACGGGCTGACCGGCGACCACGAGACCATCGCGGGCTATTTCACCTCGGAGGTACTGGGCGGTCTCGACGGCGGGCATCTGGAGGTTCTGCTGTGCGGCTCTGTGCTGGAGCAGCTCACCGGCAGCCTGGCGGACGCCCTCACCGGCCGGTCGGACGGTGAACGGATCCTGGCCGAACTGTGGGACGCGGGCGCTTTCCTCGACTCGGTCGGCGGTCGGCGCTCTTCGTATCGCTGCCACCGTCTTCTCGGTGAGTTCCTTCGCCGTGAGCTGACCAGGCGGGCACCACGGCGAGTCCCCGACCTGCATCGGCGCGCGGCCGCCTGGTACGCCGCGCGAGGCTCGTCCCCAGACGCGCTGCAGCACGCCCTCCTGTCCCTGGACTGGCGGATGGCCACGGATCTGCTGGCCGACCACTGGCCTGATCTCGTGCTGTCGGATTCGGACCCGCCGCTCTGGGCGTCCGACCCAGCGCCGCCGGAAGCGGCGCTTCGCGATAACCCTGACCTTGCGCTGGCCTGTGCACTGAATCAGCAGCTTCTGGGTGATCGGCGCGGAACCGACCGCTACCTGCGGCTCGCCGGCGACCACGCCGCCGAGGCCGGCGATGACAAGGCCACGGCGATCCGCCTGACACGGTCGGTGACGGCGGGCGACGTCGCCGCGACGTTCTCCCAGGCGTCACGGCTCCTCGCGCACCGGGAGGACGGCGAAGGCGCCCGTTCGGTCGCCCTTTCCGCACTCGGCACGGCCCGGCTGGCGACCGGGGACCTGCGCACGGCGGAAAGGGCACTGCACGACGGGCTCGCCGCGGCCGAGCGCGCGGGCCTGGACCGGGCCCGGGCGGTGTGCCTCAGCAGGCTCGCCGTGGCCCGTGCCCTGCTCGGCGAACTCCACCTCGCGGGGCAGACCGCTCAGGATTCGCTCGGCTTCGCGAGGACGCCCGCGGCTTGCGGATACGCCCATCTCGCGCTGGCGATCACTCACCACGAATGGGGCGACGGGAACGAGGCCGCGCGGTACCTGGATCTCGCGGAGAGTCCCGGTGACCGGCTGCTCGCCGCGCTGATCAGCATCGTCCGGCTGTGGTCGCTTCAGGTGGGCGAACACCGCTCCCGCGCGGACGAGGTACTGCGCGAGGCCCACCACGAACTTACCGGCTGGACGGTGCCGACATACATCGCCCACCGGTTCACCGCCGCCGAGGCGGCGCTGCGGACGAGCTTCGGGGACACCGGCACGGCCGCCCGGCTACTGGCCGACCAGGCTGGGGCGTCGGGCTGCTCGGCGCCGCTGTCGGTCGCGCTCGCGCGCATACAACTGAGGGACGGCGATCTGGACGCGGCGATACTGACGGCCGCCGGCGCACCGAACGGGGAACTGGGGCTCAGCCTGGAAGCGCGCCTGCTGGAAGCGTTGGCCGCCGACCGTCTCGGTCATGACCGGCACGTTTCCACGACCCTGGAGAAGACCCTCCAACTCGCCGATCACGAGCGTTTCCGGGGTGTGTTCCTTCGCGAAGGCCCGGCCGCGCGGCGGCTGCTGAGCGCCCACCTGGACTCCGGGACGGCATGCTGGCCGTTCGTCATGGAGATCGTCGGATGCGCCGCCGAGCGGACCGACGGCCCCGCCGCGCCGCTGACCGAGCGGGAGCTGACGGTGCTGCGGTATCTCCAGAGCGTCCTGACGACCGAGGAGATCGCGGCCGAACTGCACCTTTCGGTCAACACCGTGAAGACGCACACGCGCCACATCTACCGGAAGCTCACCGCCTCCCGGCGCCGGGAGGCGGTGCGCAAGGCCCGGGAGGCTCAGCTTCTCTGACCGCCGCCGCGACCGCCCTCTGGCCCGCTGCGGGGGCGGTTGCGGAAGGCCCGGAGCAGGCGGAGCGGGAACAGCCCGATCAGCGGGGCGCGCCTGCCGAGATCCTCCCGGTCCTCCCGGTCGAAGGCACGGGCGTAACGGGCGGCGTCCAGGGCCGTCTCGTACTCCTTGGACCCTCCGGCACCGCATCCCCGGTCGCAGGTCCACACCAGCGTGTTCCCCTCACTGGTGAACCGCGGACGATGGCCGAGAAGGCGGCAGGCGAGCGTCATTCCTCGTCCCTCCCCGAGTCTCCGGGGCCGTACCTGTTGCGCGGCAGCCGCCGCAGGCGCCCCTCCCTGGTCGCCTCATCCAGGGCGCGCCTGAACCGGCCGGGGCCCCAGCCTCGGGCACCGACCCGCTCCGCCAGGTCGCGCCGCTCCACCGGGCCCTCCTCGGTCGCGTGGGCGAGGTCGTCGATCTCACGGTCGAGTTCCTGCTCGGCGACCGCCGTCGACCGGCTCGGAGTGCCTGTGGTTCCCATCATCCCCGGCGAGTAGGTCTGCGAGCCCCCAGGGCCGGGACGGAAGCGCTGCGGCCCCGTCATCTCCCGCTTGCGGCGCCGGGATGCACGCTCCCGGGCGCGGCGATCGCGTTCGGCGGCCAGGCGCCTGTCCTCCGGCGCCAGTTCCCGCTCCAGTTCGGACCGCCGGAGGCTCTCCTGCTCCTGCGGCGTGGTGGCGTCGGCCTCCTCCGCGGTCAGCGGACGGGCGATGTTCTCCAGGGACTGCTGTTCAGCGCGGACACCGAAGATCAGCTCGGCGAACCCGCCCAGCATCATCGCTCCGCACCCGATGAAGAACCCGAGAGCGACCAGATCCAGCCGGCCGCTGCCGATGAACTGGCCGAAGAGGGCCGGGCCGGTGATCCCGCCGACCGCGGTGCCGACGGCGAAGAACAGGGCGATGGCGAGGGCGCGGGTCTCCATCGGGAAGATCTCGCTGACCGTCAGGTAGGCGGAGCTGGCCCCGGCCGACGCGACGAAGAAGCTCAGCGCGACGAGGATGATGAACGTCGTCGAGGTCAGCATGTCCGCCATGAGCAGGGCGGCCGTCGTCGCGATCAGCGCCGCGGAGCCGAAGTAGGTGCCGGCGATCATCGGCTTGCGGCCGACGGTGTCGAAGAGGCGTCCGAGCAGCAGCGGCCCCATCAGGTTGCCGAGCGCGAACGCGGCCATGAAGTAGGGCACCGTGCCGGACGCGACGTCGAAGAAGTCGCTGAGGATCGTGCCCAGGTCGAACGTGACGGCGTTGTACATGAACGCCTGCCCGACGAACAGCGAGAGCCCGAGCACGGTGCGGTTGGGATAGCGCTTGGCCGTCACGCGGGCGATCTCACCGAAGCTGATCGACCTGCGCTGGCGCACGGTGATGCTCTGCGCCGGGGGAGGCAGCGGCTCCCTCGTCTCGGCCCGGACCTCCCGTTCGATCCCGTCGACGATCCGTTCCGCCTCATCCGCACGTCCATGGATGAACAGCCAGCGGGGGCTTTCCGGGACGTTCCGGCGTACCAGCATGATCCCCAACCCGAGGACCCCGCCGATGGCGAAGGCCATCCGCCAGCCGAGATCTGCCGACAGCAGGGCTTCGTTGAGGAGCAGCACGCTGCCGAGGCTTCCGATGGCCGCGCCCAGCCAGTAACTCCCGTTGATGGCGAGGTCCACCTGGCCGCGGTTGCGGGCGGGGATCAGCTCGTCGATGGCCGAGTTGATGGCCGCGTACTCACCGCCGATACCGGCGCCGGTGAGGAAACGGAACAGGAACAGGTACCACGCCTCGGTCGCGAACGCGGTCGCCACGGTCGCCACCAGGTACAGCCCCAGTGTGAGCAAGAACAGTTTCTTGCGTCCGAAGCGGTCGGTGAGCTGGCCGAAGAAGAGCGCACCCAGGCATGCGCCGGCGACGTAGAAGGCCGCGGCGGTGCCTATGTCGCCGCTCGAGATGTCGATCCCGCTGCCCGGCTCGGTCATCCGGGCGGCGATCGAACCCACGATCGTGACCTCCAACCCGTCCAGGATCCAGACGGTGCCGAGGCCGATCACGATCCTCCAGTGGAACCTCGACCAGGGAAGGCGATCCAGCCGAGAAGGAATCTGAGTCTGGATCGTGCCCGGTTCGCTGGCAGTTGTCATTTCTTACCCCCTTGAAAGGCAGGTCGCTGCCATCGACCAGCGTCCGGACAAGGGGGTGAGCGAGCTTCGCCCAGACCGGGTGAACCGGGCCCATTCCGGCATCACCCTGACCGGGTGACGCGTTCTCACCCGGTCCAGCGCGACGCTCTGGATCGGAAGGTCCTCCTCATCCGGAAGGCAGGCTGACATGAGCGCTACGGGATTCCCGACCTTCGACAAGACCATCGACAAGACGAACCGCGTGCTGAAGGAGATCGAACATGCCTACGGGTGGTCAAAGGAACAGCGGAACGTGTCCTATGACGCGTTGCGCGCGGTCCTGCACGCTTTGCGCGACCGGCTGACCGTGGACGAATGTGCGCATCTGGCCGCCCAGCTGCCTTTGCTGGTCCGCGGCGTTCACTACGAGGGCTGGGACCCCAGCCGGGTGCCGGTGAAAATGAACAAGGAGGAATTCCTCCAGCGCGTCCGGCGCGGCTTCCCGCATGAGGTCGGCGGTGATACGGAACGGCTGGTCTCCACCGTCCTGCAGGCGCTGCGGCAGTACGTCACAGAAGGTGAATGGGAGGACATCAAGTCCAGCATTTCCCGGGATCTGCGCCCGCTCATTCCGGTCTAGGGGGTCGGGGGGCAAGGGGCGACCCGGCGTCCGTGCCGTCGTCAAGCTCCTTGGAACGCGCGCCGGGAACGTCGTCGGAATGTTCGAGGACCTGGCGCGCCAGATCGACGCGCGAGCGGACGTCGAGTTTGCGGAAGACCTGCCGCAGGTGGAACGCGACGGTGTGGACGCTGATGAACAGCTGATCGGCGATCTTCTGGTTGGTGAGCCCCTGGGCGACGAGCCCGGAGATCCGCTGCTCGGCCCCGGTGAGGCTGGCCCAGCCGCTCGCGGGCCGGTCTCGGCGGTTCCAGTGCCGGCGGCGTTCCCCCATGCGCCGTAGGCGCCCCCGGATCCGGGCCGCATCCCGCTCGGCGCCGGCCGCCACGTAGCAGGACAGGGCCTCGTCGAACCACTGGATCGTCCGGCCGCGCGCACCGTCCGGTCCGCCGAGCAGGATGCCGAGGTCCTCGTAGGCGGAGGCGCACGCCCATCGGTCGGCGTGGTCCGCGGCGGCGTTTCGCAGGAGGCCCGGCTCACCGTGCAGCAACCCGCGGGCGTGCTCGGCGGCGGCGGCCAGACTGGGTAGCCCCGGGTTCATCCCGGCGAGCCGGTCGGCCGCCGCGACGACCTTCTCGGCCGGTCCGGTCTCGCCCGCCGCGACCGCCGTCCGTACCAGCCAGGCCGCCGCCGTCGGGTCGCAGATGAGCGCCCGGCTGTGCTCGGCCAGGTCGTCGAGGAGCCGACGCAACCCGGTCATGGCGGCCTGCGGCCCGTCGCAAGCCTCGGTAACCTGCGCCCGGATCAGCTCGCTTCGGGTCAGGTCGAAGGGAGGAGGTGCCGGCCCGCCCGCGTCTTCCTCACCGCGGGCGTGCTCGATAGCCGTTTCGAGATCGCCGGAGCGCAGTGCCGCGACGGACAGCGCGGACCGGGCGGAGGCGCTCAGCAGGCGCGCGCCGACCGCGTCGGCCGCCTCCAGAGCCGCCCTCGCCTCGCGGATCGCCTCCTCTGGATGACCCTCCGCGAGATCGATGCGTGATCGCACGATCGCCGGTCCGGCCGCCCAGCCGTCCCGGCCGATCCCGACGGCCCCGCCGGTTCCCAGCACCATCGTCCGCCGTGCCTCGTCCATGAGCCTGACGTCCACCAGCAATGCGGCCAGGACCAGGCCGGGGTGGAGTCGGCAATCCCGCACGCCGTCGTTGGAAGCCTGCCGCACGCCCATCCGCGCGAGGCCGAGCGCGTCGTCCAACTCGCCCTTGTCCCAACCGTTCAACGCGAGGACGACGAGCGCTCCGGCGAGCAGGCCCTGGCCCGGCGCGTCACCCGCCTTGACGAAGGCTTTGGCCCGGTCCAGTACGCCCGCGCTCTCGGGCAGGCCGGTGTCGGCTTGCAGGAGGGCGAGATCGGCGCGGTCACGCACCTCGTCCGGCAGATCCGGCATGTCCAGCACGGCCCTGGCCGTGTCCGACGCCCTGGCGGCCTCGCCCATCGGCACCAGGACCAGGGACAGCGCGGTCAGCAGTTCGGCGGTGGACGGGCCGGACGCGCAGTGGTCGAGCGCGGCCTCCGCGAGTTCCGCGGCTTCCACCAGGTCACCGGCGGCGACGAGCGTGCGCATCGCCGTCATCGTGCGTGCGAACCACTGCGGGTCGGCGAGCTCGGTGAGATCGAGCGCCCGGCGTATCAGCTCGGCGGCGACCGCCGGGTGGGTGTCGAGCATCTCCGCGCTCGCTCGGTCCAGGCTTGGGAGGACCTCCGGGACGCCTGGGACGGCCCCCGCCATGAGGTGGGCCGCCGCGGCCTTCACCCGACCGCCGTGCTCCAGCAGCGTCCTGCCGATCTGTACGTGCAGCGCCTGCCGGACGGGATCGGGTATGTCCGTGATCACCGACTCGCGCACCACGTCGTGCCGGAACGCAAGAGCGTCCTCATGCGTGGTCAGCAACCCGGTCGCCAGCATCGCCTCCAGTGACGGCAGCAGGTCGGCGGGGGTGACGCCCAGCAAGTCGGCGGCGACCAGTGGGTGGAACGCGGGCCCCAGCATCGCAGCGACCTCAAGGAGCCGCCGGGCCGCCGGATCCAGCTCATGCAGCCGCTCCTGGATGACGATGCGGACCCGCTCCGGCATCCTGGACGTGACGAGGTGAGCGTGACCGTGGGAGATCACCACCCCGCCCTCGTCGCTCAGTCCGTTCATCAGCTCGAGAAGCAGCAGCGGATTGCCGCCCGCCCCGCCCGCGAGCACGAGCAGGTCGGGATCGGGGCGCGCCCCCAGAGCGGCGGTGACCAGGTCGGAGACGGCCTCTCCCGGCAGCGGGCGGAGCTGGACCAGGACCGCGCCGGCCGCCTGCAGCTGGAGGAACAGCCGATCGAGCTCGGCGCCACCGGAGCCGGTGCGGCGCGCGAGTATCCAGCACACGGGAGACGACGCCAGCCGGATCGGCAGCGTCCGCAGCGCGAGAATCGTGGCCGGCTCGGCCCATTGAAGATCGTCCAACAGGACCAGCAGCGAGGTGGTACGGGCCCGCTGCTCCAGCGCGGCCTGCAGCCGTTCGGCCGACCGGTCCTGTCCGCCGGCCGGCGGCGATTGCGGGCCGGGCTCATCGAGCACCGACAGCAACAGCTCCAAGGCCGCGGGCCGACGCAGTTCAGGGGCCGTGTCCGCCACCACCGCGAAGCCTCTGTCGGCGGCAGTGCGTGCGGCCTCCTCAAGCAAGCGGGTACGCCCGATGCCGGGCTCCCCCTCGACGAGCATGACCCTTGGGCCGTCGACGCGCGTCAGCAACTCGTCGATGCTCGCTCGTTCCCGTTGGCGACCAAAGGTCGTGCCCCGCGTCGGCGGCCTCCCGTCCATACCGGGAACGTCCCCTGGATGCGCCGGAACGATACGCGACCGTCAACCCGGCAGTTCCCTTCTTGCGTCATCACAAACCATGATCGGGCAAAGGCGGGTCAACTGCCAGAGCCGGTCAACGGCATTCCGGGTCACAGGAGCAGGTCGAAGATCTGCTGGACCCCTTCCCACTGCAGGGTCTGCGGGTTGCGCCGGTCCGGATACATGATCCGGAAGGCCTGCGACAGTGCGTGGGTAAGGCCGCCCGCGATCTCGGAGAGTTTCTCGTCGATGATGTCGCTGACCGCGAGATCCAGCGGCGGCCGCCTCGCCAGCAGATCCAGGATCGGTTCGACCTCGATCTCCTCGTCCAGCCGGCGGAACCGGTGGATGCTCTCCTGCAGGCCCTTCGTGATCGGCAGGTCGAACGGCTCGATGATGTCGCGTCCGTTCGCCTTCGCCTTTGCCTGTCCGATGAGGAGCAGGTCGTACAGCTTGGCGTCAAGAAACTCGTGGTAGCGCCGCAGATCGTTCTTATCGACGTCCAGCCCGGCGGCCGCCCTGAAAAAGCGCTCGAACCTGCTGATTCCCATCACAGCCATGCAGCCACCTCGCGTGTCGTCTCCTGCCGATAAAGGAGGAGAAGGAGTCCTCCTCAGCCTTCCCGCCCGAGGGGATCGTCACATCGTCAGATCTTGTAGGGCCGACTCCGCGCGGCAAGGCCGTGCGCCCGGGCCAGTCAGGGGTCCGACCTGCGTGCCCGCCCGGCCGGTCGCCTCCCGTTCACAGCAAGCTCACGGACGCGCCGCGGTGGGCGCCGAGCAGAGACCTACACGGTCGGTGGATGCGCCCGACCACCCGATGACGCAGCGTCGGTCACGAAGGCGTTGCCATCTCCGGCAACGGTGCACGCCATCTCACCGGAACAACCGGTGAGAACCATCGGAGGGAACCTGATGGCCAGAGCAGTCGGCATAGACCTCGGCACCACCAACTCGGTCATCGCGGTCACCGAGGGCGGTGAGCCCCGGGTCATCCCCAACGCGGAAGGCGCACGGACGACCCCGTCCGTCGTGGCCTTCACCGAACAGGGAGAGAGGCTGGTCGGGCAACTGGCCCGGCGCCAGGCGATCCTGAACCCGAAGGGCACCATCACCTCGGCGAAGCGCTTCGTCGGGCGACGCTACGACGAGATCGAGACCGAGAAGGACGCGGTCTCCTTCGACGTGGTCGCTGGACCCGACGGGACGGCGCGCTTCGACGTGCGCGGCAAGCAGTACGCACCGGAGGAGATCTCGGCGCTGGTGCTGCGCAAGCTGGCGGACGACGCCGGCAAGTCGCTCGGGGAGAAGGTCACCGAGGCGGTCATCACCGTGCCCGCCTACTTCAACGACGCCCAGCGGCAGGCCACGAGCGACGCAGGGAAGATCGCGGGGCTCGAAGTCCTGCGCATCATCAACGAGCCCACGGCGGCGGCACTGGCCTACGGCCTCGACAAGAAGACCAACGAGACCGTGCTGGTGTTCGACCTGGGCGGCGGCACGTTCGACGTCAGCCTCCTGAGCATCGGCGACGACGTGGTGGAGGTCCGCGCCACCTCCGGGGACGGCCACCTCGGCGGCGACGACTTCGACCGCCGGATCGTCGATCACCTCTCCGACGAGTTCCAGCGGGAGAACGGGATCGACCTTCGCGCGGACCCCCAGGCCCTGCAGCGCTTGTTCGAGGCTGCCGAGAAGGCCAAGGTCGAGCTGTCCACGGTGACCCAGACGCAGATCAGCCTGCCGTTCGTCACGGCGGACGCCAGTGGCCCGAAGCACCTCAACGCCACGATGATGCGTTCCACGTTCGAGCAGATCACCGCAGACCTGATCGAACGCTGCGTCGGCCCGGTGGAACGGGCGATGAGCGATGCCAAGGTCACCGCCGACGACATCGACGAGGTCATCATGGTCGGCGGGTCCACCCGGATCCCCGCCGTGCAGAGCCTCGTCCGCCGGCTGACCGGCGGCAAGGACCCCAACATGTCGGTCAATCCCGACGAGGTCGTAGCGCTGGGCGCGGCGATCCAGGCCGGCGTCCTCAAGGGCGAGGTCAAGGATGTCCTGCTGCTCGACGTCACCCCCCTGTCGCTCGGCGTGGAGACCATGGGCGGGGTGATGACCAAGATCATCGAACGCAACACGACCATCCCCGCGCGCCGCACCGAGACATTCAGCACCGCCGAGGAAAACCAGAACGCGGTCGACATCGTGGTCCTGCAGGGCGAACGGGAACGGGCCGCCGACAACCGGGTGCTAGGTCGCTTCCGGCTGGAGAACATCCGCCCCGCGCCGCGCGGCGAGCCGCAGATCGAGGTGACGTTCGACATCGACGCCAACGGCCTCCTCAACGTCTCCGCGCGCGACAAGGACACCGGCGCCGAGCAGCGCATCACGATCAGCCAGAGCTCCAACCTCGACGAGAGCGAGGTCGAGCGCATGATCGCCGATGCGGAGCAGAACCGGCAGGAGGACGCCCGGCTGCGCGAGCAGATCGACGCGCGCAACGAACTGGACTCGGCCATCTACCAGGTAGAACGCCGCATCACCGAACTCGGTGACGCGGTGCCCGTGCATGAGAAGGCGCGGGCCGAGGGGCTGATCGAGGACGCCCGGCAGGCCATCAAGGAGGAGGCGCCACTGGACCGGCTGCGCACACTCACCTCCGAACTCCAGCAGATCCTGCACGGCTTGGGAACGACTACCGGAGCGGGCGCGGGCGAGCGTCCCGCCGGTGCCACGACGGAAGGCTCGGACGAGGATGTCATCGACGCCGAATTCACGACAGACTGAGCAGACCGGACAGTCGGTCAGCCAGGACCGGCCGACCGATCAGCCCGAGCACACAGACCAGCCCGAGCCGGGCCACGGACGGGAAAACGCCGCCGAGGCGGCCGACCGGGATTCCGGCGAGGTCGAACGGCTCAGGGCCCGGGTCGAGGAACTCGAGGATCTGCGGCGGCGCGCCCTCGCCGACCTCGACAACCTGCGTAAACGCATGACGCGTGAACTGGAGGCGCAGCGCCGGGCACAGCGGGCGGAGGTCACCGCGGCGTGGCTGCCGGTTCTCGACGACCTCGAACGCGCCCTCCAGCACGCCGAATCCGACCCGGCGAGCGTCATCGAAGGCGTTCGCAGCGTCCGGGACAGGGCCGTGGCGACGTTGCGCGACCTCGGCTACCCGCGCCGCGACGACCTGGGAGTCCCGTTCGATCCGACCCGGCACGAGGCGGTCGCCGTGCGCACCGACCCCGACGTTCCCCCCGGCACGGTGGTCGAGGTGCACCAGCCGGGCTACGGGGACGACGAGAACCAGTTGCGTCCGGCGCTGGTGTCGGTGTCGGCCAAGGCCGGTGACTGATGGCCGTCCAAGATCCGTACGAGGTGCTCGGGGTCTCCCGGGACGCCGACCAGGACGAGATCCAGCGGGCCTACCGCAAGCTCGCCCGTGCCCATCACCCCGACATCAACAAAGACCCCGGAGCGGAGGAGAAGTTCAAGGACGTCTCCGAGGCCTACGCCATCCTGTCCGATCCGGAACAGCGCCGCCGCTATGACGCCTTCGGACCCGACTTCCGGCGGGTTCCGGAGGACGTCGACCCGGACATGTGGGCGCGCTCCCGGGCGGGTGCTGCCGCCGCCGGACGTGCCGGCCCCTACGCCACCACGGGCGGCGTCCACACCGGCGGGTTCGGCGATGACATCGACCTGGAGGAGCTGTTCGGCGGGATCTTCGGCGGCCGCCGGCGGGGCGGCGGCCGCTGGTCCGCCTGGTCGCCGTCACGCGGCGCCGACCAGGAGGCCGAGATCGAGGTGAGCGTCGAGGAGGCGTACCAGGGGACCAGACGCACCATCACCCTCGACCGTCCGGAGGGCCCGCGGAACCTCGACGTCACCGTTCCCGCCGGTGTGACCGACGGCCAGCGCATCCGGCTGGCCGGCCAGGGAGGGAGCGGCGACACCGCCGGAGACCTCTACCTGGTGGTGCGGATCACCCCGCATCCCCGCTACCGCGTCGAGGGGCGCGACGTGTACACCGACCTCCCGCTCGCTCCATGGGAGGCCGCCCTCGGCACGACGGCGGGACTGCAGACCCCCGGCGGTGAGGCCAGGGTGAAGGTGCCCCCCGGCACCTCCAGCGGACGGCGGCTCCGGCTGCGCGGCCGCGGGCTGCCCAACCCGCGCGGCACCCCGGGCGACCTGTTCGCCGAGGCCCGCATCGTGGTGCCGCCCGAGCCGTCCGAAACGGAACGCCGCCTGTTCGAGGAGCTCGCCTCGGCGTCGCCGTTCGACCCGAGGAGTTCGTAATGGAACATCTGCTACCCGGCACGGTCTACGCAATCACCCCGGCCCGCCCCCGGCGGATGGATCTCGCCACCTTCGCCGACGCCGCCGGAATCCATCCCGAGCTGGCACGCCGGCTGGTGCGTCTCGGCCTGCTCGACCCCGAACGCGACCCGTCCGGCCGGCTCTGGTTCCCGCCCGCGCAAGTCGCCGCGTACGCACGCCTCGAACGCCTGCGGACGGGACTCTGCCTCAACTACGCCGCGCTCGGAATCGTGGTCGAACTACTCGACCGCATCGCCGAACTCGAGCGGGAACTGCGCACCCAACACCACACCGGAGGCCGAACGTGGACCCCAACCGCCTGACCCAGAAATCCCAGGAGGCCGTGCACGACGCCCAGACCAAGGCCCTGCGCTTCGGGCACGTCGAAGTGGACGGCGAGCACCTGCTGCTCGCCCTGCTCGACCAGGCCGACGGACTGGTCCCGCGGCTGCTCGCCGAGGCGAAGGCCGATACGCCGCGGTTGCGCGAGGCGCTGGAGGCCGAGCTGGGCCACCGCCCGAGCGTGAGCGGTCCGGGCACCGAGCCCGGCAAGGTGCTGGTGACCCAGCGGCTCTCCCGCCTGCTCGACACCGCCCAGCAGGAGGCCGAACGGCTGAAGGACGACTATGTCTCCGTGGAGCACCTGGTCATCGCACTGCTGGAGGAGGGCTCCGCGACTGCGGCTGGCCGCCTGCTGCACCGGCAGGGCATCACCAGGGACTCCTTCCTGGAGGCCCTCACCCGGATCCGCGGCCACCAGCGGGTGACGTCCGCCATGCCCGAGGTCGCCTACGAGGCGCTGGAGAAGTACGGCCGGGACCTGGTCGCCGACGCCGCGGCGGGCAAACTCGACCCCGTCATCGGCCGGGACGCCGAGATCCGCCGTGTCGTCCAGATCCTGTCCCGCAAGTCCAAGAACAACCCGGTGCTGATCGGCGACCCCGGCGTCGGCAAGACCGCCATCGTCGAGGGGCTCGCCCGGCGCATCACCGACGGCGACGTCCCCGAGGGCCTCCGCGACAAGACGATCTTCAATCTGGACATGGGCTCGCTCGTCGCGGGCGCCAAGTACCGGGGCGAGTTCGAGGAACGCCTCACCGCCGTGCTCAACGAGGTCAAGGCGGCCGAGGGCCAGATCCTGCTGTTCGTCGACGAACTCCACAACGTCGTCGGCGCGGGCGCCACCGAAGGGGCCATGGACGCAGGCAACATGCTCAAGCCGATGCTCGCCCGCGGCGAACTTCACATGATCGGCGCCACGACGGTGGAGGAGTACCGCAAGCACGTCGAGAAGGACGCGGCCCTGGAGCGGCGCTTCCAGCCCGTTCCGGTGAACGAGCCCACCGTGGAGGACACCGTCTCCATCCTGCGCGGCTTGCGCGAACGCCTTGAGGTCTTCCACGGCGTGAAGATCCAGGACGCCGCCCTGGTCGCCGCGGTGACGCTCAGCCACCGCTACATCTCCGACCGGTTCCTGCCGGACAAGGCCATCGACCTGGTCGACGAGGCGTGCGCCATGCTGCGCACCGAGATCGACTCCCTGCCCGCGCCACTGGACGAGCTCACCCGCCGCGTCACGCGCCTGGAGATCGAAGAGGCCGCACTGTCCAAGGAGGAGGACGCGGCGAGCAAGACCCGCCTGGAGAAACTCCGGAGCGAACTGGCCGAGCTGCACGCCGAGGCCGACTCCATGCGCGCTCAGTGGGAGGCCGAGCGCCAGACGCTCCTCAAGGTGCAGGCGCTTCGTCAGGAGATCGAACAGGTTCGGCAGGAGGCCGATCGGGCCGAGCGCGACTACGACCTCAACCGTGCCGCGGAGTTGCGGCACGGCCGGCTGCCCGAGCTGGAGCGGCGGCTGCACGCCGAGGAGGATCGGCTGGCCAGCAAGCAGAACGGAGGCCGGCTGCTGCGCGAGGTCGTGACCGAGGAGGAGATCGCGGCGATCGTGTCCCGCTGGACGGGCATCCCGCTGAGCCGTCTGCAGGAAGGCGAGCGAGACAAGCTGCTCAGGCTCGACAAGGTCCTGCACGAGCGCGTGGTCGGGCAGGACGAGGCCGTCCAGCTGGTGTCCGACGCCATCATCCGCGCCCGCTCGGGCATCAAGGACCCGAGCCGCCCCATCGGCTCGTTCGTCTTCCTCGGCCCCACCGGCGTCGGCAAGACCGAACTGGCTCGCACTCTCGCCGCGGCCCTGTTCGACACCGAGGAGAACATGGTCCGCATCGACATGAGCGAATACCAGGAGCGGCACACCGTCAGCCGGCTGGTCGGCGCGCCCCCCGGTTACGTGGGATACGAGGAGGGGGGCCAGCTCACCGAGGCCGTCCGGCGCAAGCCCTACTCGGTCGTGCTGTTCGACGAGATCGAGAAGGCGCACGGCGACGTGTTCAACACGCTGCTCCAGGTACTCGACGACGGCCGCCTGACCGACGCGCAAGGCCGCACCGTCGACTTCCGCAACACCGTCATCATCATGACGTCCAACATCGGGTCGGAGCATCTGCTGCAGGGCGTCACCTCGGAGGGTGACATCGAGCCGGACGCACGCGACCGGGTGATGGGCGAGTTGCGCCGCCATTTCCGCCCCGAATTCCTCAACCGGGTCGACGACATCGTCCTGTTCAAGCCGCTCACGCTGCCGCAGATAGAACAGGTGGTCGACCTGATGTTCAACGACCTCCGCTCCCGGCTCGCCGACCGGCAGATGCGCCTGTCGATCGATGAGGACGCCCGGCGGCTGATCGCCGAGCAGGGCTTCGACCCGGTGTACGGCGCCCGCCCGCTCCGCCGCTTCATCGCCCGGGAGGTCGAGACCCGCCTCGGCCGCGCGCTCATCGCGGGGGACGTCCGGGACGGCGCGACCATCCACATCACCGTCGCCAACGAGGAACTGAACGTCCGCTACGAGAACCCGGAGTGACAGGACGGGCGCGTCGGCCTATGCGCGGCGGACTTCGCCCGGTTCCTTGTCCGTGCGGAATCCACGCCAGCTCGGGTGACGCAGTCGGCCGTCGGCGGTCCACTCTGTGAAGACGACCTCACCGACCAGCTCCGGCCGCACCCAACGGGCGTCTCGCGCATGCTGAGAGGGCACATCGTGAACCGGCGGGCCGTCCCGCCGCAACGGCGCGAGACGCTCGGCGAGGTCGTCCAGAATCGCCTCGGTGAAGCCGGTACCGACCTGACCGGCATATCTCAGCCGTCCCCGCTCATCGTTGACGGCGAGCACGAGCGCGCCGATCCGGTCGGCGCGGCGGCCCTCCCCCGGCTTCCAGCCGACGACGACCACCTCCTGGGTCCGGAAGTTCTTCGTCTTGGTCCAGTCCCGATGCCGTTTCCCCGGCCGGTAGGGGGAGTCGACACGCTTGGAGACCACGCCCTCCATGCCGAGACGGGACGACTCGGCGAAGACGTCCGCGACGTCGTCGTGGGAAATGGTGGTCTGCCAGCGAGGCCCGTATAGCCCGAGCCCGTCGAGAACCCGGCGCCTCTCGGCGTACGGCAGGCCGATCTGCGACTCCTCACTGCGGTGCAGCACATCGAAGATCACATAGGAGACGGGGTCGGACTGGGCCAGGGCTTGGATGCGGTGTGGCTGACGCAGGTGCATCCGCGGGCCGAGCGCCTTGAACGAGGGCCTGCCGTCCGGTCCAAGCGCCACGATCTCCCCGTCCAGCACCACCGGCACGTCGACGGCGGCGGCGAGCGGGCCGAGTTCGGGCCAGGCGACGGTGATGTCCTTATCGTTGCGCGACATCAGCCGTAACCGTCCGTCGCGGATGTAGGCGACAGCGCGGACTCCGTCCCACTTCAACTCGGCCGCCCACCCCTCCATGGTCGGCAGTTCCCCCAGCACGGCCAACATCGGCGGATACATCGGCAGGCTCCCCATCACCATGACCTACCGCCCAGCCAGCGGCCGAACGCCCGGCCGATCGCAATCATCGGGAAAACTCCGCCTCCGCCCGGCAGGCGCACCACATTAAGCACCGAGCACGAGCCGGAAGGGGTCACCGATCAAGATGCGGATATTGTGCAATTGGTTGTGACTGCCCCTCGGACGCCAGCACCCATTGAAGCGTCAGGTCTATGACCTGGCGCTTTGCGTTTCTCTGGCCACGGAGCCACTTGATGACCTCCAAGAAACTGCAGGTCAAAAGCATGGGGGGTTCAGGTCCCCGGTTTGGTTGACGGATAGGCGAATGCCGCCTTCGGGAAGCCCTTCGTCCGTCGACCATCTCACCAACGAGCAGGCCCGCAGCGCGACCGTCAAGCTCGTGCACCGCTGAGCGGGGTCCGCGTGGTCACGGTCCCTTCCGTCAACACAAACCTCCGTGCACCATGATCGTTAATGGGCGAGGCGCTCGGCCGTGGCGAGTGGCAGGCATCGGCACGGAACGACACGCGAACCGGGATCGATGGAGACGAGGCGACACGTTCTGACCATGACCGAGCTCTATGCGACCCGCGGGACGCTTGTTCTCCGGATGGCCGAGGCGTCAAGCTGTGAGCCGAGGAGAGGGGGCCGGCGATGGAGCGGGCCGACGCGATGGTGCTGTTCGGGATCACCGGGAATCTGGCGTACAAGATGCTGCTGCCGGCGTTGTACCAGCTGACGGCGGACGGGGTGCTGGACCAGCCGATCGTGGGGGTCGCCAAGACCGACCTCGACCTGGCCGGGCTGCGAAGTCGAGCCCGTGAGGCCTGCGAGGCCAAGCACGACAAGGTGGACGACGCGGCGTTCGAGAAGTTCGCTGGGAACCTCCGGCTCGTCGCCGGCGACTACACCGATGGCGTCACCTTCGATGCGATCCGTGGCGAGGTCGGCGATGCGGAATTCCTCACTCACTATCTTGCGGTTCCTCCTTCGCTGTTCGCGACGGTCGCCGAGGGCCTGGCCAAGGTCGACCTGAACAGGAACGCCCGGATGGTCGTCGAAAAGCCGTTCGGCAACGACCTGGAGTCGGCGCGGGCGTTGAACGCCGAGTTGCTGAAGTTCTTCGACGAGGACCATCTGAGGCGCGTCGACCACTTCCTCGGCAAGGAGCCGATCGAGGACCTGCTGATGTTCCGGTTCGAGAACATGCTCCTGGAGCCGATCTGGAACCGTCACTACGTCGACAACGTTGTGGCTGCCGAAAATTACGTCCGTGCAGGTGAGACGTGCAGGGGTGGGCTCCGGCATGGGGCTTGATCAGTCGCAAGGACAGGCCGCGGTGAGGCGGTTGCCGAGGGATGATGGGCGGCTGTGCTGTTGCGACTGGCCTACATGACCGTGACCAACGCGTTCGCGGTGCATAAGGGTGACGGCCCCGGAAGGTCTCACGCCAGCAGCGGGCTAGGTCTTGTAGCAGTGGAGCCTGAGCCCGGGTGGTGGAGGAAGGCTCGGACACGGATCGATGCCAGCGTCTTGAGGATCTTTCACCTGATGGAGGCAGCCACCTGGACGCCGAGCACCAGCAACTCGCCGTAGGCCTTGTCGGTGCGGCCAGGATCTGCTCGCCTGCGGACGCTCACAACTGAAGGATTGTCGGCTGATACTCTCGCCTGCCACAAGAAAGCACTCGGCGAAGGCCGTCACGGATCGCCTCGCGATCCGTATCTGAAACTTCCAATGACATTTCCATGATGCTGTCGTCCAGCGCTAGAGCCGTGGTCGCGCTCTCACTGAAAACGATCCGCAGCAGCGCGCCATCCAGAACGACCTCCTGAACGCCTCCATAGTGGACAGCGCCACGTTCGTTGGTCACACAATACGTTTTGTCCTGGGGCCACGCATCCTCATCGTTGGGTTGCGACCTCTCAAGATCACACTGAAACATAATGGCGGTTCCGCCGACCACACCTCGCATTTCAGCGATGCCGACCATAAGCAGCGAAAAGCTCTCTTCGACACCGGCTTCCTGCGCCGTCATCACTTGTGCCATGATCCCACCGACCTCAAGTGTCGATTAATGCCTTCCCACCAGAATTGTTGCTTACCATTTTCCTGCCATGTGTGATTTTGGACGGCAAGCTGTTCCCGCCGACCGCTGCCGCCAGCGCGATCCGGACACCGGCAACGACGTCTGGTACAGCGGACGCAAACACCGCCACGGCGGCAACGTGCAGTTCCTGGCCGACGCGACCGGGGAACCCTTGTGGCCCTCGCCTGCCGAGCCGGGATCGGTCGCCGACATCACCGCCGCCCGGCGCCGAGCGATCAAGCGCTGGCGGAGCCCTATGGACCGGTTGGGCACCGGCCGACCCGAACTCGAGGGCGGCAGCAGGCAACCCGAGGGGCCGTGGCCAGTCTGCAACGTGTGGACGCCGGGTCGCCCCACCGCGATGTTCACGGGTCGGCTCGGCCGTGCATCCGCGGGCTGACGACGGTGTTCCAGATGATCGTGGTGAGGACCTCGGCATGCCGGTCGAGGCTCGCGTCGTCGGCCCCGCGCAGATGGTTGTAGCAGGTGCGTTCGAGCAGGGTCACAAAGGCGTGGGCGGTCTCGGGGAGTAGGACCGGCCCAGCGACGCCGAGCCGCTGCGCGTGTTCGATCCGGGCGGCGAGGGAGTCGGAGATCGCCTCGATGCGGCGGACCAGGAACTTGTTGACCTCGGCGTCCGCGACGGCGGTCTCGGCGAGAGCGGCGAAGACGGGGTAGCGGTCCCGGTACAGGCACATCACCCCGCGCACCGCGTCGTACAGGCCGCGCCTGCCGGGCAGCGACTCGTTCCATAGGACGGCCGACCGGTCGCCAAGGTCGTCGAGCAGTCGCTCGCCGAGGGCCCGGACGAGCGCGGCCTTGTCCGCGAAATGAAAATAGAAGGTCGAACGAGCGCTGCCGGCCTCAGCGGCCAGCGTCTCAACCGTGAGCCGGGAGAACGGCACACCCTCCCGGTCCAGCCGCTGCACGGCGTCCAGGAGCCGATTCTCAAGGGCGCGGCGGCGCTCGCCACGCGTCAGACGTGAGGCCATTGACCGAAAATCTATCAGACATTATGTTTGGACACGTTGTCCGAACACGATGTCCAACGGAGGCGACATGGAGCGGATCAAGGGCCTCATCGTGGCCGAGTTCACCCGGGTCGGCGGCCGCCACGACGACCCGAGGGTGTACGCGGGCCCGCCCGGCGACCCGGGACTGATCGGACCCGGCAGCGTCTCGTGGGTCCTGCACTCGGACATGGCCGCCCTGTCCGGAGGCGGGACCGCGGCCATCGTCATGGAACTACTGCATCCACAGGTCATGGCCGGTGTTCACGACTTCTCCGGTTACCAGGACGACTCGTTCCGCCGTGCCCGCACCACGCTCGGCTACGTGATCTGTACGACCTTCGGCAACACCCAGGCCGCCGAACGACTCATCGCAGGCGTCCGGCGCATGCACGAGCGCGTCGCCGGCACCGCACCGGACGGCGCTCCCTACCGCGCAATGGACCCGGACCTGCTCGGATGGGTGCACACCTGCATCCCCTGGGCGGTGATGCGGGCCTACGAGCGCTCCAGCCGGCCGCTCAGCCCGTCCGAGCGGGACCGCTATCTCGCCGAACAGTCCGTCATCGCGGCGAAAAGCGGAGCCGGCCGCGTTCCGGTGACAATGGAGGAACTCGACGACTACGCCGCGGCCATGCGGCCCAAGCTCACCGTCAACGACCAGACGCGCGCCTTCTTCGAGTTCGGCAAGACCGGCCCGTTCCTGCCGCGCGCGCTGCGCCCACTGGGCCGCCCACTGCACTCCTACGACATGCATGCCGGCATGGCCCTGATGCCCGCCTGGGCACAGGAACTGACGGGCTACCGCCATCACCGGCTCCTGGACACCCTGATCTTCGAGCCACACGCGCGCCTGGACGCCCGCCTGATGCGATGGGCGTTCGGCATGCCCCCGTTCCGCGCGATGGCCGAGGCCCGCGCAGCGAACGAGCCCGTCCCCTGCCAGTCCGCCACACCACCCGTCTGAACCGCACCACGTCCGCCAAGCCAGACCGACAGCGTTGAGGCCTGGGCGTAGGTTGCTCCCGCTACAGACCGAGGACCACCGGACCGGCTTCCATGGACGCCTAGGCGCGGACGCTGTGCGACCATGTCGGCTCGTTGTCTGCTCAGCTGTTCCGAAGCGGAGCGGCACAGCGTGACAGAGGCCGACACGGCGATCGGGCTGGATGCGGACAGAGTGGTATAGGCTGACATTAAGAGCGCTGCTCTGATACGAGAGCAGCCGACTTTTAATCCGTAGGTTGTGGGTTCGAGTCCCACGCGACCCACCACCTCTGACCAGGGTAAACACGAGAATGCCCGGCTTGTCCGCCGCCCAGCATGTCCCGGTTTGTCCCCGTGGCAGCTCGCTGGCGGCTCGGCGGCTCGATTCGGGCCCTGCGTCCACCCTGGCAGCGCCTCGAAACCGGGCACTCTCCGCCCGCCCAAGCCGGTCATGTCGCCCACAGAACCAGCGGCTAGAGCCGCCAGAGCAGTCAGCAACGCACTTCCACGGGCGTGAATCCGCAGGCTCGCATCCCGGAGCAGGCGGCACCATCGAGCGCTTCCCACCAAGGCGGCCCTGAAGAGCAGTCGCGATCAAGAACCTGACACGGGCGATGGCATGCCTCCAGCCATGGCCAGATTGTCCGCCTCCCGCTCCCCCAATCCGAGACAGGTTCACGTGTGGATCACCAGTTGCCGGCCATCTCCCCCAATTAGGCCGGGGCGCGGGTGCGGTCGCCTGCCCGCAGTAGTCCGCTGGGGAGGGAAACGTCCAGGATCTCCTGTGCTCGGTGTCCTGCTGCAAGCAACTCCTCGAGTTCGAACCCCGTCTCCAGACCGAGATCGTGCGCCATGTAGACGAGTTCCTCGGTTGCGATGTTCCCGCTCGCACCCGGTGCGAAGGGACATCCGCCGAGACCGCCGATCGACGAGTCGAGCCAGCTGACATCGGCCAGCAGGGCCGCGTAGGCCGACGCGAGGCCCGTGCCACGGGTGTTGTGCAGGTGGGCGCCGATGTCCACGCCGGGTGCGATACGACGCGTCGCCTCCACCAGCGCCTTCAGCCGACCCGGTGTCACGGTGCCGATGGTGTCGGCCAGGCAGAGGCGTTCGGCGCCGCCGTCGATCGCGCGCGCGACGACGTCGCGTGTCCGGGCCTGCGGCGTCTCGCCGTCGAAAGGGCAGTCCCAGGCCGTCGCGACGATCACCTCGAACACCCCGCCGGCCTGCCGGACCACGTCCGCCACCTGAGGGATGAGCCGCAGCGACTGCTCGGTCGTGCGCCCGACGTTGGACTTGCTGTGCCCGTCCGCCGCCGAGACGACGTACGCGACCTCGAGGATGCCGGCCGCGACGGCCCTCTCCGCTCCTCTCACACCGGCGACCAGGGCGGACCACCGGACGTCAGGCCACTGCCGCAGGGCCGCGGCCAGGTCCGCCGCGTCCGCGAGCGCGGGGACCGAGCGCGGCGAGACGAACGACGTCGCCTCGATACGGCGCGCGCCCGCTCGAACCAGGTGCTCGATGATGTCGAGTTTGGCCTCGGTGGAGATGGGCTGTTCGTTCTGCAGCCCGTCGCGCGGGCCCACTTCGCGGATGTCGAGACGAGGGCGGGTCGGAGTCGTCATCGGCGGTGCCGCCGGTTCCCGCGGCGGACGCGACCCGTGGTTTCAGATGACGCCTTCATCGGCCAGCTCCTCAAGGTCGTTCGCTGTCAGACCGAGTAGTTCGGGATACACGTCGGCGTTGTGCGCCCCCGGCACCGCGGGACCGGCCCACCGCACCGAACCGGGCGTGGCGGAGAACCGGGGGACCACTCCCGGCCCGAGCACCTCCTCACCGAGCCGCTCGTCGAAATGCGGAGTGAGCATGCCCCGGGCCAGGAACTGAGGGTCGCTGACGACCTGGTCCACCGTGTGAACGGGGCCGACGGCGACACCGCTGCCGGCCAGCACCTCCTGGATGTGGCGGGCGTCGTGCCGTCCGGCCCACTCGGCGACGATGTCCTCGATGGCGTCCTGGTTGGCGGCACGGGCCTCGTGATCGCGATAGCGCGGGTCGGTGGCGAGTTCACGCCTGTCCATCACCTCGCACAAGCGCTTGAACAGGGTGTCCTGATTCGCGGCGATGACGACCCAGATCCCGTCCTTGGAGCGGAACAGGTTCGAGGGTGCGATCCCTTCCAGGCGCGTCCCGCCCGGTTCGCGGATCCGGCCGAGGCGATCGAATTCGGGGATGACCGATTCCAGCAGCGCGAGGCATGATTCGGTGAGCGCCACGTCGACGACCTGGCCCTCGCCCGTACGGTCGCGGTGCAGGAGTGCGGCGAGGATGCCCTGGACGGCGAACATGCCCGCGAGCGAGTCGCCAAGCGAGATGCCCATGCGCGGCGGCGCCTGCCCTGGGTACCCGTTCAGGGCCCGGAGACCGCTCATGGCCTCGGCCACGGAGGCGTAGCCGGCACGGTGACTGTAGGGTCCGGTCTGCCCGAAGCCGGAGATCCGGCAGAGGACGATCCCGGCGTTGGCGCGCCGCATGCGCGGATAGTCGATGTTCCAGCGTTCGAGCGTGCCCGGACGGAAGTTCTCCACCACCACGTCCGCGGTGGCGACCATGGCCAGCAGGAGTCGCTGCGCCCTCTCGGTGCGGAGGTCGAGCGTGACGCAGCGCTTGTTCCTGGCGTGCACGGTCCACCACAGCTTGTGCCCCCGGTACGACTCCTGCCCCCAGTGACGCAGGGGATCGGGTCGTCCCGGGGCCTCGACCTTGATCACGTCGGCACCGAGATCCGCGAGCAGGCGGCCCGCGAAGGGGCCGGCGACGACGGAACCGAGTTCGATGACGCGCACGCCGGCCAGCGGTCCGGACGCGCCTCGCCCGGCGGGCCGGTCTGCACCCAGGTCCTCGGGCGGAACTGTGCCGGTCATGACTCTCCTGAAGGGTGGAAGCGGCTGGTCAGAACGGAGGCGGTGTCCACAAGCCCGGGTCCGGGTCCCCGACCGCGACCGGGATGAACTCGTCGATGGGGCCCGCCGTCCCCCACTGGTCGGCCTCCTCGCCGTCGCCTTCCCACCGGCAGGGCACCCAGGTGCTCTCGTCGACCTGCAGCAGCGCGGTGCTGTACTCGACCACGTTGCCGTCCGGCGATCGGAAGTAGGAGAAGGTGTTGTCGCCCGGCCCGTGCCGCCCGGGACCCCAGAGCACGGGGAACCCGGCCCTGGTCAGGCGTCCGGTTCCCCGCATGTACTCCTCGAGGCCGCGCATCTCGAACGAGACATGGTTGAGGGAGGCGTGGGCGGCGGCCGCGAACCCCAGCGTGTGGTGATCGCGCCGGCAGCGCATGAAGACCATCCGGTCCTCCACCCAGTCGGAGATCCTGAAGCCCAGATGACGTTCGTAGAAGGCGATCGTCCGCGCCAGGTTCGCGGTGTTGAACACCACGTGGCTGAGCTTGCTCGGGATGTCCTCGCGCTCCTCGATCACCCGTGCCTCGCGGGTCCCGACGTCGCAGGAGATCTCGATGAGGCGACCGTCGGGGTCGAAGAACCGGAACCCGTAGCCCCCGCCCGGAGCCGTCAGCGACGCCGGCGTGAGGTCCAGTCGCACTCCGGCTCGCGCGAGGGACTCGGCCAGCCGGTCGACCTCGGCCGGTGTGGGGACGGCGAGTGCCATCAGGTCGAGGCGCCTTTGCTCGGCCGCGCGCACGCGGAGCACGAAATGCTCCTCGCTGCCCTCGGCGGAGAAGAAGGTCACCCCGGTGTCGTCCACGACGGGCCGCAGACCCCAGGTCGAGCCGTAGAAATCGACCGCCTTGTGGTAATCGGGGACGCCGATGGCGAGATATCTCGTGTGCGTGATCGGTGACGCGCTGGAGGCGGACCGCTCTTCGAGAGGCAGTGGAGTGGGCACTATGACTCCTCGATGTCATGACTGTTCGGGTGGGAGCCGCCCACCGGGCCGTCCTCGGTCACCCGGATGAGCGTGCGACCGATCGTCTTCCGGGCGGCGATCAGGCGGTGCACGTCCGGGAGATCGTCGAGCGTGAACTCCTCAACGAGCGGGGGCGCCGGCAAACGTCCCCGCTCAACGCTCCTCCAGACCGCGGTCACGACGTCCCGGCCGGGGATGTTCACCCCGATGATCGACTGGCGGTTGAGGTACAGCCGGCGGATGTCGACACTGACGACCCCACCACCGTGCGCCCCGCAGGTGACGAGGCGTCCACCGGCCGCCAGCAGCCGCAGCGTGTCCTCGAACAGCGCGGGGTTGGAGATATTGTCCGCGACGAGGTCGACTCCACCCTGACCGGTGATCCGGCGAATGTCTTCGGCCCAGTTCGGCCGGGAATAGTCAACGACCGAGTCGATGCCGAGAAGTTCCCGGAGCCGATCGGCCTTCCACCGCGCGCCGACCGCCGCGACGACGTGTGCGCCCAGCGAGCGGGCGACCTGGACGCAGGCCAGGCCGAGACCGCCGGCCGCGGCCATGACCAGTACGCGGTCACCGGGGCGGACCATTCCGTTGACGCTGATCAGGTTCCAGGCGACCGGGTAGGTGACGGCCATGATGGACGCCTCGGCGAATCCGATGCCGTCCGGAATGGGCACCACGAGCTCTTCGGGCACCGTGACGAACTCGGCTTGGCCGCCGTCGCGCTGTATGCCGAGCACTTCGTGTCGGTTGCAGAACGGACGTCCGTCGCGGCAGGGCTCGCACGCACCGCACGGCTGGAAGCCGCCGACGGTGACGCGGTCACCGACCCGGAACCGGGTCGCCCCGGCCCCGGCCTCGGCGACCACCCCGGCGGGGTCCTGCCCGAGGATCCTTGGCAGCTCGGTGATCGGCAGCGTGCGCGCCTGCATGTCGAAGGACGCCGTGGTGACGGTGCGGACCGCGACCAGCACCTCGCCGGGGCCCGGCTCCGGCCGCGGCCATGACCGGACGTGCAACTCGTCCGGCTCGCCGCGACTTTCCAGGACGGCCGCCCTCATCATCGCCCGGCCCGTCACGGTCGGCCATCCGGCACTGCCGTCCCGGCGCGCACGGCGGACGATGCGCCGTCGGGCCCGGTCAGTGTCGTCTCCACCCGCCCCAGCGACTCGACCTCGACGGCGACGTGGTCGCCGGCGGTGAGGTACTCGGGCGGGCGGCGGCCATGACCGACGCCCGCCGGAGTACCGGTGGCGACGACATCGCCCGGCTCCAGGGTCATGATGCGGGACAGGTGCTCGATGATCTGCCAGAAGTCGAACACCATGTCGCTGGTGGATCCGTCCTGCTTCAGACGGCCGTTCACCCACGACCGCACCCACAACTTCTCCGGGGCGGCGATGAAGCGTGCCGGCGTGACGAACGGCGCCATCGGCTTGAACCCGTCGTGCGCCTTGGCCATGACCCAGTCGATGCCGACCGCCGGTGCGTTCGGGCCGCTCCAGTCCCGCGCGGACAGGTCGTTGAGCACCGCGAACCCCGCCACGTGCCCGAGCGCGTCGGCGGCCTCCACATTGCGGGTGCGGCGTCCGATGACGAGGGCGACCTCGGCTTCCCAGTCGATCCGCTCGGCGATCGCGGGGACGGCGACCCGCTGTCCCGTTCCCACCAGCGTCGTGGTCGGCGGGGCCAGGAAGCTGTACGGGTGGGCGGACAGCGCGTCGAGGCTGAACCCCATCTCCCGGATGTGGTCCTTGTAGTTGGTGCCGATGCAGATGAGCTTCCGCGGGTGCATCACCGGCGCCTCCCAGCGCAGGGATCCTTCGTCCAGCGGCTTCGCCGCCGGACCGCCGGCCAGGGCGTCGGCGATCCCGTCGAGGACGGCGTCCCAGCCGCTTTCGACCAGGTCCAGGACGGAACTCGCGGGAGGCGCCGCCGGCACCAGTTCCGCCAGGTCGTACAGCGAGCCCCGCGACTCCACGACCACCGTCCGCCCATCACCGCGGATCGCCGCCCCGAGACGGAAGGCCGGCCCATCTGAGGACTGAATGTCCGCACTCACAGAATTCTCCCTTTGCCGTTCAGCATGGATCGACCCGCACCGTCAGCGAACAACCGTCAGCGAACATTCGCCCCGGTCCGGCCGTCGTCCGCTTCCTCGGAGCCGAACAGTTCGACGATGCGCTTGCGGTGTTCGCCGAACTCGGCGGTCGTGGGGTCCCGGGGATAGGGCATGTCCACGTCGATGTCCGCGAGGATCCCCGTCGGTTTGGGGGAGCAGACGACGACGCGGCTGCCTACGACGAGGGCTTCCTCGATGTCGTGGGTGACCAGCACGATGGTGAGCGCGGTGCGTTCCCAGAGCGACACGATCTCCTGCCGGAGACGCCGCCGCGTCTGCACATCGAGCGCGCTGAACGGCTCGTCCATCATCAGCACGCTCGGTTCCACCGACAGCGCCCGCGCGATCGAGACCCGCTGCTGCTCCCCGCCGGAGAGCGCGTGAGCGGGACGGTCCGCAAGTGCGCCGATGCCGACCGTCTCCAGGAAACCGCGGGCGCGTTCCCGGATCTCGCGCCTTGAGCCGGCGACTCCTCGCAGCTTCATGCCGAGGACCACGTTGTCCAACGCGGTTCGCCACGGGGCCAGGCGAGCGGCCTGGAAGACGTACGCGAGACTTTCCCATGATTGCGCCGCCGGGCGGCCGTTCACCGTGACACTGCCGCCGCGGTAGCCGGAAAGTCCGCCGATGATGCGCAGCATCGTCGACTTGCCGCAGCCGCTCGGCCCCAGCAGCGTGACCAGTTCCCCGTCGCGAATCCCGAGATCGACGCCATCGATGATGACCTCGTCACCGAACCCGACTTCCAGATTCCGGATGTCTATGGTGCTCACCGCGCCACCGCCGTTCCGGTCCGCTTGGCGAACCAATGTGCCAGGGGGTCGAAGAGGAGCCGTTCCACCACGCTGACGATGAGAAGGACCACGACGATCGTGGCGAAGACCGTCGGCGAGTCGAAGGACTGCCTCGCCCGGTTCATGACGAGTCCCAGCCCGGTCTGCGAGCCGAAGAACTCCGCGATGAGCGCGACCTTCCATCCCACCGAGAAGGAAAGGCGGGCCGCGGCGAAGATGTAGGGCACCAGCAACGGCAGCTCGATCGCGAAGAGGACACGGACCCGCGACCGGGTGAAACTGCGGCCCATCTCCAGCAGCCCGGGATCGAGCGCGCGTTTGCCCTCCCACAGGTTGACCAGGCAGAACGGGATCGTGATCGCGGTCACCACGAAGACCACCGAGAAGTCCCCGACACCGAACCAGATGACGCCGAGGATCGCCCAGCCGAGGGCCGGGACGCTGTTGAAGAACGGCAGTACACGCTTGCCGATCAGCAGTTCGGTGACCGGTGCGACGCCGGCCAGGAAGACGAGGAGGCTGCCGATGCACGTCGCCAGCAGCACCGCCAGCACGATCCGGCCCATCGAGGTCCAGGTGTGCACCGCGCCTTCGCCGATCAGCAGGTCGATGCTCTCCCGGCCCACCTCGACGGGGTTCGGCAGTTCGGCCGCGGAGACGTTCGTCGAATACCAGAACCACACCGCGAGCAGCAGCAGCGGCACACCGTCGGCCAGCAGGTGGGCGAGAATCCGGCGGCGACCGGGTCTCGCCGCCCCGTCACCGGGGACGGGGGCGCGGTCCCGCGTCCCGCGCCCGGCGCCGCCCCGCTCGCCCAGGACCGCGGTGCCCGTCCCGTGCTCACTCACCGGTGCCGCCGTTGACCACGATCTCGCCGAGATCCGGGTTCTTCGGCAGGTGCCCGCCCTCGTGCGCGAGCCGGTAGAACCTGCCCGCCCACTCGATCCATTCGGGGTCGGTACCGCCCCCGAAACGGTAGGACTTCTGGTTCCACCAGTACTCGATGAACTTGGCCTCGACGCCGGTCTGCTCGCTGATCACCGGAGCCAGCTCGCTCACGTTCTTCTCCGCGTAGGCGACCGACTCGCCGATCATTTGCTGGAACTCGGCGACACACTTGGACTTCTTCTTGAGCAGGTCGCCCGGCACGGCATAGGCGGCGCCCACCAGCCACGCCCCGCTGATCTCGCGGAAGTCGTTGTCGATATCGGCCACGACCCGGAGGCCGGGGTCGTTGCTCGCACGCCAGCCCGCCTGATGGAACATGACGGCGGCGTCGATGTCGCCCTTCTTGAGGGCGCTGTACATCGTCTGCGGATCCAGTTCGACATACTTGATGTCGCCGCCCTCGGCCTTGGCGTTCAGGCCATACTTCTTCGTGTAGACCATCTGCGTCGACATCATCACGCTAGAACCGAATCCGCTGACGCCGACCGTCTTCCCCTTCAGGTCGCGCCCGTTCTGAATGCCGGATCCGGTGGGGACGAAGGTCTTGGTTCCGCCGCCGGTCTGCGCCTGGATGAGGCCGACGATGCGCAGGTCGACGCCACCCTTCTCGCGCGCGTTGACCACACCCGGCAGTGAGGTGCCGACCACGTCGTACTGCCCCGAGGCGGTCGCCTGAATTAGCGCCGGAATCTGCAGGTAATCGATCTTCAACTCGCCGATCACCTCGGATTTCACATGGCCCTTCTCGATCGCGTGGTATGCCGCGCGGTGCGAGTCGTCGTCCAGCGCGCCGAGGGTGAAGGTGCCGCAACGGCCGGTGCCGTCCGACGCGCCCTGCCCGACGCCGCATGCCGAAACCGTCAGCAGAATGGCCGCCATCGTGGATGCGGCTTTCAGAGAAACCATTAACCTAACCCCTTCCATGGGGTGACTGCCGCTTCGGGAGCCCGTTTGACCGACCGCCGCGATCAATCGGCGGCCGTGATGCCCGCAAGGTGGGCGAGCGTTTCGGCGAGGGTGACGACGTCGGCGTACTTCTGGTTCATGTCGAAGAGGCTCGCCTCGTGCGGCCCCCGGGCCCGGTCCGCCACGCACTCCCGCGGCACGAGAACCGGGTATCCCAGCTGCATCGCGTCAACGACGGTCGCGCGCACGCACCCGCTCGTCGTCGCCCCGCACACGATCACCGTGTCGGCGCGATCACGGGTGAGCCGACCGGCCAGGTCGGTGCCGTGGAACGCCGACGGCCCCCTCTTGACCACGAGTGCCTCGTCGGCCCTCCGGCCGAGGCGTTCGTCCAGCCGGACGGCCCGCGACCCCGCCATGAACGTGCGCAGACCGGGCGCCTTATCCCACCAGGTGGTGGCGTCGTGCGGGCTGTCGTGGGCGATCGTGGTGAAGACGCGGGGGAAGCCCCGTTCCCTCGCCGAGGCCAGCAGCACGGCGCACGCCTCGACCTCGGCCGACATGTCGGCCCCCGTGGGGAACGACGGATCGGTGAATCCCTCGCTGAAGTCGACGACGACCACGGCCGGGCGGTGGCCGCGACGTACGGGCCGTCCGAACCCGGCCTCGGTGTAGGTGGCTTCCAGCATGTCCCGCTCTCCTCACTCCGACGGAACGTTGGGGCCAAAGTGAACACACTTCGTTCAAGGAAGTCAAGAGCCCGTCGAACGAACTGGATCCACTTATCCTCCCGGCTCGGAGGTCGCGGTCACCGCGGGCGCATCGACGAAGAATCGGCCGCCACGCCGGAATCGAGTCGCGGAGGTGCAGGTCAGAGGGAGTGCGGGGCGGTGACGGGGCGGGCGGTCAGTCTTGCGCGGTGCCCAGCACCATGCGCAGCGCCGTCCGGACGCCGACCGGCTCGTACTCGGGCGCGGTGTGCGCCATCGTCGTCAGGACCGTCCTCGCGAGATGCCGGACGATCGACTCGACCGCCGTGGACTGGTCGCCGCTCTCCAGCGCCTCGAGCAGCTTCGTGTGCTCCCGGTGCGCGACGTCCAGGGTCTGCGCCTCATGAACGCGATTCTGCGTGATGTACCGCTGGCAGTGCTCCGCCAGGCTCGACATGATCTGCCGTACCTGACCGCCGATGCGCGCGCTGTGCACCGCGTGGAAGTCATGGTGCACCTGCTGCCACGACTTCCAGTCGCCGGCCCCGGCCAGCGTCTCCATCCGTCCCAGGAGCGCCCTCATCTCCGAGAGGCGCTCCGCGTTCAACTCGGGCAGGGTGAGCGCGATGCCGAGGGACTCCAGGAGGATCCTCGCGCCGTAGACCTGGTCGACGTAGGCGACGTCGATGTCGCTGACGCGCGCGCGCTGGTTGGGCGCGGTCTCGAGAAGCCCCTCCTCCTGCAGCATCCGGAAGGCCTCGCGCAACGGCGTGCGGCTGACTCCGAGCGTCCTCGCCAGCTCGGCCTGGGCCACTGTCGACCCCGGCGGCAGCGTCCCGTCGAGGATCAGCTGGCGGACGTGGGCGTGGATGTCGACGACCAGCCGGCGGCCGTCGGCTCGCTGGGGCGACCCGATTTCAGCGCTCATCACCATGTCTCCCGGTAAGTGGACGGCACGCCCGAGCAAGTGAGTCACGGCCGCATCGTTCCGCGCCCTAACTGTACTCAACTCTCCATCGTTCCGGAGGAAGACTTGACTTTTCCTTCAGAAAGTGGATCCACTTACCCCCATGCCTTATCAGTTGACGGCCCCGGACGGCCCCGACCGCCGGGCCCCACGGTGACGCGGGAGGGAGGCGCCGTGCCGGAGCCGAGCGGGGACAGCCTGCCGGTGGACGCGGGCGGCCTCCGACTGCGGGTGCTTCGCTACGGCGGCGGAGGCGCCCCGCCGCTGCTGGTGCTACCGGGGATCACCACCACGGCGCATGCGGCGGAGTTCATCGCCCTCGCTCTCGCCGACCGGTACACGGTCCACGTGCCGGACCTGCGCGGCCGCGGCAGATCGGGGCGGGCCGCCGCGGGCCACTACACGCTCGGCCACCACGTGGAGGACGTCGCCGCCATCGTCGCGTCCCTGCGGCTGGACGCGCCGGCGCTGCTCGGCCATTCGTTCGGCGCCCGCATCGCGGCGGCGTACGCGGTGCGGTACCCCGGACGGCACGGCCGGGTCGTCCTGGTCGACCCGCCGCTGTCGGGCCCGGGACGGCGGCCCTACCCGACCACCCGGGAGAACTTCCTCGCACAGCTCGGCGAGGCCCGCCGGCCGGCGGGCCTCGCCGAATCGATCCGGGCGCGCTACCCGCGCTGGCCGCGGCGTGAGATCGCCATAAGGGCACGGGAACTGCCGACCTGCGACCCCGCGGCCGTCCTGGAAACGCTCGACGGCTTTCACCGCGACGACTTCCACGACCTCTGGCGCCGGCTGCTCCCACCGGTCGCCCTGGTGCGCGGCGCGGCGAGCCCGGTCGTCACTGCCGCCGGCGCCGCCGAACTCGCACGCGCCAACCCGGCACTCCCGGTGATCTCCGTTCCGGACGCCGGTCACATGGTGCCGTGGGACAACCCGGACGGGTTCTGGGCCGCCCTGCGGGACCACCTCTGAGAGGAAAGACGATGTACGACCAGAGCTTGATCCAGGGACTGTTCCGTGACCAGCTGACCCTGTGCGGCGTCCGCGAAGGCGAGCGGGTGGCCGTACTGTCGCGGGGGCGCGAACGGCTCGACTACGCCGACGCCTTCATGTACGCGGCCAGGAGCCTCGGCGCCACCACCTTTCACCTGCGCCTGCCGCGCCCCCTCCCGGACACGGGAAGCTGGTCGGTGGGATCGACCGAACTCGCCGCGAGCCCCCAAGCGGTCGAGGCGCTGAAGCAGTCGGACATGCTCGTCGACCTGGCGTTCCTGCTCTTCTCACCCGAGCAGTTCGCCGTCCAGGCGGCCGGCACCAGGATCCTCACGGTCGTCGAGCCGATCGAACTGCTCGCGCGCCTCGCCCCCAGCCCGGCACTGCGCGAGCGGGTCGAGGCCGCCGCCGGACTGCTGGAGAAGGCATCGACGCTGCGCTTCACCAACGAGCACGGCACCGACGTGACCTACCGGCTCGGCGCGTACCCGACCGTGCCCGAGTACGGCTACACCGACACACCGGGACGGTGGGACCACTGGCCGGCGGGATTCGTGTTCACCGGGGCCGCGGACGACGGCGTCGACGGCCGGATCGTCCTCGGCCCCGGTGACGTGCTCCTACCGCAGAACCTGTACGTGACCGGCCACGTCGAGTTCACGATCGAGAAGGGATTCATCACCGACATACGCGGAGGGTTCGACGCGGACCTGATCCGCTCCTACATCACGTCGTTCGACGACCCGCGCGGCTACGGCATGTCCCACATCGGGTGGGGTCTCGACGAACGCGCGCACTGGCACGGGCTCGCACAGCCGTCGTTCCCGGGGGGAATGGGGATGGAGCTGCGTTCCGTCTACGGCAACGTCATGTTCTCGATCGGCCCGAACAACGAACTGGGCGGTCCCAACGACACCGCCTGCCACCTCGACATTCCCATGCGTGGGTGCAGCCTGTTCCTCGACGACGAGCCGGTCGTCATCGACGGCGACATCGCGGTCCCGGATCTGCGGGCGCCGTCCCGCCGGTGATCCGGACGTCTTCTCGCTCCCCGTCCCGCGCTCCCGCCCCCGCGACTCTCACCGGCACCAACGGAGGTAAGGCATGACCGTGGTCGACAGCCAGTGGCACTGGTACCCCACCGCGTTCCTCGACGCGCACATCGGAAGGACGCACGGCCCCCGGGCGGAACGGACCGCGGAGGGGTACGTCTACGAGGTCTCGCCCGACGAGGTCTGGAAGTACGACCGGCGGTTCACCGACCTCGACCATCAGGTCAGGGTGCTGGACGAGGCCGGGATCGACATGGCCGTCGTCAGCGTGGCGGCGGCAGGCGATGTCAACGACCGGGAGCGCGAGGAGGCGCACGACCTGTGCCTGCTCCTCAACGAGGAACTGTCCCGGGCCCAGGCGACCCATCCCGGGCGCTTCGCGGGGCTGGCGCACCTCCCGCTCAAGCATCCCGACCTGGCGCTCGACATGCTCGAGGACGCCGTCGGCCGGCTCGGCCTGCGCGGGATCTACCTGCCGGGCAGTATCGACGGGATGTCGGTCGCGGACGAGCGGCTGTGGCCCGTCTACGCGCGGGCGGAGGAACTCGGGCTCCCCCTGTTCCTGCATCCGACCCGCTCCTTCCGGGAACCGAGGGTCACGCCCTACAAGATGGAAGTGACGATCGGATACATGTTCGACACGAGCTTCGCGTCGATGTCGCTCATCGTCGGAGGCGTCCTCGACCGCTATCCGCGGCTCAAGATCGTTCATCCGCATGTCGGGGGGGCGCTGCCGTATCTGCACGGCCGGATCGACGTCTACCGTGGCAAGGGATGGTGGCCCGGCCTGGAGCGGCCGTTCGCGGACTACCTGCGCCGGATGTGGTTCGACACGGTCTGCAACCAGCCCGAGTCCCTGAGCCTGCTGGCGGACCTGGTCGGGTCTTCACGGCTGCTGTTCTCCAGCGACTACCCGTACTGGTCGACCCGGCACGGAATCGATCTGGTGCGGAAGGTCATACCGGCCGGCCAGGTCGCGGGTGTCCTCGGTGGGAACGCCATCGAACTGCTGTCTCCGGCGGTAGGAGCGGTGCCCACCCCCGCGTCACCGGCGACGCCGGTACCGGAGTAGGACGTCCTCCTGCGCCGCGGCCGGTCAGCCCCTGGCTGCCTGGCCGGCCGTGCCGCCGGGCGCTCGCCTCGGTCCGGTGATGTCGCGTCCGCCCGAGCGGGTTCAGCCGTCCTCAGGGCTCGCCTCCCCCATCGCTCGGCGGAGCAGAGGAGTGATGCGGTACTTCACCAGTTCGCGCATGACCAGGGACGTGTTGGTGCGCTCGACGCCCGGGACCGCGAGGATCTCCCCGGCGATCCGGTAGAGGTCGTCGGCGTCGACCGCGACGCTCTGGACGAACAGGTCAGTGGAGCCGCTGACGCCCTGCACCTGGAGGATCTCCGGGATGCCGGCCAGCGAGGAGGCCACCTCGTCCAGCCTGCGCTGGGCGACCTGGACGGTGATGAACGCGGTCAGCCGGTAGCCGAGGGCCGCCGGCGAGATCCGGTGCTCGAACGGCCGCAGCGCCGCGCCCTCCTCCAGCCGCGCGAGCCTGGCCTGCACCGTGTTGCGCGACAGCCCGGTCCGCTCCGCCAGCGCGATCATCGTGGCCCGCGGCGTGTCGTTCAGGGCCCTCAGCAGCCGCGCGTCGGTCTGGTCGACGCGGTCCTCGCTTCGCATGATGCTCGCTTTCTGCGCGGGGGATGAGATGAGAGCGTGCATTCTGCTCAATATTTGCCCCGCTTATTGTGCACCAATGTACTTCATGCTCTGCTCGCAGTAGTCGTGTGCACGGTCAGGAGAACACTTATGAAGCAGATGACAAGCGCGCCGGTCGCCGCGCGGCAGCCCGGCGGGGACGTGCTGCGGGAGATCGAGCGCCGGGTGCTGTGGCTGGCGAGCTCGATGGTCCACGAGGCCAACCGGGTGCGCCCGAACCCGTCCGGCCTCAAGGCCGGCGGCCACCAGGCATCGTCGGCGTCCATCGTGTCGATCATGACCGCGCTGTGGTTCGGTCACCTGAGGCCGCAGGACCGGGTGTCGGTGAAACCGCACGCCTCCCCGGTGCTGCACGCGATCAACTACCTGCTCGGCGAGCTGGAGGAGTCCCGCCTGCCGACGCTGCGGGCGTTCGGCGGGCTGCAAAGCTACCCGAGCCGCACCAAGGACCCCGATCCGGTGGACTACTCGACCGGCTCGGTCGGGATCGGCGCCACCGCCCCGATCTGGGGCGCGCTGGCCCGCCGCTACGTCGACCACGCGTTCGGCGGCACCGGGACCGGCCGGCAGTACTCGCTGGTGGGCGACGCGGAGCTGGACGAGGGCGCAGTGTGGGAGGCGATCCTGGAACCCGGCGTGGGCGAGCTCGGGGAGATCGTCTGGATCGTCGACCTGAACCGCCAGTCGTTGGACCGGGTGATCCCCGACATCGCCGCCGACCGGTTGCGCGGGATGTTCGCCGCCGCCGGGTGGCAGGTGCTGACCGTGAAGTACGGGGACCTGCTGGAGGATCTGTTCGTCCAGCCCGGCGGGGACGCGCTGCGCGAGCGCATCGACCGGATGCCCAACCCGGAGTACCAGCGGCTGCTGCGCTGCGGCCCCGGCGAGCTGCGCGAGCGCCTCCCGGGAACCGGTCCGGGACGCGAGCGGATCGCCTCACTGATCACCGGGCTGGACGACGCCACCTTGGCGGCCGCCATCGCCGATCTGGGCGGGCATGACCTGGCGGCCCTCGACCGCGCCTACTCCGCCATCGACGACGGGCGGCCCACGGTCATCTTCGCGTACACCGTGAAGGGGTACGGGCTGCCCACCCACGGCCACCCGCAGAACCATTCGTCGCTGCTGACCACCGCCCAGATGGAGGAGCTGGCGGCCGAGGTCGGCGCCGACCCGGCCCGTCCCTGGGCGCGGTTCGACCCGGGCGGCGCCGCGGGGCTGCTGTGCGCCGAGACGGCTCGCCGACTGCGCCGCCCCGGCGTCCGGGCGCCCAAGGCGCCGGACCCGCCCCACGACTTCGGCCGCACCCCGACCGGGACGGCGACGACCCAGGCGGCACTGGGCCGCGTGCTGATGGACCTCACCCGGTCGGCGCCCGAGATCGCCCGCAGGGTGGTGACGGTGAGCCCGGACGTCAGTTCCAGCACCAACCTGGGCGGCTGGGTCAACAAGGTGGGCGTCTGGTCGGCGCGGGAACGTCCCGACTGGTTCGCCGACGACTCCGAGACGATCCTGCACTGGCGTGAGCGGCCCACCGGGCAGCACATCGAGCTGGGCATCGCGGAGACCAACCTGGTCGGGCTGATCGGGGAGCTCGGCACCACCTGGAGCCGGTGGGGCGAGCCGCTGCTGCCGATCGGCGTGCTGTACGACCCGTTCGTGCAGCGGGCGGCGGAGCCGTGGTCGTTCGGCATCTACGCGGGCGGCCAGTCGATCCTCGTGGGGACGCCGTCCGGTGTGAGCCTGGCCCCGGAGGGCGGCGCGCACCAGTCGATCACCACCCCGTCGCTGGGCATCGAGCAGCCGGGCTGCGTCTCCTACGAGCCGGCGTTCGCCATCGACGTCGAATGGACGCTGCTCGCGTCCATGGCCCGGCTGGGGCGGCCGGACGGCGGCTCGGCGTACCTGCGCCTCTCCACCCGGCCGGTGGACCAGTCGCTCGCCGGCGTTCCGCGGGATCCGGCGGCCCGCGAACGGCGCCGGGCGCAGGCGGTCGCGGGAGGCTACCTCCTGAGGCGCACCGAGTCCCCCGCGGTCACCATCGCGGCGATGGGCGCGGTGGTGCCCGAGGCGCTGATCGCGGCGGACCGACTGGCCGGCCACGGCGTCGACGCCGACGTGGTGTGCGTGACCAGCCCCGGCCTGCTCATGAGCGCGGTGCGCGCCCGCCAGGGCCACGAGGAGGCGCCGAGCTGGATCCTCGACCGCCTCTTCCCCGCCCACCGGGCCGCCCCGCTGGTCACCGTGCTGGACGGCCATCCGCACACGCTGGCGTTCCTGGCGACGATCAACCGGGTGCCGACCACCTCGCTGGGCGTCACGCGGTTCGGCCAGTCGGGGTCCATCGAGGACGTGTACCGCCATCACGGCCTCGACGCCGACGCCATCGTCCGCGCCGGCCTCGACCTGGCCGACGGCTGACGCCGGGTCGGCGCGGCCCCGACGTCCGCGACCGGCCCGCGCCCGTCCGGGCCGTCCGGTGCGGCCCGCCGAGCGCGGCTGCCGGCGGCGGACGGTGTCCCCGGCGTCCATGAATTCCCTTCTCTCGGGGGCTGGAGGAACGGGATCAGGCGTCGACACGTTCGACCGCGTCGCCGGTCGTCCGCACCGGGTGCGCCTGCGGGCGGGGGGTGAATCCGAGGGCGGCCACGAGGGTGAGAGCGATCCCGACGGCCGCGGCGAACACCGCGGTCCGCAGCCCGTCGGTGGTGGCCGCGGGCAGAGCGGGCCCGGTCACGCCTTCGGTGGGGGCGTTGGCGATGGCGACCAGAACCGCCAGGCCGACGGCGCCGCCGACCTGCTGGGTGGTGGAGGCCACCGCCGAGGCGACACCCTGCTGGTGCCCCGGGGTGGCGGCGGTGGCCGCGCCGAACATCAGGGTGTAGCCCGCGCCCTGCCCGACGCCCAGAACGATCAGGCCGGGGAGCAGGCTCAGGTAGGAACTGCCTGTGCCGAGGCTCGCGCCGAGGACGACGGCGCCGGCCCCTCCCACGGCCAGGCTCGCGAGCATCGCGGTGCGCGGGCCGCGGGCCGTCGCCAGCCGCCCGGCGAGCTGGGAACCGGCAACGATGGCGGCCATCGGGACCAGGAAGGCCAGCCCGGTGTGCAGCGCGTCGTACCCCCGCACGGCCTGGAAGTAGACGGTCAGGAAGTACAGCAGGGTGCCGAAGGTGGCCATGTACAGGAACGTGACCACCGCGCCCGTGGACAGGTCGCGGCCGCGCAGCAGCCGCAGCGGCAGCAGCGGGTCGGCGCTGCGGGCCTCGATCGCGGCGAACGTCGCCAGCAGCGCCGCGCCGAGCCCCGCCGCGCCCATCACGGACGGCGCGGCCCAGCCGGACTCGGGCCCCTGCACCAGCGCGAACACCACCAGCGTGGTCCCGGCTGTGGCGGTCAGCGCGCCGGCCGCGTCGAACCTGCGGCCGTCCCGCCGGGTGGTGCCGCGCGGGACCAGCGGCAGGGCCAGCAACGCCGCGGCGGCGGCCAGCGGCACGTTGACGTAGAACACCGCGGCCCAGCCGAACGCCTGGGTGAGCACGCCCCCGAGCAGCGAGCCAAGGATCATGCCGCTGCCGCCGGCGGTGCCCCACACCGCGAAGGCCCGGTTGCGCTCGCGTCCCTCGGCGAATCCCGTGGACACCAGCGTCAACGTGGCGGGGAACAGCAGCGCCCCGCCGAGGCCCTGCACCGCTCGCGCCGCCACCAGCGGCACCGGGGAGCCGGCCAGCCCGCCCGCCAACGACGCCACCGCGTACAGCGCCAGCCCAGCCATGAAGACGCGGCGCGGACCGAACAGGTCCACCGCGCGGCCGCCCAGCAGCAGGAACCCGCCGAACGCCACCGCGTAGGCGCTGACCACCCATTGCAGGGTCTGCGCCGAGAAGCCCAGCTCGGAGCCGATCTCCGGCAGCGCCACGTACACGATGTTGTAGTCCAAGGAAACGATCAACTGCGCGAACGCCAGGAGCGCCAGAGCCGCAGTCGGCCGGCGGAAGCGCCCCGGTCCGTTCCGGTCGTCTGCCACTTGAGGGTCACCTTTCTTGTGTTGGGAGGTCGGGGTGGAGC
>NZ_SMKK01000420.1 GCF_004348425.1 Actinomadura sp. 7K507
GCCGACTACGAGGCGACGGAAGACCGCTGGACGCTGGTCTTCACCCGCGACCTGCGCCACCCGCCCGAGAAGGTGTGGGCCGCGCTGACCGAGCCGGAGCAACTCGCCGGGTGGGCGCCCTACACCGCCGACCGCGACCTCGCGAAGGCGGGCGACGCCACGCTCACGATGATCGACGACGAGAAGCCCGAGGACATCGCGGCCGAGGTCGTCCGCGCCGAACCACCGACGCTGCTGGAGCACACCTTCGGCGCCGACCTGCTGCGCTGGGACTTGGAGGCCACCGGCTCCGGCACGCGGCTGACGCTCCGGCACACCGTCGAAGACCGTGACTGGCTCCCGAAGGTCGCGGCCGGTTGGCACATCTGCCTCGACGTGGCCGAGAAGCTGCTCGACGGGCGCCCGATCCCGCCGATCCGCGGCGCCGCGGCGATGGACTTCGGCTGGTCCGAACTCAACGACCGATACGCGCAGATGTTCGGTATCCCCAACACCGGCGCGCCCGGCTCGCTCTGACCGTCCTTCAGGGGACGGGGACGAGGCCGCCGTCCACGCGCAGGTCGGTGCCGTTGATGTAACCGGCCAGCGGGCTGGCGAGGAACGTCACCGCGGCGGCGATGTCGTCGGCGGTGCCGAGCCGGCCGGTCGGGTTGGGCGCGTACTCGGCCGTGACGAGCGGCTCCAGGTCGGCCCAGTCCTGGGGCCAGCCGCGGTGGGCGGCGCCGTCCTCGAACAGCTTGCGCATCCCGGCGGTGACGATCACGCCGGGGCTGACGGTGTTGGCGGTGATGCCGGTACCGGCCAGGTGCCTGGCCAGGCTCGTCGTCATGTTCACCACCGCCGCCTTGGCCGCCGAGTACTCGACCAGGTTGGGCTGTGGCGTGGTCGCCCCTCGGCTGCCCAGGTTGATCACCCGGCCCCAGCCGCGCTCACGCATCCCGGGCAGGACGCCCCGGATCAACCGCACGGCCGACAGCACGTTGCCGTTCATCGCCGCCAGCCACGCGGCCGGTTCGGCGTCGTCCCAATCGTGCTCGGCGACGGGGCCGGCGTTGTTGACCAGCACGTCCACGCCCCAGGACGCGGCACGCCCGGCGACCTCCGCGGCGGCGCCGTCGTCGGTGAGGTCGCCGAGCACGACCTCGGCCGTGCCGCCCGCCGCCCGCAACCGCTCCGCGACCTCGCCCGCCCGCGCCGCGTCCCGCCCGTGCACGAGCACCGCACACCCCTCGGCGGCCAGCCGCCCGGCCACCGCCGCCCCGATCCCACCGCTGCTCGCCGTCACCAGGGCCCGCCGCCCCGCAAGTTCAAGATCCACGGTCCACCACCCTAGGAGGCCCCACCGACAATCCCGCCGAAGACCGCCGCCAGGCGGACACGTCGAAGCTCGTCTGAGGGCTGTCCTGCGGTTACGTGATGACCTCGCAGGCGTGGAGGAAATCGACCCACTGGTGTGCGGCCTTGGATTGGGGTCGGCTGCGAGGGCTGTAGCGGAGTTCGGTGTGACGCGGGCTCAGGCCGTATTCGTTGACGAAGCCGATCGGGTCTGGATGCAGGTGGCGCAGCCGGTTCGACGGCGCCGGTTCCAGTCCGGCGACTTCTCCGGTTTCCCTGTGGAGCAGGAGCTTCGCCTTCCGGTGGTATTCGCCGATGGCGAACCATTGCCGAGCCTGGACGTCATCTATTCCAAGCGAGGTGAACCGCCGGGGCAACGCTTTCGTATGGTCGATGATGAGTTCTTCGGTGTAGAGATAGAGCGTACCCAAACCTGCGGTGCCCACCATGCGTTGGAGTCGCCACAACGGTTCGGTCGCGTCAGGGATCAGTCTCATCCGAGCGCCTCGGCCCGGGTCGAAGCCGATATGGTCCAGGTTCCATTCGTTCGCGACACCGGACGAGGCGAAGACGTCGAAACCGATGTCGCGCAGCCGGGTGAGCTTTTGGTGAACGGTTCGTTCGGCCTCGTTCTGCGGGGTGTCGGACCAGGTGGCTGGAATCTGCGAGGCCGGGTCCACGTACTCTTCCGCCCACCGGGCTTCCAGGTTCCCCAGCGTTGACTCGTCGATGACGCCGATGGACAGGAGAAAACGTATCCAGTCGTCTTCGCTGGCGGGGAGCAGGCGTTGTGCGGCCGGGTCTTCGAGGATGGTGGGGTACCGAGGGCCGATCGCGTACTCGGCGAAGAACTCGAGCACGTCACCGGCCAGTTCGCGCAGCCGCAGCCGTCCTGACTTCAGGTCCCAGGCGCTGATCGTGGCGACGGAGCCGTTCGCTGTATTGACATAAACACTCGCCTCCGCGCAGCGGGCGAAACGAACCCACTGTCCTGGGTTCTCGACATTCAGGCCCCAATCCGCGAAGTCGTCCGCCACATCGGCGGCCTCGCCCAGTTCTCCGACCTCATGGCAGACCAGCCATCCGGCGCGCGGCGCATTGGTCAGCTCGTAAAGTGTCCGGAGTCCGGAGGGAAGGTCGACCCGATCACCGAATGACCGTCCCGGCGGGAGCCGCCATGACGGTTGACTCTGCTCGAGAAGGGACGCTCTAACCTCCCGCTTTCATGGCGGGTTGATTCCGGCTGGTCGTTGACATGAGAAAAGTGCTCCTGAACTGGGAGGATAGGGCTTGCTGAAGGTCCTGTCCGCGCCAAATTCTGGAGCACTTTCCAAGTGAAGACTACCGGCCGGAAGGCCAAGATCGTGGTGTCCGAGGACAGTGCGGGGATCGCCTCCCAGGCGGGTGGGCTGCTGCTGATCGAGGCCCTGCGGGCGACGGGCCTGGACCAGGGCTTGTCACGGGCGCTGGCGCGGTGGAGGGCATCGCGGGCGGTGCACGATCCGGGGAAGATCGTGACGGATCTGGCGGTGACGCTGGCACTGGGCGGAGACTGCCTGGCCGACATTGCGGTGCTGCGGTCCTCGCCGGAGTTGTTCGGGCCGGTGGCCTCGGACCCGACGGTGTCACGGCTGGTCAAGACCCTGGCCGAGGCCGGGCCGGCGGCGTTGCGGGCGATCCGCAAAGCGCGGGCGCAGGCACGCCAGCGGGCCTGGGCGCTGGCCGGGCCCGGCGCTCCGGGGGCCGACGGCGGGCTGATCCCGGTGGACCTGGACGCGACCATCGTGATCGCGCACTCCGACAAGGACCAGGCCGCCCCGACGTGGAAACGCACCTTCGGCCACCACCCGATGACCGCGTTCATCGACCACGGCCCCGGCGGGACCGGTGAGGCCGCCGCCCTGGTGCTGCGAGCGGGCAACGCCGGATCCAACACCGCCGCCGATCACATCACCGCAGGCCGCCTGGCCCTCAACCAGATCCCGCCCCGCCTGCACAAACAAGTCATCATCCGGACCGATTCGGGTGGCGGCACCCACGAGTTCCTGGACTGGGTCACCGCCCGCCGCATCAAGTACTCCATCGGATTCAACCTCACCGACGACATCTGCGCCGCCATCCTCGACCTGCCCGAGCACATCTGGCAGTGCGCCTACGACGCCGACCGCAGGCCCCGTCCCGGCGCGTGGGTGGCCGAGCTGACCGGGATGCTGGACCTGTCGTCCTGGCCCAAGGGCATGCGCGTCATCGTCCGCCGCGAACGCCCCCACCCCGGCGCCCAGCTGCGGTTCACCGACCTCGACGGGCACCGCTTCACGTGCTTTGTGACCGGAACCCGGCCCGGTGGCAAGTACGGGCAGCTGGCCGACCTGGAGCTGCGCCACCGCCGCCGGGCCCGCTGCGAGGACCGCATCCGGTGCGCCAAGGACACCGGCCTGCGCAACCTGCCCCTGCACAGCGCCGCCGCCAACCAGATCTGGCTGGAGATCGTCGCGCTCGCCTCGGAACTGACCGCCTGGACCCAGATGCTCGCCTTGGACGGGACGGCCCGCACCTGGGAACCCAAACGCCTGCGGCTGCGGATCTTCTCCACCGCCGGACGCCTGGTCCGCGGCGGCAGGCGGCTCCGCCTCCGGCTGAGCAACCGCTGGCCCTGGACCGACCTGATCACCACCGCGATCACCCGCCTCCAAACGCTGCCCGCACCCTGACCAGGAACAAACCGCCCCATCAACCCCCGGAAAGGAGCCCCCAGGGCCCGTG
>NZ_SMKK01000421.1 GCF_004348425.1 Actinomadura sp. 7K507
GCCTGGTTCGGTGTGGCGGGCTGGCCGCTCCCGGAGGGCTGGGCAGGCGTGGTGCTGCTGGGCGGTGCAGGGGCGGGGGGCGTCGTACCGCTTCCGCTCCGCTGGCTCGGGTCCAGGTTGTGGTAGCTCCGGTAGTGCGTGGTGGTTACCGGCGGATTCTGGGAGCCGTCGGTTTCCGTCCAGCGAGTGTGGACGACCTCCGGCGTGATCTTCGGATCGTTCGGCTCCGGGAAGAAGTCGATCCGGTCGATCGTGAGGTCGGGGTTGGCGGTGTGCCGTCTTTCGAGCAGGCTCTCGAACGAGTGCCGCCAGCCGGTACCGGGTGTGACGTCCCCACCGGAGTTCCCGCGGTTCGTGGGACTCCACTGCGGGAAGTAGTTGATCCGCTCTCCCGGCCCCCGCGCCTCGTGGGGGAAGATGTGGCCGCCGTCGAAGCTTCCGCCCTTGTACTCGGCCTGGCCCTTGCCGAGGCGGCCGACCTTGCGCTGGACGTTCTCATTGCGCTGCTCGTCGTCCGCGTGCGGCGTGTCGTAGTCGGGGCGTCCGCTGGCCGAGTCCGTCTGCCCCCGGTCGTCGGTGTGGAAGAGGAAGGTGCCCGGGTCGACGCCGTCGTCGCCGAAGTCGCCGCGGCGGGCGCCGTCCGGCGGGTCGAGGGGCGCGTTGGGGTCGGTGGTCTGGAACCGGTCGTGGGGCTCGACGAGGTAGTGGGTGTCCGGGCGCGGCACGCCCCACTTCCTGACGTTGCGGTTGGTGTCGCCCAGTTCGGGGTTGAACCCGTGCTCCTGGTCGCCGTACCACGTGCGGGCGTGCGTGACCTGCCTGTTCGCGTCCGTCCAGAAGACGCCGTGGAGCCTGTTGCCAGGCCCGCGCACCTCGATCCGCGAGTTCGGCGGCAGGTCCCTCCGGGCCGAGAACGGTCCCTGCGTCCCGGCGTCGTAGTCTCCCGGCCACCGCACCGGCGTCGCGTTCGGCGGGTCGAACCTCGTGGCGGACGGCGCGATGCCTTCGTCGCCGCCGGTGTGAGGCTGACCGGCGAAGATGTGCGGCTCGTCGAACCCGAGATCGACCTTGTGGGTGACGCCCGGCTCGGGACGGGTCAGGTCGACGTTGTCGTTCGGGTCGACGACCGGGTTGGCCGGATCGGCCGGTTTGACGTTGGTGACGTGCGTGACGTTGCCGTCGCCGTCCGTGTAGGCCTCGCTTCGAGGAACCCTGTTCCCCGAGCCATCGGTCTGGTAGACGGTGTACTTGGCGCGCGGCTCAAGCGGCGCATGGTCGGCCAGCCGCTCACCGGACCCGAGGTTGATGTTCTCTTCGCGGGTGTACGACGGCGGCGCCCAGTCGGCTTGCTGATGAGGCAGCCCACGCCCGGCCGGAGGATCGGTCCGCCCCTGCGGCTCGCCGTCCCCAGGAGAGGTGTCCCCGCTGTCATCGGTGTTTCCCCGCCTGAAACGAGGATCGCCCTCACCCGGCCTGGCCCCCTCGTCCCCCCGCTCCTGCGTACCGTCCGAGCGCGACGGCCCGTCGTCCCGCGACGGCGCGTTCTCCGACCGCTGTTGCGCGTCATCGGAGCGCGGTGGTGTGTCGTCGCCGCGCGGCTGCGTGCCGTCGGTGCGTGGCTGCGTGTTGTCCGTGCGCGGCGGCGTGTTGTCTGAGTGGGGTGGCGTGTTCTCCGAACGCGGTGGTGCGTTCTCGGCGCGCTGTTGCGGGTCGTTGGTGTGTGGGGGTGGTTCGTTCGTGCGTGGCTCGGCGTCGTCGGTGCGTGGTGGTGTCGTGTCTGAGTGCGGTGGTGCGTTCTCGGCGCGCTGTTGCGAGTCGTTGGTGCGTGGGGGTGTTTCGTCCGAGCGTGACTGGCCGTCGTCGGTGCGCGGTGGCGGGTTCTCGGTGTGTGGTGGCGCGGTGTCGCTGCGTGGTGGCGGGTTGTTCTCGGACGGGTTGGTCTGGTTGGCGGGTGTGGCGTCCGCCGGGTTCTCGGTGGTGTGGTTTTGGGGCGGCGACGTGTTCGGGTCGGGGTTCGGCGAGCCGTCGGGCGGCGGGGTGTTGGTCTGGGCGCCCAGGTGGCGGTCCATGACCTCGCCGATGGCGCGGGCCAGGTCACGAGGGTCGTCGGAGAGGCGGTGCTCGGTGAACGCCTCCGCCATCATCTCGTGCGGATCATTTGATCCGTACGTGGACAGCGCGTCCTCGATCCGCTGCTGTGTGTCGGGGTCATGCGCCTGCGTGGCGTCGTACGGGATGCCCAGGGCATCGGACACGGCCCGGTTCAGGTCGGCGAGCATCTGCGGGTTGTTCAGAAGCTGCTCGCCGAGGTGGTGCCCGAACTCGTGCGTGAACACGCCTTCCGTGGAACCTCCGCCGGGCACGGTGAACCCGCTCCGCTCTTCGTCGGCGCCTTCCTCCGCACGCTGGGCGTTGTCACCGAAGGCATCGTCGTTGATGAAGATGCCCGGCTCGTTGGAATTGGGGGTGGCGTAGGCGAGGACGTCCTCGTTGCCCGGGTCGAGGGCCTGGCTGATGTCCTGGGAGGCGATTTCGGACAGGCCCCGCATCGTGTCGGGGTAGTCGGCGGCGAGCTGCCGGATGGCGTTGTTGATCTCCTGTGCCGCGGCCGGGTCGAGCGGGGCCGACGAGAAGTCGACGGTCGGTGCGTCGTCGCCGAACTGGGCGAGGGCGTCCCGGGCCTGCTGCTCGGCGTCCGCGAGAGCCTGCGACCTGTCCGCCTGACCGTCGCCGGGGGACGTGTCACCTGGTGTGGTGCCATCCTGCGCGGCGCCTTCGGACTCCTTCTTGTGCGGCGCGTCCTCGTCCTGCTGCGGAGGCGCGTCCTGCTGCGGAGGCGCGTCCTGCTGTGAAGGTTGGTCCTGTTGCGCGGGATCGTCTTGCCGTGGTGCCGGGTCGTTGCGGACGACGCCGTCTTCGCCGACGTTCTGGATGGGGCTCGGCTGCGGGCGTCCGCCGGGGTCATCGCGGCCCGGAGCCCGGGACTCGGGGCCCGGCGGCGTCGTCGACCTGGTGCCGCCGGCACCGGAAGGGGTGGACGAACCCGCCGGGGACGGTGAAGGCGTGCCACCGGGGGAGGGTGAGCCGCCCATCGCTCCCATCGGCATGGGTGCGACGAAGCCCGATGGTCCGTTGGAACCGCCTTGGTCTTGTTGTGGCGTGGCGTCCTGAGCCTCGGATGTGCCGTCCGAGCCGCGCGGATTCGGGTCGGCGGCGGTCTCGGTCATCCCGGACTCGGGTGTAGGGGAGGTCCCGGGCTGCTCAGGAGTACTGCCACTGTCCGGGGACGTGCTCCCGTCGCCGGGAGTCTGGGTGCTGCCGGGTGGTGTGCCGCTGTCGGTGGACCCCGGAGCGGGTGAAGCGCCGTCCTGGGACGGGGTACCGGAGCCGGGTGCCTCGCCCCCGGGGGACGGCGTCCCGCTGCCGGGACTGGAGGAGCCGCCGGACGACGAGCCGCCGCCGGTACCGGAGTCGCCGCGGGAGCCGGAGCCGCTCCCCGACGAGGAAGAAGAGGAAGAGGACGACGAGCTTCCGCCGCCCGACGACGGCGTGCCTCCGCCGGCCGCCGGTGCCGCGCCTCCGCCGACGACGCCACCGCCCGTGGGGGCAGGGCCGCCGCCCGATGGGTTGGCGCCGCCGAACGAGCCGGATCCGGCCGGGCCGGTGCCGCCTGGGCCCGACGGGTTGCCGCCGAGGTTCCCGCCAGGGGCGGACCCGCCGTCGGGGGTCGAGGAGGCCAGGGAGGCGTTGCCTCCACCGCCGTCGTCGCCCAGGAGCGTGGCGATGCGGTTGCCGCCACCGGAATCGTTGCCGCCGGAGTTGTTGCCGCCGGGGTTGTTGCCGCCGGGGTTGTTGCCGCCGGGGTTGTTGCCGCCTCCGCCGTCGGTGGACGGGCCGCCTCCGCCGCCGTTCTCACCTCCGCCGGCAGGCGAGGTCGAGGGCGAGGGAGAGATCGAAGGTGAAGGCGAGGGGGAGGTCGACGGGCTCGGATCGTTGGTCGGGGTCGGGGTC
>NZ_SMKK01000422.1 GCF_004348425.1 Actinomadura sp. 7K507
GGCTCGCGGCGGGCGCCGGGGTCGCGGCGGGGCTGGCGCGGCTGATGACGGTCGCCACGGGCGGCGAGCCGCTGCCGTTCGGGACGCTGGTCGTGCCCGCCTCGGCGGTGATCGCGTCCTACGGGGTGGGGACGCTCGTCACGGTGGCCGCCGCGTTCGTCCCGGCACGGCGCGCGGCGCGGATCCCACCCGTCGCCGCCCTCCGTGCCGCGTCGGCGGCGCCGCGTCCGCTGCGGGGCCGGACGCTGTGCGGCGCCTTCGCCCTCGCGGTGGGCGCGGGGACCGTCGCGGCCGGGTTCGCGGCGGACGGGCGGACGGCGCTGACGCTGGCGGGGGCCGGGGCCATGGTGTCGTTCGCCGGGGTGGTCGTGGTGTCGCCGGTGCTCAGCCGTCCCGCGATCCGGGTTCTGGCCTGGCCGTTCGCGCGGTTCGGCGGGAGCGCGGGCCGGATGGGCGGGCGCAACGCGCTGCGCGACCCGAGGCAGACGGCGGCGACCGCGTCCGCGCTGACGATCGGCCTCGCGCTGATCGCGGCCGTGTCGGTGATCGTCCAGTCGATGGCGGCGTCGGTGGACCGCCGGCTCGACGCGGGCCTCGCCGCCGACTACAGGGTCACCGGGCGCAGCCAGGTCACACCGGTCAGCGGGAAGGCGGCCGCCGCGGTGGCGCGGGTGGGCGGCGTCCGGTCGGTGATCCCGGTCCGGACGGCGCGGTTCGAGCTGGACGGTGCCGTGCGGACCGCCACGGCGGGGACGCCCCGCGAACTGCTGGGCCACTTCCGGCTGCCGCTCCTGGAGGGGGCCTCCGCCGTGCGCGGGGACGAGCTGCTCGTCGGCCGCACCATTGCGGAATCGCAGGGCTGGGAGGTCGGAACGACGATCGGCGGCCGGTACCGGGACGGGACGGAGCGAACGTTCCGCATCGCCGGGATCTACCTGAACCTGCCGTCGCTCACCCCGTCCGCACCCGCCATGATCATCGACTGGAGCGGCTACCGGGCCCGCGAGCCGGACGCGCCGATCGACCGCATCGAGATCGACGCCGCGTCCGCGGACCGGGGCGCCCTGGAGGCGGCGCTCGCCCCATGGCCGAACCTGGAACTCAAGGACCGCGCCCAGATCAGGGACGACGCCGCCGGGGACATCGAGCTGTTCCTCGATCTCGTCCTCGGCCTGCTGGTGCTGTCGGTCGCCGTCGCCGCGCTGGGCATCGTCAACACGCTCGCGCTCGCCGTCATCGAACGGACGCGCGAGATCGGAATGCTCCGCGCCGTCGGCATGCAGCGCCGCCAGCTCCGCCGCATGATCCGGTACGAGGCGGTCGTCGTCTCCCTGTTCGGTGCGGTGCTCGGCGTCGGGACGGGCGTCGTCCTCGGCGTCGTCCTCCAGCGCGCGATGGCGGACGGCGACGGCGGCATGGAGGTCCTGGCGATCCCCTACGGGCGGCTGGCGGTGTGCGTGGTGGCGGCGGCGGTGATCGGCGTCGCCGCGGCGGTGTGGCCCGCGCACCGCGCCGCCCGCATGGACGTCCTGCGGGCGATCGCCACCGAATGAGGCGGCGGCGGGCTGGCGTCAGGCGGCCAGGCGGTCGCAGCGGGCGGGGACGGCGTCGTGCAGGGCGCGGAGCCCGCGGGCGATCAGCGGGTTGCCGCGGCTGCCGCGCCGCACGGCGGTCAGCAGGCGGCGCCTCGGGACGCTGCCCCCGGTCAGCGGGACCCGGACCACCTGCTGATCGCCCGGCCCGCCCGCCAGTCTCGGCAGGAGGGACACCCCGAGGCCGTTGGCGACCAGCGCCCAGATCACCGACCAGCCGGTGGCGTGGTGCGCGAACCGGGGCGTGAACCCGGCCGCGGCGCAGTGGGTCATGACCTGGTGATGATGGACGCACAGCTCGGGTGCGACGCTGATCCACGTCTCCTCCGCCGCGTCCTCCAGCCGGACGCTGCCGTGGCGCGCGAGCGGATGACCGATCGGGACGATGAGGTCGAGCGCCTCCTCCATGAGCGGCTCCTGGTCGAAGCGCAGGTCACCGGGAGGCGGCGCATCCGGGGTGGGCTCGATGACCGCGATGTCGGTCTCGCCAGCGGCGAGGAGGCCCACGGCCACGTCGGTGTCGCATTCGCGGATCTCGATCCTCAGGGCCGGGTCCTCCCGTCGCAGGGCACCCGCGGCCGGGGCGACGAGCCCGCCGACGGCCGTCGTGAATCCGCACATGCGCAGCGGTCCGGCGGCCCCGGCGCGGTGCGACTCCAGGTCGGCGAGGGTCTCCTCCCACTTGGCGAGCAGCCCGTCGGCGTGCTCGATCAGCAGGGAGGCGGCCGGTGTCAGCCGCACCTTGCGGCCCTGCGGCTCCAGCAGCGGCACCTTCAGCTCCCGTGCCAGCTCCCGCAGGTGGTGGGAGACCGCCGACGGCGTGAGGTGCAGCGCCTCCGCCGCGGACGTGACCGTCCCGTACTGGTGGACGAGCCGGAGCATGTGCAGCCGCCGCAGATCAATCATGTAACCATGTTGCACGATCCAGTGCGAAAATCTGAAATAGACGCCAACATTCGGCCGGATGCAGACTGCGGGCATGACACAGAACACGCTTGTATCCCGGCACCTCACCAGTGACGGCGTCGTCGTCTGGACCCGCTGCGCCTGCGGGCGGCTGCGGATGGACCTCGTCCCCAACGCGGGCGGCACACCGCTGACCGCGGGCCCGTGCACGCGCTGCGCCTCCGGCCCCGGCCGCGCCGATCAGTCCTGATCGAGCGTGAGTTCGTAATGGAGCGTCCGGAAGCGCTTCATCCGGTGGAACAGCGGTACCGCGAACCCCTGGAGGAAGGGGTGCTTGCGGGCCAGCAGCCTGCGGATCGGCTTCGACTCGTCCTCGGTGAGCAGCCGGACGCGGCCGCGCGACGCGGTCCCGGTGACCTGTCCCCGGAACGTGCTCGGCGCGATCTCCACCTCAGGGTTGCGCGCCATCCGCTTCGTCTTGACGGCCGCGTCGAACGTGCGGAAGTAGGCATGGTCGCCTTGGACGACGACGTTGACCGGCGTCCCGACCGGCGTCCCGTCCTTGCGGTAGGTCGTCAGCAGGATGGTGCGCTGCTTTTTCAGGCTCTCCAGCGTTGCCGTGATGTTCATACCCAGGAGACCGTGCAGCCCCTCCGGAAGTGACATCAGGCGGGGCGCAGGGCCGCCGCTTCCGAGGCGAGCTTGCGGATGCGGTCCCAGTCGCCGGCGCGGACGACGTTCGCCGGGGTCAGCCAGGACCCGCCGACGCAGCCGACGTTGCCGAGCGCGAGGTAGTCGGCGGCGTTCCCCGGGGTGACCCCGCCGGTCGGGCAGAACCGGATCCGCGGCAGCGGCCCGGCGAGCGCCTTCAGGAAGGCCGCGCCGCCCGACGCCTCGGCGGGGAAGAACTTCATCGCCGTGATCCCGTCCTCCAGCAGCGCCATCGCCTCGGACGCCGTGGCCACGCCGGGCAGGAAGGGCAGGCCGGTCGCGACCATCGCGGCCTGGAGGCGGGGCGTGCGGCCGGGGCTGACCAGGAAGCGGGCCCCGGCGGCCGCCGACCGCTCGGCGTCCTCGGCGCCGGCGACCGTTCCCGCGCCGACCACCGCGTCCGGGACCTCGGCGGCGATCCGCTCGATCGCCTCCAGCGCGGCGGGCGTGCGGAGCGTCACCTCGATCACCGGGAGCCCGCCTTCGACGAGGGCGCGGGCCATCGGGACGGCCGCGCCGGCGTCGTCCAGCACGACGACGGGAATCACGGGCGCGAGGTCGAACAGGTCTTCGGCGATCATGCGAGCTCCAGGGGTTCCGGGCCGGGCGGGCGGCCGGGCGGGCGGTCGGGCAGGCTCTGCGCGATCCGCATG
>NZ_SMKK01000423.1 GCF_004348425.1 Actinomadura sp. 7K507
GCCTCGAACTGCTGCCGGACCGGCGGCCCCTGCCGTTCACCACCCTCTCCGAGCTGGCCAAGGCCGGGGTCGTCACGATCAGCCACGCGCCGGCCCGGCTGCCGTCCGGCGGCGACGTGCCGGTCCTCACCGTGGACGACGTGAGCGCCGGGACGGGCCCGTCCGGAACGTCCGCGGTCGGCCCCGGGCTGATCATGCTCGAACCCGGCGACGTCGTCTCGACCGCCGCCGGCTCCGCCCGGGTCGTCACCGAGCACGGCGCCGCGCTCGGCCCCTTCCTCACCCTCTACCGCCCGGACGGGGAACGGCTCGACGCGCGGTTCCTGGCCGGGTTCCTGACCTTCGCGCACACCCGCACCGGCGCCGGATCGAGCCGGATGGACCTGCGCCGGACGCGCGTCCCCCGGCTGTCCCTCGAACGTCAGCGCGCCTACGGCCACGCCTTCCAGGAACTGGCCCGCCTGACGGAGACGTTGCGCGAGATGTCGTCGCTGGGGGAGATGCTGGTCCGGCTGAGCTTCGACGGCCTCCTGGACGGGCACCTCCGCCCGGCCCCATAGCGCTCGCCGCTCGCCGCTCGCCGTTCGCGGGATGGCCGCGTACGCGGCGTTCGACGAACACGTCCGGGAACGGCCCGCGTGCGGCCGTTCCCGGAGTGCGCGGATCGCCGGCCGGGTCTTCACGGGTCCGTCGCGGTCCCGCCGGCGGCCCGGCCGTTCGCGTCAGCCGGCGGCGTGGCCCGGTGCCGAGAAGACGCTGTCGTCGCCGAGGTACTTGCCCCATGGACGGAACTCTGACCCGTTCCGGAAGGGGCCCTGGTCCGATGCCGCGGACTGGTCCGCGCCGTACATCGGCCGGGGTTCGGGCTTCCTGTCGTCCGACGGTGCGTCGCTTCGCGGATCCTGAGCCGCGGAATCGTCCGGCTTCGAGGCGGGGCCTCCTGGTGGCGCGGCCTGCTCTGCCGGGGTGTGTCCGGGGGCGTGCATCGGGGAGTTGTCGGTTTTCGGAACTGTGTCATCAGGTGGCGGAATCTGGGGGGTCCGCTCCTTATCAGGCGGTTTCTGGTCCGCTCTCTTCTGGACGCTCATCCTGTCGATCTTCTCGACCAGCTCCCGCACGGACGGCGACCATTTCCTGTGCTTGGGCGCACCGGGCCGGACCGCGCCGGCGAACTGCTTCTTGCGCCTCTTTGTGAGCTTGTCGATGCGAATCTTCTCCCCGGTGCGCGGCGCATGGAGGTACTTTCCGTCGCCCACATACATCCCGACATGGTTGCGGCCCCGGAAGAAGATCAGGTCCCCCGGCTTGAGGTTCTTGAGCTTCACCTTCCGCTTCACCCCCCGGTACTGCGCGTGGGTGACGCGGGGGATGTCGACGCCCGCCTTGCGCCACGCGGCCATCGCGAGCCCGGAGCAGTCGTAGCCGCCCGGCCCCTCCGCGCCCCACCGGTAGGGCTTGCCGATCTGCTTGCGGGCGAACTTGAGGGCCTTCTTGGCGTCCTCGCGCTGGTCAGCCTCACGGGTCCGGTACTTGTCGTACGCCTTGACCTGCTTCACCGTGGCGGAATCCAGTTGCAGGCTCTTCAGCACGGCCGGATTGAGATCAGCCCAGGCCTGCGAACTCAGCGGGACCGCGAGAGCGAGCCCGGTCGCCGTCACGGTGACGGCCGCCCGGAGCATTCCCTGTTTTCGGGTGCCCGCCCGGTCGCGGCGGTCATGGCCGGTGAACGCTCCGCTGCCGGCGTCGTCCCCATGTGAGTGGCGTGCGATGGACATTCCTGTTCTCTCCATCCCCGTTGTCGGGTGCGCCGCGGATTTCCGCGGGGCGGGTGATCATCACCTCGCCGAGAGTCCGGATACCCCGCTGATCGTCGGGGAATTGGGAGAGCGCGCCGATTTTACATGATCATGACGCGGAATTAGTGGTGCACTTTGGTGTCTTTGATCATGTGGCCAGATGGGCCAGCGAGGTCAGCGGAACGGGCAGCCAGGCCGGCCGGTTCTGTGCCTCGTACCGAACCTCGTAGACCGCCTTCTCGAACTCGAAGGCGCGGAGCAGTACCGCGTGCGCCGCCGGATCGGCGCCGCCGGCGGCCGCGTAGCCACGGCAGAACGCGGCCCTGTTGCGCGCCGCCCAGGCGTGCGCCCGCGTCTCCAGCCGGCCTCCCGGCTCGGGCGGCACCGTGCCGGACTTGGCGATGAGGAAGCGGGCCGCGTACTCGAAGGAGCGCAGCATCCCGGCCACGTCCCGGAGCGGGTGCGCCAGGGCCCGGCGCTCGTTCTGGGTCCGCGCCGGCTCGCCCTCGAAGTCCAGCAGCGTCCAGCCGCTCTCGGTGCGCAGGACCTGGCCGAGGTGGTAGTCGCCGTGGACGCGCTGCACCGGCAGCGGCTCCGCCTGCGCGGCCAGGTCGAGGAAGACCGCGGTGAGCGCCTTCGCGTGCGGGGCCAGGCCGGGCACGGCGCGGCACGTGCCGGTCAGCTCGGCGTTCATCCGCGCCGCCATCGCGTGGACCTCGCCGGCCGGGAGGGTCTGCACCCCGAACGCCCCGGCGAGCGCCTGGTGGACCTCCGCCGTCGCCGCTCCGAGGCGCTCGGCCTCCGCCGCGAAGTCACCGCCGGCGACGCTCGCGTCCAGTTCCGCCCACTCGCCGTCGCCCGCGGGCGGCGTGTGCGCGAACCAGTCCCGGACGCTGGCGATCGCCAGGCTCCAGCCGTCCGCGCCGGTGTGCAGGTAGTCCGACAGGAGGCCGAGCGTGACCGGCTCCCCGTCGCCGCCGGCCCGCGCGCGCCCCTCCGGTTCCAGCTCGATCCACCCGAGGACGGCGGGGACGTGCGTGCAGCCGCCGCGGGTCAGCGCCAGGTTGACCTCCAGGTCGAGGTTCACGCCGTCGCTGAGCCGCCGGAACAGCTTGCAGATGTAGGTGTCGCCGAACAGCAGCGAGGTGTTGCTCTGCTCGGCGGTGATGGGCAGGCTCGCCAGGTCGGTCCGGATGCCGGCGCCGGCGACGTGGCGGAACCGCAGCGGACCGGCGGACGCCTCGGCGGCGAGGGCGTCCAGCAGGATCCGGGTGAGGTCGGGGTCGTGGGCCGCGTCGTACAGCCGCGGGCCGTCCATGCCGGGCGGCCCGCCGATCTCCGCGTGCCGGAGCCGGTCCGGCAGGTCGCGGCGGACGCCGAGAAGCACCTGGTAGCGATCGGTGGTGCCGTTCTGGCGGACGTCGAGGATGAGGTGGTGGAGGCCGGGGTCGCCGGTGCGCAGTTCGGTCGCGGTGCCGATGGACAGCCCGTCGATGGGGCCGTCCTTGCCGCCGAACCACCGCTGCCGGGGCAGCCACGCCGCGAGGTCGCGCGTGAGCGCGGATTCAGGTGGCAGCACGATCAGACGGCCTTTCCTGAGCCGGGGGCTGTGCCCGCGACCGCGCCCGGGATCGTGCCCGCGGCCGTGCCCGGGGGCGTGCCGGCGGCCGCGTCCGGGAGCGGCCCTGCGACGGGGTCGCCGTCGTCCGGGGGCAGCAGCTGGAACCAGAAGAACCCGTGCCCGGGAAGCGTCATGAGGTAGGGCAGCTCACCGATGGCCGGGAACTGCACGCCGCCCATGCACTCGACGGGGGAGTAGCCCTCGAAGCGCCGCAGGTCGAGTTCGACCGGCTGCGGGAAGCGCGACAGGTTGCTGATGCACAGGACCGCGTCCATCTCGCCCCACGGGCTCTCCTCCTCGGTGATCTCGCGGGTGAAGGCGAGGACGGAGGGGTTGGAGGCGGAGAGTTCGACGTAGGAGCCGACGCCGAAGACGGGGTGGCGTTGGCGGATCTCGATCATTTTGCGGGTCCAGTGGAGCAGGGATCCG
>NZ_SMKK01000424.1 GCF_004348425.1 Actinomadura sp. 7K507
GCCTCCCCCCTCGCGGTCTCGTCCCTGTTCGCCCGGGTTTGAGCGGATTCGCTGGTGACGGGTTATCCACAGTTCGCGGGGGCGCGCCCCCGGCCGCGGTCACCCGGTACGGTGAGACCGAGATCAAGCCCGCCGCCCGGGCACGTCCCGCGTCCCGCCGACGCGCGCGGTGCTGTCCGCCGGCCGACCCATCGAACGGACGGGAGCGCTCCGTGGCAGAACAGCCGCTGCATGAGCACACGCTCGGCAATGGCCTCCGCGTGGTGGTCTGCGAGGACCACGTCGTACCACTGGCCGCCGTGAACATCTGGTACGGAGTGGGCTCGCGGCACGAGCAGGCCGGGCGCACCGGCCTCGCCCACCTCTTCGAGCACCTGATGTTCCAGGGCTCGGCGAACGTCGCCGAAGGCGAGCACGCCGCGCTGCTGGAGAGCGCCGGCGCGGCCTTCAACGCCAGCACGTCGTTCGAGCGCACGAACTACTACGAGACCGTGCCGGTCAGCCACCTGGAGCTCGCGCTCTGGCTGGAGGCCGACCGGATGGGCACGCTGCCCGCCGCGCTCACCCAGGTCAACCTCGACAACCAGCGCGACGTCGTGAAGAACGAGCGCCGCCAGCGCTACGACAACCAGCCCTACGGGACGGCGTTCGAGCGGCTGTGCGCCCTCACGTTCCCCGAAGGCCACCCCTACGCGCACACCCCGATCGGCTCCATGGACGACCTGGACGCCACCACGCTCGAAGACTGCGCGGACTTCTTCGCCACCTGGTACGCGCCGGGCAACGCGGTCCTGTCCGTCGTCGGCGACGTCGACCCGGAGAAGACGCTGGAGGCGGTGGAGCGCTACTTCGGCGGACTGCCCACCGGCCCGGAGAAGCCGCCCGCGCGCCCCGGCGATCTCGGGCCGCTGACCGGCATCCGCGGGGAGACGCTCGACGAGGAGGTCCCCTCCCCCGCCTACTTCGCGATGTTCACGCTGCCCACCGACGGCGGCGACGACGTCGAGGCCGCCGAGCTGGCGGTCGAGATCCTCGGCGGCGGCTCCGGCTCCCGCCTGTACGACCGGATGGTGCGGCGCGACGAGATCGCCACCGAGGTGTGGGCCGGGGTGACGCGGCTGGCGTCCGGCCAGTCCCTGGCGATCGTGGACGCGATCGGGCCGGAACCGGACAAGATCGCCGCCGTGCTGGACGAGGAACTCCGGCGGTTCGCGGCCGAGGGGCCGGACGCCGACGAGACCGCCCGCGCCACCGCCCAGGCCGAACGCGGCTTCCTGGAGCAGACCGAGACCGTCACGGGCCTGGCCAACGCGCTGTCGCAGAACGCCACGCAGTTCGACGACCCGGCCCGGGTCTTCACCGCCCCCGGCCGCGCCGCCGCCGTCACCGGGGACGCGATCAAGGAGATGGCGGGCCGCTGGCTGGCGCCGGGAGCCCGCACCGCCCTGACCTACGGAGGCACCTCGTGAGCAGCGGCCTGGACCTGCAGCCCCGCCCCGTCCCCGGGCCCGTCCCGGCCTGGGCGTTCCCGTCCGGCACCGCGGGCCGCGTCCCGGCCGGCCCGGCGACGCTGCGCTGCGACCTGCCCGGCCGCCGCCTCGCCGCGGTCCGGCTCGTCCTGCACGCGGGCGCGGGCCGTGAGCCCCGCGGGGACGGCCATCCCCTGGACGGCGTGGCGACGCTGGCGGCGCACGCGCTGACGGAGGGCACCGAGCCGGGCGGCGGTACCGCGCTGACCGCCGCGTTCGAGCGGCTCGGCGCCAGCTTCTTCGCCCACGCGGACCTGACCGCGCTGCGGATCGCGCTGGACGTCCCGACGACGCGGCTCGGCGCGGCCATGGAGCTGTTCTCCGAGGTCGTGCGGCGGCCCGCGCTGGACGACGCCGACGTGCGGCGCCTCGTCCGCGAACGGCTGGAGGAGATCGCGCAGGAGGACGCCGACCCGGGATCGCGCGCGATGCGCGAACTGCGCGCGGTGCTGTTCCCGCCGGAGGCGCGGGCCTCCCGCCCGACCGGCGGCACCCGCACCTCGGTCGGGGCGCTGCAGGGTTCGGACATTCGCGACTTCTACGGCTCCGTGGTGCCCGCTGAGGCCACCGCGGTCGTCGCCGGTGATCTCTCCGGGGTGGACGCCGACGGGGCGCTCACGGCCGCCCTGGCGGGCTGGGCGGGTACCGGCGAGCCGCTGCCCACCGCCGACCGGATCATGCCGGAGTCGGGTGCCAGGATCGTCGTCGTCGACCGTCCGGGCTCGGTGCAGACCTACCTCAGCTTCGGCCACGGCGTCCCCGACCGGTCCCACCACGACTGGCCGTCGCTGACCGTCGCGGCGCACGTGCTCGGCGGCGGGCTCACGTCCCGGCTCAACGCGAAGCTCCGCGAGGAGAAGGGCTACACCTACGGGATGCGCGCCGGCCTGCTGCGGATGCGGCACTGCGGCGTCTTCATCGCCCAGGGCGCCGTCCACACCGAGGTCACCGCCGACGCCGTCTCCGACGCGCTGACCGAACTGCGCGGCATCGTGTCCCGGGGCATCGACGCCGACGAGCACGGTTCGTCCGTCCGCGCGCTGGCCGACCGGGCCCCCGCCGAGTACGAGACGGCCCGCTCCGTCGCCGCCGAACTGGCCGACGTGTCCGCGAACGGCCTGGGCGCCGACTACCCGAGCGCCTACCTGGCCGCCGTCCGCGCCTCCACCCCGGACGGCGTGGCCCGCACCTACCGCAAGCACATAGACCCCGAGGGCCTGACCATCATCGCCGTCGGCGACGCCGGCCAGATCCGCGCCCCTTTGGAGAACCTCGGCTACGCCCCCGTAACCGTGACCGCCAAGGAATAACCCCACCCGCTCACCCCCGTCCCGGTGAGTCGGCGGGGGTGGATTGTGTGGCTTGGTGGATGAAAAGGATTGAGTATCTGCTTCGTCATGTGAACCGATGGCATGGTGGAGTAGGTCTAACTCGCGTTGGCGGCTTGCGTGCGCCGACACATGCGGGCTGACTTGCGCGGGGAATGGTCCTCGCGGTCAGGAGAGGGGAACGGGCCGTTGTCCTACGGGCATATGGCGGGCGGCGGACCGTCTGTCGACACGATCCTGTCGGAGCCGAACTGCAAGCCCGGCGGGGTCGTGGCGGGCAAGGTGCATCTGCGCGGCGGACCCCAGCCCGTGGAGATCCGGCACGTGACGCTCGCGCTCATGCCGCGCATGCAGAACGGCTACGGCGGGGAGAAGGCCGGGCCGGAGGTGTACCGGGGCGCCCTCACGCGCGGTTTCCGGCTGGACACCGCACAGCAGCGCGACCTGGCGTTCTCCATCCCGCTGCCGTACGAGCTCCCGTTCACCACCGTGCTCGGGCACGAACTCCCGGGCTTCACCATCGGGATGTGCACCGAGGTCGACGCGGCCGGGCAGCCCGACCCCGGGGACATCGACCCGATCTCCGTAGAGCCGCTCGAGTCCCAGCAGTGGGTGCTCGCCGCGATCGCCCGGCTCGGCTTCCAGATCTCGAACGTGACGTTCGAGTCGTCCAAGCTGCGGGGCGTCGCCCAGCAGCTGCCGTTCCACCAGGAGATGCACCTCAACCCGCCGACGTCGTACCAGGGACGGATCGACAAGGTCGGACTCAGCTTCGTCGCGAGCCCGCGCACCATGTCGTTCGTGCTGCGCGCCGAAGACCGCGAGGCTCCATCGGACGAGTCGTTCGGCGTGTTCTCGGTCCCGCACGCCGAGGCTGGCGAAACCGACTGGAACGCCAAGATCGGTCAGTGGCTGGAGGCAGCGGTCGCCCTCCCGCGCTCGTCCCACTCCGGCTCCGGCGCGGCCCACGGCACCCCGCCCCC
>NZ_SMKK01000425.1 GCF_004348425.1 Actinomadura sp. 7K507
CCCCGGCTCCGGCCTCCCCGACCCCTGATTCTTCGGCTGCGGCTTCCCCGGCCCCTGGCTCTTCGGCTGCGGCCTCCCCGGGGCCGGACGCACAGGGATCGGCTTCGGCGGGTGGGGGTTGCTCGGATCAGGCGGCGCCGGCCGGTTCCCCGATGGGCGGCGAGGCGGCGTCCGCCGATGCGGGGCCGGCCGGGACGGTTCCGCAGCTGATCATTCCCACGCCGAGCGGGCGGCCGTTCACCCAGGCCGACGCGGCCCGGTACGCCGCCGAGCCCTGGCTCGTGTTCGCCTGCGGGCGCTATGAGGGCATCGACTCCCGCGTCGCCGAGGACGCCCGTACCCGCATGCCCGTGGACGAGGTCAGCCTCGGCGACTTCGTGCTCGCCGGCGGCGAGGTCGCCGTCCTGGTCATGGTCGAGGCGATCGGGCGTCTCCTGCCCGGCGTCCTCGGCAACGCGGACTCGGTCGCCGACGACTCCTTCGCCCCCGGTGCCATGGAGTCGCTGCTGGAGGGCCCCGTGTACACCAAGCCCCCGGTCTGGCGCGAGCGGCCCGTCCCGGACGTCCTGCTGTCGGGACACCACGGCGCGATCGCCCGCTGGCGGCGCGACGAGGCGCTGCGCCGCACCGCCCGCCACCGTCCCGAACTGCTCGCCCGCCTCGGCCCGGAGACCCTCGACAAGCGGGATCGCGCCGTGCTGCGCGAGGCCGGTTTTCCGGTTGACGGCGAAGATATGGCAGACTAAAGCGTCCGTGCGTCCAGACCGCACGGCACCCCACGACCATTCTCCGCGGCGCGACGCCCCCACGAAAGATCCACCGGGGCCTCTCGATGCCCGCGTTCGACCATGAGGAACCGCTGCGATGCACACCCTGATCCAGGAGATCGAGAAGGCCGCGATGCGCGCCGACGTCCCGGACTTCCGTCCGGGCGACACGCTGAAAGTGCACGTGCGCGTCACCGAAGGCAGCCGGAGCCGTATCCAGGTCTTCCAGGGCGTGGTGATCCGGCGTCAGGGCGGCGGCGCCCGGGAGACCTTCACCGTCCGCAAGGTCAGCTACAGCGTCGGCGTCGAGCGGACGTTCCCGATCAACAGCCCCTCCATCGACAAGATCGAGGTCGTCACCCGCGGCGACGTCCGCCGGGCCAAGCTCTACTACCTGCGCAACCTGCGCGGCAAGGCCGCGCGCATCAAGGAGAAGCGCGACCACTGAGCCCCGCTCATCCGCCGCCACGACCGCGAACTCACGTGCCTGCCGAGGATGAGAAGGACTCGTTGAGCCGATGAACCACGACGCCCCGGGAAACCGCCACGGTGACCGGGGCGTTGCCCGTTTCGGATGGCGGCCGCCGGCTCGCCCGCCGGCGACACGCCATCGGGAGGCGTCTCTCAGGCCCCGCGCCGCTAGGCTTTCGCTCTGATGACTGATGAGGACGATCGGAGAGACGTGCGATCCGAAGCCGAGGGCGCGGTGCCCGAAGAGAAGGAGCCCGTGGACTCGGCCGAGGAGACGGACGACGACTCCGAGGACAAGGGCAAGAAAAAGAAGAAGCAGGGCTCGTTCTGGAAAGAGCTGCCCATCCTCATCGTGGTCGCCGTGGTGCTGGCCCTCGTCATCAAGGCGTTCGCGGTCCAGGCGTTCTACATTCCGTCCGGTTCCATGGAGAACACCCTCCAGGTCGGCGACCGGGTCCTGGTCAACAAGCTCGTCTACCATTTCCGCGACGTTGAGCGCGGCGACGTCATCGTCTTCAACGGGCTCGACTCCTGGGACCCCGAGGTCCAGGTCGAGGAGCCCGGCAACCCCGTCTCCAAGGTGCTGCGCGCGATCGGCACGGCCTTCGGCGTCGCGCCCAACGAGAAGGACTACATCAAGCGCGTCATCGGCATCCCCGGCGACCGCGTCAAGTGCTGTGACGCGCAGGGCCGCATCACGGTCAACGGCGTCCCGCTGGACGAGGGTTCCTACCTCTACACCGACCCGATCACGCGCGAGCGGAACAAACCGTCCAACGATCCGTTCGACGTCACCGTGAAGCCGGGCCAGCTGTGGGTCATGGGCGACCATCGTGAACTCTCCTATGACTCGCGTTCCCACCGAGGCGACCCCGGCGGCGGCACCATCCCCGTCGACCGGGTCATCGGCCGCGCGGCCGTCATCGTCTGGCCCCTGGACCGCATCGACACACTCCCGATCCCCAACACCTTCGAGCAGAGCGGCCTCCAGAAGACCGCCGCCGCGGCTCTCCCGGCCACCCCCTACGCCCTGGGAGCCATCGGCGTACTCCCACTCGCCTACCTCCTGCGCCGCCGCCGCTTGAAACCGTCTGCAGTGGCGTGATCGGGGACATGACGGGAACGAGGGCGTTCGGGGAGCGGTGAGCGGTGGCGGGGACGTACGCTGCGTGGCATGAAGGGTCGTCCGCTCCGTTTCACGCCGCGTCGCGACGCGGGGATGCACGCCTTCGAGCGTGCGCTGGCACACGGCGGGCTGAGCCCCGTGGCCGGTGTCGACGAGGCCGGGCGGGGCGCGTGCGCGGGGCCGCTGGTCGTCGCGGCGGTGGTCCTCCAGGGCGGTCGGCGCAGGATCGACGGTCTCACCGACTCCAAACTCCTCACCCCCGCGCGCCGCGAGGAGCTGTACGCCGAGATCACCGAGTGCGCGCACGCGTGGAGCGCAGTGATCATCCCGTGCCATGACATCGACAGGATCGGTCTTCACCGCTGCAACGTCACGGGGATGCGGCGAGCCCTCGCCGCCCTGGACAGGCGGCCCGCCTACGTGCTCAGCGACGGGTTCCCGGTCCCCGGCCTGGACGTCCCCGGGCTCGCGATGATCAAGGGAGACCATGTCGCGGCCTGCGTGGCGGCGGCGTCGATCGTCGCGAAGGTCACCCGGGACCGGATCATGGTCGGCCTTCACGAGCGTTACCCGGAGTACGGGTTCGACCTCCACAAGGGGTACGTGACCCGTGCCCACGGCAGCGCGCTCGCCGTGCACGGACCTTGTCCAGAGCATCGGTTCTCCTACGTGAACGTCGGGCGTGCCTTGCGTAACAATGGAGAGGTGGACTTGGCAGAGGAGACCGAAGGGGAGGTCCCCGTCGAGGACAGCACGGAAGGGGCACGAGCGTGAGCGCGGAGGATCTCGAGAAGTACGAGACCGAGATGGAGCTGCAGCTCTATCGCGAGTACCGCGACGTCCTCGGGCTCTTCGGCTACGTCGTCGAGACCGAGCGCAGGTTCTACCTCACCAATTCCGTCGACCTCCAGGTGCGCGGCGCCGAGAACGGCGAGGTCTACTTCGAAGTCACGATGCAGGACGCCTGGGTCTGGGACATGTACCGCCCTGCCCGCTTCGTCAAGAACGTCCGTGTCGTCACGTTCAAGGACGTCAACATCGAAGAACTCTCCAAGAGCGACTTCGAGCTCCCCGCAGACCAGTGACCTCCTGACCCCGCCGCGATCTGACACCGCCGCGATGCGTCGAGGCGGCTCCGGCCCCGTGAAGCGCCTCGGCCACCCTCGCTGGCGGGTTTCCGCGTCGGCCCCCGCGGCGTCTGGGATGGCCGGGGTGTCGACGCCCGTGGAAGGGTTCGGGTCGTCGGCCGGTGGCGTCGGCCTGTGGGGCGGCGTATGACCTTGATGGGAGTCCTCCTGGGCAGGGCGGCTGGGCGGCGGTGAGTCAGGACGGCGAAGGGGCTGCCTGGGAGATCCCCTGGCGTCAGGCGGTGGTGGGATCAATCTGGCTCTTGTCGGGGGGCGGCTGGGGCTGGCCGGGAT
>NZ_SMKK01000426.1 GCF_004348425.1 Actinomadura sp. 7K507
GGCCGGGGCGGGTCCCGGAGGCTCGGGCTCGGCCTCGACCAGGCGGACGACCCCGGGATCGGCGCCGGCCCGCTCGGCACGGCCCGCCTCCACCGCCGGCCGCGCGGGCGCCGACAGCGCCGGGCTCGGCACCTTGTGCATCGGTCCAGTGAGGCGGCGCGCGGACGGCTCGGGCTCGGTGGCCTCCACGATGAGCGAGGCGGGGATCAGCGCGATCGCGGTCGTCCCCCCGTACGGGGACGGGCGGAGCGTGACCTGGATGCCGTGCCGCTGGGCCAGCCGCGCCACGACGAACAGCCCGAGCTGGGCGCTGTCGGACGGGTCGAACTCGGGCGGGTCGACGAGCCGCCCGTTGGCGGCGCGCAGCGCCTCGTCGGTCATCCCGAGGCCGCGGTCCTCGACCTCGATCGCGAAGCCGCTGGCGACCTGGTGGCCGCTGACCCGCACCGGCGCCTGCGGCGGCGAGAACGTCGTGGCGTTCTCCACCACCTCGGCCAGCATGTGGATGACGTCGGCGACGGCCGAGCCGAGCAGCGCGACGCGCGGCAGCGGCTGCACCCGGACGCGCGGGTAGTCCTCGACCTCCGCGACGGCGCCGCGGACGACGTCCACCAGCGGCACCGGACGGCGCCAGCCGCGGCCCGCCGTCTTGCCGGCGAGGATCACCAGGCCCTCGGCGTGCCGGCGCATCCGGGTCGCGAGGTGGTCGAGGCGGAACAGGTCCGACAGCTCCGACGGGTCCTCGGTGCGGCGCTCCATGGAGTCCAGCAGGCTGAGCTGGCGGTGCAGCAGCGCCTGGTTGCGGCGCGCGAGGTTGACGAACACCTCGCTGATGCCGCGGCGGGCCGCGACCTCGCTCTCCGCGGCCCGGACGACGGCGTCGCGGGCGCGGTCGAACGATTCGGCGATCTGCCGGATCTCGTTGATCCGGTAGCCGGCCACGAGGTCCGGCTCGGGTTCGGCGCCCCGCCCGGAGCGGATGGCGTCGGCCAGCCGCGGCAGCCGCTCGTGGGTGAAGTCGACCACGCCGCCGGCGAGCGCGCGGCATTCGCGCACCAGCCGCCGGGAGACCTTGACCGCGATGAAGGACGACAGCACGATCGCGATCAGCCCGAGGCCGCCGGCGAGGGCGAGCCGCGTGAAGGTGCTGACCGCGATCCCCTGGGCGTGGTCGGTGACGTCGTCCAGGACCTCGTTCTCCAGCTGGAACAGCCGGCCGTTGGCGGCGTCGGACGCGGACCGCCAGGCGGCGGGCTCGATGACGGACACGTCGCGCCCGCCCGCCTGCGCCGGCTGCCCGCCCTGCGCGCGGGCCAGGCGCTCGGCGGCCGCCGGCGGCTCGGCGCCGCTGATGACCTCGTTCTCCATCGCCATCAGCCGGGTGAACGCCGGCGAGGCCGTGAGCCGCTCGAAGTCCGCGCGGGCCTCCGCCGGCAGCTCGCGCGCGCTGTCGGCGTGGATGGCGTGGTGTGCCCCGACGAGCTTGGCGAACTGGACGCGTTCGGTGTCGGTGATGCGTCCCGCGGCGAGCGCCCCGGTCAGCAGGGCGTCCTCGCGCGCCATGAACTCGCGGGCCCGGCCGAAGGACGTGAGCGTCTGGGCGCGCGCGGTGATGGACCCCTCCGCCGGCGCGGTCGCCTGGTAGACGGCGAAGCCCGCGTCGATGATCTCGTTGTACCGGCCCAGCACGTGCTGGCGGTCGGTGGTCCGCTCGTCCACGCCGTCGCGGAGGCCGCGCAGGTCGCCGAGGCGGCCGACGAGCCCGTCCATCCGCTCCACGACCTCGGGAAGGATCGCCTCGCGCAGGCCCTGGTCACGGCTGCCCGCGCGGACCTCCCCGGCCGCCTTGTCGGTGGCCAGCCGCTGCTCCCGCAGCTGCCCCGGATCGGCCGTGCGGGCGCCGCCCAGCGCGGCCATGGACAGGCGTCTTTCCTTCTGCAGGCCGTCCATGAGCCGCTGGGTGGGCAGCACGGTCTTCTGCTGGAAGTCCCGGCTCTGCAGGAGCTGGTGCGCGTCGCCGTAGGTGACGCCGGTGATGAAGACCCACAGCGAGGCCAGCGCCAGCAGCGGCACGAGGACCAGCAGGGTGATCCTCGCCCGGATGGAGGAGAAGCGGGTGGCCATCACAGATTCGGCACTCGGGGGCGGGACATGCGGGGGAAACCTCCCGATGCGTGGAGTACGGGGGTGTGCGGGAGCCTACTACGTCGCGGCTTCCCGGCGATCAGTCGGACGCGAGCCATCCGGTACCTCCCGTGTGTCCGTCCAGGTCAGGACGTGCTCCATCAGCGCCACCAGAACCTCCTTCGAGGATTCGCGGCGCCGGACGTCGCACAGCACCACGGGGACGTCCGGATCCAGGTCGAGCGCGATCGCGACGTCCTCGGCCCGGTGCGTACGCTGCCCGCCGAAGCAGTTGACCGCCACGACGAACGGGACGCCGCGCCGCTCGAAGTAGTCGATGGCCGGGAAGCAGCCGGTGAGCCGGCGCGTGTCCGCCAGCACGACCGCGCCGATCGCGCCCGCCGCCAGCTCGTCCCACATGAACCAGAACCGCTCCTGGCCGGGGGTGCCGAACAGGTAGAGCAGCAGCTGGTCCGACAGGGTGATCCGCCCGAAGTCCATCGCGACGGTCGTCGTCGACTTGTCGCCCACTCCGGAGAGGTCGTCCACCCCGACACCGCGGTCGGTCAGCGGCTCCTCGGTGTGCAGCGGCCGGATCTCGCTGATCGAGCCGACCATCGTGGTCTTGCCGGCACCGAACCCGCCGGCGATGAGGATCTTCGTCGTGACGAGGCGGCGAGCGTTCGTGCCGGTCCCCTCAGAGGGCGCGGAGGCCATTGAGCACCTCCCTCAGCACTCCGTTGGGGGGACGGCGGCCCTCGGCGGGCTCCGCCTCGGCGGCGACCGCGACCAGGCCCTCGTCCCGCAGGTCGCCGAGCAGGACCCGGACGACGCCGACCGGCAGGCCGAGGTCGGCCGACAGGTCGGCGACCGCGATGGGCCGCGCGCAGCCGCGCAGCACCCGCGCGTGGTCGGGGCTGTAGCGCAGCCGGTCGCCCGGCGGGACGCCGGTGGCCGCGACGACCGCGATCAGCTCGAAGCCCGCACCCTCGGGACGGGTCCGCCCCCGGGTCCTGGCGTACGGACGCACGACCGGACCGGCCTCCCGGTCCAGCCACCGCTCTGACGACGGGGACATCGGTCACAGGCCCCGCGGCGAGTGCCCCCCGGCGACCCCGAAGCCCTCACCCGCCGTCTGGTGCTCGGCTCCGAACCTGGGACCGGCCTGCAGATGCTGGCCGACGCGCTTGACCAGCACCGCCATCTCGTAGGCGACGAGACCGGCGTCGGCCTCCCCCTCGGCCAGCACGGCGAGGCAGGTGCCGTCGCCGGCGGCCGTCACGAACAGCAGCAGGGCGTCCATCTCGATGATGGTCTGGCGCACGTTCCCGCCGGCGAAGTGCCGGCCCGCGCCGCGGGCGAGGCTCTGCACGCCGGAGGCGAGCGCGGACAGATGCTCGGCGTCCTCGCGGCCGAGTTCGGTGGACGCGGCGACCGCCAGGCCGTCACGGGAGAGGATCACCGCCTGCCGCACCGCCGTCACCCGCTCGGCGAAGTCGTTGAGGAGCCAGTTCAGCTCTCCTGTCGCGGTGTGGTGCGTCATCACGTCTCCTCGTCCCCCGTGCCGTCCCCCGTGC
>NZ_SMKK01000427.1 GCF_004348425.1 Actinomadura sp. 7K507
GGCTGCGGCGGCGCGGGCGGAGCGGCCTGCTGACCGGGGTCGTCGACCGAGATCCCGTAGTCGGAGGCCAGACCGCCGAGGCCCGAGTCGTAGCCCTGCCCGACCGCGCGGAACTTCCACGCCCCCTGGCGCCGGTACAGCTCACCGAGCACGAAAGCCGTCTCGGTGGTGGCTCCCACGCTCTCGAACCGGGCGATCTCCGTCCCGGCCGCCGCGTCCACCACCCGCACGTACAGGCCCTGGAACTGGCCGAACGTCCCACCGTCGCAGGACGCCGCGATGACGATCTTGTCGATGTCGGGCTCGACGCGGTTCAGGTCGGCCGACATGACGTCCAGGACGGTCGGCCCCTGCTGCTTGCCGTCGTGGCGCACGGCTCCGGACTTGTGCGCGGGCTGGTTGTAGAAGACGAAGTCGTCGTCCGAACGCACCCGGCCGGTGTCCGCCAGCAGGAGCGCCGACGCGTCGGCGTCGGGTACGCCCGGACCGCTCTGCCAACCGAGTTCGACCCGGACCGACGGAACAGGCACCGCGGTATTGGCGCCCTTCTGCATCGACATGAACGCTCCCCATCATCCGATCGCGATGTGCCCAACCTACGGCCAGTCGCGCGGCCTCGCGACCTGCCGCGAGAGGAAGGACGCGCGAACCCCGCCCGGAGTTCCGCCGGGCGACCGGAAGGCAACGGCGGCCCGGGTCCGTCACGCTGAGGTCAGGGGACGCGGGCGGTCCATTCGGGGGTGCTGAACTTGTCGGTCACGTACTTGCCGGCGAGGCGCCGCTCGTCCTCGGTGACCCGGTCGCGGGCCAGCCCGTACCGGCTCCGGAAATGCCCGATCATCCGGTCGATGATCTCCTCGCGGGGGAGCCCGGTCTGGCGGCGCAGCGGGTCGACGCGCTTGACCGCGCTGGCGATCCCCTTGTCGGAGATCTTCTCCCTGCCGATCCGCAGCACCCGCAGCATCTTCTCGGCGTCGATGTCGTAGGCCATCGTCACGTGGTGCAGGACCGCGCCGGCGGCGAGCCGCTTCTGCGCCGCTCCCGCGATCTTGCCCTGGTCGGAGGTGATGTCGTTGAGCGGCTGGTACCAGGCCCTGATCCCGACTTCGCCGAGCGCGCCGAGGACCCAGTCGTCCAGGAACGCGTAGCTCTCCGCGAACGACATTCCGGCGACCAGCGTCTCCGGCGCGTACAGCGAATAGGTGATCGTGTTGCCCGGCTCGATGAACATCGCCCCGCCCCCGCTGATGCGCCGGACGACCTCCACCCCGTACCGCTCCGCCGCCCCGGCGTCGACCTCGTTGCGCAGCGACTGGAAGCTGCCGATGACCACCGCGGGCGACGCCCACTCCCACACCCGCAGCGTCGGCGGCCGGCGTCCCGCGCCGACCTCCTCGGCGAGTACCTGGTCGAGCGCCATGTGCAGGGCGGGTTCCTCCGGCGGCTCATGGATCAGCCGCCAGTCGTGGTCGCGCCAGTCCGACGCCCGCCCGAGGGCCCGCCGCACCGCGATCCCCACGGCCTCGGCCGTGATCCCGAGCATCACCGTGCCGCGCGGCAGCCCCTCCTGCACGCGGGCGCCGATCGCCTTGGCGTCGAGCTTGGCGGGCAGGCCGTCCAAGGCGGCGTCGATCGCCTCCAAGGCCCCGTCGGGCTCCAGGAAGAAGTCGCCGCTGATCCTCGGCTCGCGCAGGAGACCGTCCACGACATCGACGTCCGCGACGACGAGCTTGCCACCCGGAACCTTGTACTCACCGTGCATCACGTACACGTGAACCCCGCGCGCCCGCGCCTGATTCCAGGCCGGGCACCCGGTCAGGCGACCGCGCGGAGCCGCGCGTCGAGCGCGTCCAGGTCGGGGACGAACCAGACGTGCCCGGCCCCGTTCGACTCGCGGACGAGCGCCCGCAGCGCCGAACTGGCGGCCAGGTGTTCGGAGATGTCGCCGACGACGGCCAGTCGCAGGCGGTAGTTGACGAACTTCTGCATCACCTCGCCCGCGAAGCGGGTGCCCAGGGAGAAGAAGCCGTCGTCCAGCCGGCTCGCGGGCAGGGCCACCACCTCGGCGCCGAGGAAGGCCGCGCCGATCAGGTCCAGCGCGTCCTCGACGGTGGCGACCGGCGGCCCGTCCGGGTCGCACATCATGACCTGCACCCCGGCCCGCTCCTGCATCACGTCAGTCATCGTCGTCCTCCCCGGCCAGCAGGCCGTTGTCGCCGCCGAGCACACCTTCGAGCAGGTTCAGCACGTCGGCGGTGGCGGCCGCACCGCCCAAAATCACGATCTTCATACGTTCGCGCTCCCGGTCGTGGACGGTCTGGACGCGCAGCGTCTCGGCGGGATCGCCGGTGTTCACGCCGGCCAGGACGAGCGTGCTCAGCCGGTCGGCCGCGGCATGGCCGATGCCGTCGATCTGCACGATGCTCGACACCTCCACCCGCCCGGCGGCACCGCCGGGCGCGGGCCGCGCGGGCCGCTCCCGCCCGGTCAGCTCCTCCAGGTCGGCCTGGGCGATCCGGTACTGCTTGCCGATCCGGACGGCCTTGAGCCGGCCGGTCCGGATGTAGCCGCGCACGGTCCGCACATGGAGCCCGAGATGGTCGGCTACCTCCTCGACCGAGTACATTTTATCCTTCATCGTTACCTAACGTACTCCATATAGGGAGTGATAGGGGAGTTTGGTGACCCCGACGCTCGCGGAGCAGGCCGGTCGGGCATCGTTGAGGGCAATGCGGTCGAGGGGAAGGGTGGCGTCGTGAGCAATCTTGATGTCCGGCCGAAGCCGGTCGAGTGCGGTGGACGGGACGACGTGACGGGACGTCCCGTACATGAGCTTCTACCGCCGCGCCGGGTGCCTTTGGGCGAATCCACGGTCGTCCGGCGGCTGCTACCGAGCCTGGGGCGGCGCATGGTGGGCGCCTGGTGCTTCGTCGACCACTACGGACCCGACGACATCACTGACGAACCGGGCATGCAGGTACCGCCGCACCCGCACATCGGGCTGCAGACGGTGAGCTGGCTGCACGGCGGCGAGGTACTGCACCGCGACAGCTTGGGCAGCCTGCAGACCGTCCGGCCCAGGGAACTGGGGCTGATGACCTCCGGACGGGCCATCTCCCACTCGGAGGAGTCCCCGCGCCGGCACTCGGCGATCTTGCACGGGGCCCAGCTGTGGGTGGCGCTGCCCGATGGCGACCGGCACACAGAGCCCTCGTTCGAGCACCATGCCGACCTGCCCGCCGTACGGGGGCCCGGTTTCGACGCGACCGTCATCCTGGGCGAGCTGGACGGCGCCGCCTCACCCGGCACGACCTTCACCCCGATCATGGGCGCGGACGTCGCCCTGGAGGACGGCGCCGACGTGCGGCTGCCGGTCGAACCCGATTTCGAGTACGCGGTCCTCACGATGTCCGGCATCACCGAGGTCGACGGCATGCGCGTCGAGCCAGGGTCGATGCTCTACCTCGGGACCGGACGCCGCGAGCTGCCGCTTCGCGCCGACGGCGACAGCGGCCTCGTCCTGCTCGGCGGCGAGCCGTTCGAGGAGAAGCTCGTCATGTGGTGGAACTTCATCGGCCGGACGGGCGAGGAGATCGCCCAGGCACGGGAGGACTGGATGACGGGCGACCGCTTCGGCACGGTGCACGGCTACGACGGTGCCCCCATCCCCGCCC
>NZ_SMKK01000428.1 GCF_004348425.1 Actinomadura sp. 7K507
CGGCCACCATCGCCATCAACGGCACCCACCAGACCTTCGCCCCCGCCATCCCCGACAAGCAGCAAGCCATCCTCAACGCGATCCAGAACCCAGACCCTCACGCACTAAGCGAATGAGCCAACTCAGGTTCGACGTGAGGCATTAGGCGCCGCGCTTGACGGGCGTGCTGCCCGTTGGTTCGTCGGGGAAGCGTCAGCGCGGTCTGTGGTAGACGATGCCGTCGGGGGAGCCCTCGGTCCAGGCGGCCGGGTCGGTCAGGTGACCGTCGTAGGGGCCGACCTTGGTCACCGTGCGGCCGTCCCTGAACACCAGTTGCAGGCCGTGTTCCGGCTCCCAATCGCATTCGCATTCCAGCGACACGTAGACGTGCCCGTCGCCGGGCGAATCGCGGGCGACCATCGGCTCGTCCCCGAGCCGGATGTGGTCGAGTACATCGTCTGGGCCTTTGATTTCGACGTACCAGTCGTCGTCACCGGCGGCCAAAATGTCGTCCGTGATATCGCGGTAGTAGGCGAAGATCGACGGTGCGGCCGCGGTCAGCGCCGACCGGTCGAGCGACAGGAACGTTCGGATCGCGGCGTGGAAGTCCTCGGGTGCGGGGTCATCGACATAGCCGTCGACATAGAAGCGGCGGGGTTCGCCGCCCAGTACCGGCACGGGAACAGGCTCGCTCTGGTACCAGCCCAGTTCGGCATCCTCGACGAGCAGGCCGAGGCCGGGAATCCGCATGCAACCAGACTAGGTGGAGCCGACCAACGCCGCCGTCCCCTGAATATTCAGGCGGCGGCGAGCAGGGTTTCGGCGATCGTGCGGGCGCGGCGGGCGGGTTCGGGGGAGCGTAGGCGCAGCGCGGTCACGATCGCTCCGTCCAGCAGCAGGACGAACTGCGCGGCGAGGTCGGCGTGCTCGGCGTGCCCGGCCTTGGCCAGCAGTTCCCCGACGTAGTCGGTGACCGCGCGCTTGTGCTCCTCGGCCAGCCGATAAACCGCGTGGTCGGTGTCGGCGATCTCGGCCATCGCGTTGATGAACGAGCACCCGCGGTAGTCGTCGTCGAAGCTCGCCTCCAGCGCGTCGAAAAGGGCCAGGGGATCGTCGCCGCGCGAGGCGACGTCCTCCGCCAGGGCCTGGCGCCATTTCTCGTCCCGTTCCCGCAGGACCGCCGTCACCAGGTCGTCCTTGCTCGCGAAATGGCGGTAGAAGGACGCCCTGCCCACACCGGACCGCTCAAGCAGGCGCTCCACCCCGACTGCGCGGATGCCCTCGGCGTAGAAGAGGTCCTCGGCGGCCTGGACCAGGCGTTCACGAGCGCGCGTAGCCATGCCACCGACGATAGCGCGACTTGACCAAAAACGGAACCGATCAGTACCGTCACGCTTCATCAGATGGAACTGATCAGTACCGTTTTGGGGGTCGTGGTGGCCGGTGACGGATGGACGCGGCGGGCGCGCTGGAGCGTGCCCGCCCTGGGGTTCGGAGTTTTCGCGGTCGGGACGGACGAGTTCGTGCTCGCCGGCATGCTGCCTTTGCTCGGCGACACTTTCGAGATCCCGATCACTACGGCCGGGCAGGTGGTGACCGCTTTCGCGCTGGTCTGTGCGGTGCTGGCACCGGTCCTAGGCACGCTGACCGCCCGCTGGCCGCGGCGCCGGATCCTGCTGCTCGCACTCGGCGTCTACCTGGCGGGCAACGCCGCCACCGCGATCGCGCCGACGTTCTCTTCCCTGGTGGCCGCACAGATGGTCGCCGCGGCCGGGGCCGGGCTGTTCGTGCCGGCCGCGGCGGTCACGGCGGCCGCGCTCGTTCCCGCCGAGCGCCGTGGACGGGCGATCGCCGTGGTCACCACCGGCTTCACCGCGGCCACCGCCCTGGGCGCCCCCATCGGGACCGTCCTTGGAGGGGCGCTCGGATGGCGCGCGACCGTGTGGTTCCTGGCCGGCCTGTCAGTGCTCGGCATGGTGTGCGTCCTGGCCTTGGTACCGAGGCAGATCGCCGCACCGGCACCCGAGCGCCTGGGCGAGCGGCTGCGCCCGCTGCGCGACCCGCGCGCGCTCGCCCTGATGGGCACCACCCTGGCCGGCTTCACGGCCGTCTACATCCCCTACACCTACATCTCCGCCGTCTTCGAGCCCGCGACCGGCGGGGACACCGGTCGCCTGGCCACGCTGCTGTTCGTCTTCGGCGTGGTCGGCACGCTGGCCAACTACGCGGGCGGGACGCTGGCCGACCGGCTCGGCGGGCGTGCCGTCGCGTCCGGCGCGATCGCACTACTGGTCGCCGCGCTGCTCGTGATGCCCCTGACCACAGGCTCCCTGGCGGCCGCGGCGGTGATGGTTGTGGCCTACGGAGTCCCGGCCTGGGCGCTGACGACGCCGCAACAGCACCGGCTGATCGCACTGGATCCGGCCTCGGCGTCGGTGTACGTGTCACTCAACGCCGCCATCCTCTACCTGGCGATCTCTCTGTCGGGCATGGCGGGGGCCGCCGGCATCGGATGGTTCGGCGCCGACCGGCTCGCTCCGGCCGCCGCCGTGATCGCGCTGCTCGCCCTGGGACTGTCAGAGCTGGCCCACCACCTCACCCGACGGACGGTCGACCACCCGCCGCGCCGCGCTCCAAGGACGATGGCGGATCGTTCGGCTGGTCGCAGTACATGACTCCAGGGACGGGCCTCGCCTGGGACGCTGCGGCCTGTAGCTTCTGCGGGTGCGAGTTGTGTGGACGACGAGTTCGGGGGCCGATCCCCGTCTGCGCCGGGTGCTTCCGGGAATCCGGGCCGACGCCGTCGTCGGCGCCGTGGTCGGTGGGGTGCCCGTCTATGTGACGGCGACCGAGCCGCACTACGACGGCGATTGTGCCCGTCCCGGCACCCACGACTGCGCCGCGACGGCGGTACAGGTATGGGATGCCGCGACCGGCGAGCCGGTGCGCACCGTTGACGATGCCGGTGGCAGACACCTCGTCGTCACGGTCGTTGACGGCCGGACGGTGGCCGTTACCTGCGACTGGAGCGACACCCCGAAGTTGATCGACCTGGAGTCCGGGGTGGTGCTGGGTGGGCTCGCCGGTCACGAGGACCTCGTGCAGGGACTGGCGACCGTGGAACTCCAGTACGGACCGGCCGTGGTGTCGGTCGCTTGGGACCAGACCATCCGCGTTGTGCACCTGACTACCGGTGAAGCTCGGGTGTTCGACGCTGGGGAGCGGCTCGATTCCGTGGCGGTGGTCGTCGTCGGCGGACGCGCCGTCGCGGCGGTCGCGGGCAAGGTCGCCGGGCTCTGGGACCTGGAGCTCGGCGTGCGGATCGGTTCCCTCCCCGCCACCGCGAAGGTGCGGAAGATCGCTACCTGGCCGGACGGGGGCGCGCTGGTCGGCCTGCTCTCGTGGCAGGACGACGTGGAGGTGTGGGACGTCTTGGAACGCGGCCTGATCTGCCGGATGACCGGCCATCGGATGTCGCAGGACATCGTGAGCTTCCCCCCGTTGCACGGACACCCGAGGTGAGGTCACTCGACGGCGTCTGAGGGCAGGTTGAGCCCTTCGAACGTGACGGGGCTATGCATCCCAATACTGGAATGCCGCCTGTATGGATTATA
>NZ_SMKK01000429.1 GCF_004348425.1 Actinomadura sp. 7K507
CCCCGCCAAAATGCTGCCCGCCGTCGCCGCCACCGCCATCACCGCCTACACCCAACCCGGCGAACTCGTACTGGACCCGATGTGCGGCATCGGCACCACCCTCGTCGAAGCCGTTCACACCGGCCGCGACGCGATCGGGATCGAACTCGAACCCCGGTGGGCCGCACTGGCGCGCGACAACCTCGACCACGCCCAAGAGCAGGGCGCAACCGGTAGCGGCGCCGTCATCATCGGCGACGCCCGCCACGCCCACGCCCTGGTCACCGACCCACAGCTGGCCGGACGGATCGCGCTGCTGCTCACCTCACCGCCCTACGGACATTCCGTCCACGGGCAGGTCCGCTCCACCCGCGACTCCGGCCAACCCGGCGTCCACAAATCCGACTACTCCTACGGCAAGACCCCCGGAAATCTGGCCCGCGGCAGCCACCAGCGGCTGCTGACCGGTTTCGCCGACATCCTGGCCGGCTGCGTGCCGCTGCTACGGCCCGGCGGCATCGTGGCCATCACCACCCGCCCGTTCCGCCGCAACGGGCACCTGGTCGACTTCCCCGGCCAGATCTGGGCCGCCGCCCAAGACGCCGGACTGGAACCCGTGCAGCGGCTGGTCGCGCTGCTGTGCGGCATCAAGGACCAGCGGCTGGTCACCCGGGCGTCGTTCTTCGCCGCCCACGAGACCCGCAAAGCCCGCACAGCCGGACTCCCTCTCCACGTCACCGCCCACGAAGACGTCCTCGTCCTCCGCAAACCGCCCCATGCAGCTGTCGACCGTACGGACGAGGGCGGCACGCCGGGGAACCAGCAGTGATGCGGCACGTGGTGATGTTCTCCGGCGGGATCAGCAGCTGGGCCGCCGCCCACCGCGTCGCCGACGAACACGGCACCAGCAACCTAAAGCTGCTGTTCGCCGACACCTACGCCGAGGACGAGGACCTCTACCGGTTCCTGGAGGAAGCCGCGGCACAGATAGGTGCACCGTTGATCCGCATCGCGGATGGCCGAACGCCGTGGCAGGTTTTCGACGAAGAGCGTTACCTCGGGAATGCGCGGGTAGCACCGTGCTCCCGGCGACTCAAGCAGATCCCTTGCGTACGGTGGCTGGCTCAGCACACCGACCCGGCCGACACGGTGGTCCATGTCGGAATCGACTGGAGCGAACTCCACCGCTTGCCGGCCATCGAACGCGGCTACCAGCCCTGGCGGGCCCACGCCCCGCTGTGCGACCCGCCATGGACCAGCAAGGACGAACTCCTGGATCAGGCCCGTGCCTGCGGCCTGGAACCACCCCGGTTGTATGCGCTGGGCTTTCCGCACAACAACTGCGGCGGCGCATGCTTCCGCGGCGGCCAGGCCGCCTGGGCGCACCTGTGGCGCGTCTTCCCCGACCGGTACCTCGACCACGAACGACGCGAGCAGGCATTCCGAAACCGGCTCGGCAAGAACGTCGCGATACTGCGGGAACGCCGCGGCAGCACCACACAGCCACTGCCCCTCCGACAACTACGCCAACGCCTCGAAAACCATGCAGACGCCGGAGCAACCGAAGATCCGGACGGGCAGCAGGCCGACCACGACCGCCTCGACTGGGGCGGGTGCGGCTGCCTGCCAGTCCCCGACTCATCCACACGCAGTGAATCCTCCTCACCGACTCGCATCCAGCCGGTAACGGACAGGCAGCGGTCCGATGACCGTCGTCCACGCTGTACGGCACGCGAGACGGAGGGGGACCAACAACGATGACGTGTCCCGCCGAGCTTGTGCACGTGCAGTTGCCCGGCGAATCCGCCAGCGGAGTCTTGGACGCGCGCGCCAACCGGTGTGCAGGTTCGGCAAGGGCACCGCGCTGGTGGAAACGAGACGTCGCCACTACAAGCTCCGCGTCCATAGCCGTCCTGCCGCACCCCACCCCCGGCACAGGGAAAGCGCCGGGTGCGGTCGCGGCGCTCGGCTTGACCACAGCCGCGCAGGCGAGCATCGATCGACCCCCTGGGTCGCGGTCTCGGCATGGAAGTCGCGAGGGGGGCCTCCCACCAGCCGCGCCCAGGGGCCTGGCCGGGGCGTCTCAGGTCGCAGTCGGTCTGTGATAGTCGGCCGCACCGGACGTCCCGGCCGCCGCCCCCGCCCACCCGGTGGCGGCGGTCCCGACCACCACGCCGAACCGCTGCAGGTGCATGTGGAAATCGTCACCGTCGGCGGCCAGGAAGGCGGCGCGCTACGAGCGGCGCAAGCCAAGGTCATCCGTGAACTCTTGCTGTGGGGAGCCGATGGAGACACCGGCACCGCCCAAACGCCGCGAGGGCGGCGTCACTTCCACCGAGACGCAGGTCAATCCCTGGGATCTTTCCACAAAACCGGCTGCGAGCCACGCGAAATCCCCAGAGCGAGGGACGACGGGCTCGGTCAGCGGACCCGACGCCGTGAGCGGCGACCCATCAACCAGATGACGCGGATCCCTCGGGCGATCACTGGCCAAACCCATGGTCTGCGTCCGTCGCTGACGTCCCCGACCTGGTCGCGCATCTCCATGTTCAGATCGGCTGCTTGCCTTTGGTTCTGGCGGCAGTTTAGGCGGATGCGGGTAGTGGGCCGGCGAGGATGTCTTGCATGCGTTCGGCGCCGTTCTCGATCACTGGCTGGAGTTGGTGCCGGTACACGGTCTCGGTGACCGCGGTGTTGTGGTGCCCGATCAGGTCGCTGATCTTCTGGGTGGCGACGCCGTCGTCACTGAGCAGTGAGACGAAGGTGTGCCGCAGCTCGCGCGGGCACCAGCGGCTTCCCAGGCCTGCCGCCTGCGTCATCAGGGTGAAACGGTCGCGGACTTGTGCGCCGGTCAGCGGGGCGCCGTCGGGATGAGCGAACACCAGGTCATGGTCGCGGTAGGCGGCACCGGCAGCAAGCTTGTCCGCGGCCTGGACGGTCCGGGCCGCGGACAAGGCGTCCACGGCCAGTTTGGGCAGTCGCAGGCCACGCCGGCTGCCCGGTGTTTTGGTGTCGCCGCCGAACCGGTCCGATCGCGTCACCAGCACGGTCCCGTCCGCCAGGTCCACCTGCCGCCACCGCAGCGCCCGCAACTCCTCGGTCCGCAGCCCGCTGAGCAACCCCACCGCCACATAGGGCCCGAGCCGGTGCCCGCCTTCCAGCGCCTCCCGCAGCAGCGCGGCCGCTTGCTGCCGCGACAGCGACGATGACGGCCGTCCAGGCCGGCCGCGTGGCGTGTCGACGAGCTCGGCGACGTTCCGTGCGACCTTGTCGTGCCGCTGCGCGCGCCGCAACGCCCGCTTCAGCAGCCCGTGCACGATCCGCAGAGTGCTGGTCGTCAGATCGTGCGCACGGTCCAGAAGCCACGTCTCGACCGGGTCAGCCGATAAGGTCCGCACCGGTACCTGCCCGAGCTGCGGGATCAGATGCCGATCGACCAGCGTGCGGTAGGTCTGCACGGTCGTCTCCGCCAACTCCTTGCCGGCCAGTACGGTCAGCAGATCCTCGGCGGCGCGTTC
>NZ_SMKK01000042.1 GCF_004348425.1 Actinomadura sp. 7K507
GGGCGGTGGCCAGGTATTGCGGGTGCCCGCTGCGGCTGGGGAAGGTCAGGTGGACGCTGGGGATGACGACGGGGACGTCGTCCTCGGTCAGCCAGGTGACCAGGGGGACGTAGCCGGGGTCGCCGGTGATCAAGACCGCCATGTCGAGGGGTATCTCCGTGGCTGCTTCGTAGCAGGTGAGCGCGAACTCCACGGCCAGGCCCTCGGGTTCGCCGCCGTTCCTGCCGTGGTTGAACGGCAGTTCGTGGCGCTGGATTTTCAGCCGGTCCAGCACGGCGGTGAACGCGGCCGGGGCGGGCTGGCCGAGCCCTTGGAAGTGGTGGGCTTCGGCGACGTCGATCTCGGCGATGGGGTGGCCGACCAGCGTGGAGGCGTAGCGGCAGAGTTCTTCGTGGAGTCCTTCCAGTTCGATGCGCCGTCGCGTCTGGTGGTGGTGCTGGTAGTAGTGCGTTAGCGGCGCGAGGAACGCTCCGTCGTAGAAGACGCCGATACGGACGCGGGGGGTGACGGGTTGGTGGTGAAGGTCCTGGCTCATATGCGGAACGGTCTTCCTGACGGGGATGCGGTTCGGGTGACCAGCGGCTCGGGGGCCTGGGGGCTCCGTTAGCTCTGCGCGCCGCCCGCATTGGCGGCTTTCACCTGGCGTTGCACGGTGATCGCGGCCGCCCACAGCATCATCAGAAGGTCCTCGCCATTGCCTTCGGCGGCGGCCTGCCGGTAGAGCTTGCTGGCTTGTTCGGGGCCGTGCGCGGCGAAAGCCTCGACCAGTTCCCGGGTGGTGCGGGCGTTGGTGCGGTGCATCCTGCGGACCTCGCTCATGGTCTGTGCCGGCATGCCGCCCACCGCATCGCTGGCGAGCGCGGCACTCTTGCGCTCGTCGGGCAGAAACCGGTCCACGTCGGGAAGACCGCCGCTGGTGACGGCGCCCAGCGCCCGGCATCCACGCTGGATGGAATCGGCGAAGACTTCGGCCATCACCGGCCCGGTACTGGGGAAGTCGGGCCGGGCCAGCAGCGCGGCGAACGCCTCGTAACCCCTGAAGTGATCACCGACGGTGACGTCAATGACTTCCTGGCACCGGGTGCGGATGCCGGGCTTGCTCGTTGAACGCGGTTTGGCCATACCGGGCTCTCATTCCAAAGGGACTGAAGGGCTAGGTGGTGTTCGGTCCGGGGGTGCGGGCCGCAGGACCGGCCGCGGAAGGCGCGGCCGGTCGTGCGATGCGAAACAGGGTCGTCAGTGGGCGGTGCGGGCGAGGGCGTTGACCAGGCGGCCAGCGTTGGCGATGGTTCCGACGCCGGAGGGCAGGTCGTATCCGCGGCGGGCGGCGAACCCGTCCACACCGTTGGCGGTGTTGGTGCCGGTGGTCAGGTCGTGTAGGCCGTGCCGGGGTGAGCCGGGCGCGGCGTACAGGGCGCGGTGGATGTCACCGAGCGGGTGCCCGGCGCGCTGGGCGGCGAGCGCGACGATCCCGGCGAGTTTGGGTGCGGCGATCGAGGTTCCGGCGACCCGGATCCATCCAGGCTCCTGTCCGGCCAGGGGGTTGTAGGTGCTGTAGAACCATTCGCGGGCCTTGCCGCTGGCGTTCAGTGCGACGTCGACGCTGCCGCGCCGGTCACCGGTCACGCGGGCGACGCGGCGCTGGTAGGCCGGGCGGGGGAACACCGCTGAGCGTCCGGCGCCGGTGGCGACTCCGCCTTCGTCGTCCCACACCTGGTCGGGTGCGGTGCGGCGGCCGTTGTCGTCGAGGTGGACGCGGGTGCCGCCCACCGCGGTGACCAGCGGGTCGGACGCGGGCCAAGCCACCGTGGGGTGCGAGTAGAGCGCGGTTCCGGTCAGGTTCGGTCCGGTCGGTCCGGTATTGCCCGAGGAAGCGATCAGCGTGGCCCCGCACCGGTGCGCCGCTTTGAGGGGGCCGCGCAGGTCGGTGAGCAGCCGGTAGTCGTCCTTCCGTCCGGCCTGCTCGGGGAAGTTGGCCTCGTAGGCGCCCCAGGACATGGTGACGGCGTCTACTCGGCGGTGCCGGGTGACCCATCCGATCGCGCCGATCAGCTCGTCCAGCCCGGCGGTTCCGCCGGTCTGGTTGACACCGGTCTCCACCACGATGATGCGCGCGGCCGGGGCGATGGCGTGCACCGACTGGACATCGACGGCGGCCTCGGCCGCGCATGCGGCCTGCCCGAGGTCGCCGGGGTCGGCGGTCGGCACGTCGCCGTATTGGAGCACTTCCAGGTTGGCCGGGGGCAGTCCCCAGTGCCGCGAGTAGGCGGCCACATCGGTGCGCAGGTGGGGGTTGTGGTAGCAGATCGGGACCACGACGGTGCGGCCCGCGCCGGTCAGGCCCCGACGGTGGAGCCGGTCGACGCCGTAGGCACGGTTGATCTGCGGCGGGCCGTAGCAGCCCGTAGTGCCGTAGAGCTCCAGGCACTGCGACGGCGGCACCGGCTGGGCCACCGACTGGGGTTCCGATTGGGGCGCCGGGGTGGTGGTCGAGGTGATGGTGCGGCTTGTCGTGCCGGCGCGCGGCGTGGCCGGGTCGGCGGCGATGTCCAGCGTGGAGATCAGCCCGCGGTCCAGCAGCATGGGCCGCGGGGAGACGTCGTTCACCAGTGCGCCGTTCGCCGGGGTGCCGTCTGCGGGTGCGGCGGTCCCGATCGCCATGGCGGCACCGGCCGCCAGCAGGGCTGCGGCCGCAAGGCCGGCGGCCAGCCGTCGGGGGGTTGATCGAGGGGTCACGTGTCTCTTTCTTGGTCGGATTCTTGGTGGAACGGCCAGGACGCGGGGGCGTCCCGGGGTCGAGGGAGCGGGCGGCGCCGATGGGGCCGTGAGGCATGGACGGTGGGATGCCCACCGTGGTACGCCGGGTGGTGGGGTCGGTGGCGTGGCGGGTCAGGAGGAGGGGCCGTGCCCCTGACCGCCGGGATGCCCGGCCGAGTCCAGGACGCGCGGAGAGCAGGCGTATCGGGTGGGTGTGCTGAATCGGCGTCGTCTGCGGCACCGGGCCGGTGAACAGCCTGGTCCGGGTCGGCTGGTTGGAACGGCTCGGCGGAGGTTTGTGCTGCGCCTGATGCTGTGGCGAGGTGGGTGATCAGCTCGGCGCACACCTCGGGCAGGGCGTCGCTGGATGCGGCGAGTTCGGCGGTGATGAGCGCCCACTCGCCGTCGGTGAGGTCGCGTCCGGTGATCTGGGTGAACCAAGCGCGGTCCAGGACGGCGATCGCGATGCCGTAACGGCGGGCCAGGTCCCTGAGCGCGCGTTCGGGGTCGCCGTCGTAGTGGGTATCGATCAGCGTCGTCACCGGGGCTTGGCGCCCCGACCAGCGTTCGCTGTCCAGTAGCGCGTAGACCTCGGCGGCGCGGTAGCGGCGGTGGCCGCCCAGGGTTTGGATCGAGGTCAGTTTGTGTCGCTTGGCCCAACGGGTGACGGTCTTGGAGTCGACGCGGAATAGATCGGCGACTTCGGCGGGGGTGAGCAGGTCAGGTGCAGTCATGGACTCGTTGTGCTTCGTTGTCGAGATTCGATGGGTGGGGGGTGCCGTGCGGCCCGGGACCGGGTGGGGTCTGGTTTCGGTCTGCGGGCCACACGGCGGCTCGGCTCGGCGGCGGATTGTGGTGGGTCTCTCCGGGCCGATGGATCAGTGGGTAGGTGCGAGGCGTGGGTTTATGCGGCGTGCTCCCTGGTGGCTGTGGAGGTGGCTGAATGTGGAGCCTGCGGGGCCAAGGCGGTCAGGTGAGCGAGGCGTTCGGACCACTGGCCGCGGTCGTCACCGAGAGCGGTTTCGGCCAAGCGCAGGAGTTGGATGTCGCCGGTTCCAGCGGGGGCGTAGATGCAGGCGGCGTCGCGGTAGTACCGCTCTAGTGGCCGGTCGGTGCGCAGCCCGGCGGCGGCGTGGACTTCCATCGCGGTGCGAACGGAGTCCATCGCGGCCTCGACGTTGCCGTATTTGCTGCTCATCAGCTTGCCGTCGCAGGGGTCGCCCCGATCGAGTAGGTGCACGGCGTGGTAGGCGGTCTGCCGCGCGGTGATGAGCCGGTGGTGCATCAGCCCGACCTTGTGCTGGATTGTGGGCAGGTCGGCCAGCGGAGCGCCGTAGCGGCGTCGTTCTTTGACGAAGGCGACGGTCGAGTCCAGAGCGGCCTGGTGGATACCGAGCGAGACCGCGGTCAGGTTGGGGCGCCCGTACAGGACGCTGGAGGAGTAGGCGACGTGCAGGCCGTCGCCCTCGTTGCCGAGCCGGTTGGCTGCCGGGACGGCGACGTCGTTGAACTCGATGTCTCCGAAGGAGAACCCGTGCAGGCCCATCGCGGGCTGGTGCTCGACGAGCCGGATGCCGGGCCGGTCGGCCTCGACCAGGAACGCCGACAGACTCTTGGAGGGCCGGGTGTCGGCGCCGCCGGTGCGGACGATGACGCCGTGGACATGGCCCACATGGGAGTTGCCGACGAACTTCTTGGAGCCGTTGAGAATGTAGTGGTCGCCATCGCGCTGGGCAGTGGCCTGCATCCCAAGCACGTGGCCGCCCGATCCTGCTTCGGTGGTGGCGATGGTGGGCAGGCAGGTGCCGGCGGCGATCCTCGGCAGCCACTGCTGTTTCTGCTGTTCGGTGCCGAAGTGCAGGATTTTGGCGACGCCAAGCTGTGACGCCTGCGCGATGGCGCCCGCCGCTCCGCTCACCCGGGACAGCTCCTCGATGATGATGGTTTTGGCGAGGTGCCCGGCGGCCATGCCGCCGTACTCGCGGGGGATGGTCACTCCGATCCACCCTTGCTCGGCGATCAGGGTGGGCAGGATGGTGTCGACGGCGGCGGAGGATTCCAAGCGGGCCACGTGGGGCGTGACCTCGCCCTCGGCGAAGTCACGCACTTGCTGGCGGAGTCGCTGGTGGTCATCGGTCTCGAACAACACGGACGTCCCCTTTCCGTCGTGGAGCTTGCTGCCGGACGGTCGGACCCGGCAGACGTCATCACCCCTGGTTGCCGCCGCTAGCCAGGGGCTGGAGTGGCGGTGGTGCCGTGGCCGGTTGGGTGGCTGGTTGGGTCGCCGGTGCCGCGGTTGGAATGGCGGTTGGCGTGCCGGCGGGTGCTGGGGGTAATGGTGCGGCCGATGAATTTCAAGAACCGGGCGGCGCGCTCTTTGATGAGGACGCGAGAGGGTTCCCCGGTGTCCAGGGGCAGGCCGGTGGTTCCGACGGTGCACACGGTTCCGAGGAGGATGCCGGTGAGTGGATCGATGAGTGGAGCGCCGGCGTAGGTGCGGATCCCGATCTGGTCGACCACGGGGTTGCCGGCGAAGCGGGGGTGGGCGTACACGTCGGGCAGCACCAGGGCGTTGCGGCGTTCGACGACTTCGGGGCAGTAGCCGTGCTCGCGGGACATGGTCCGCCCGACCGGGGGTTTGCCGGCCGGGCAGTGCAGCCCGATGAACTGCTGTTCGTGGGTGACCAGGTTGACCATGGCGTAGGGGGTTTCGGCGCCTGCGCCGAGCTGGGCGGCGAACGATCGGGCCAGGTCGGCGGCGAAGGCGTCGAACCTGTCGGTGGCCTCGCCGAGGCCCAGGTCGGTCAGCAGCTGGATCCGTTGGTGAAGCTCGGTGTCGGCCCCGGTGGTGCCGGTGGGGGTGTCGTCAGGCACAGGTGGCTCCCAGAAAGGGGGGTTCGGGGTTCAGGTGCGGGCGGCCAGGGCGTGGGCGACCAAGGTGATCAGCACCGTCTTGGCCGAGTGGGGATCGCGGGCGTCGCAGTCCACCACCGGTACCTCGGCGGGCAGGTCGAGCGCCGTGCGGACCACATCGGCGGGGTAGTGGAAGGCGGCGCCGTCGAACTGGTTGACCGCCACGACGAACGGGACGCGGCGCTGTTCGAAGAAGTCGAGCGCGGGGAAGGCATCGGCCAGGCGGCGGGTGTCGGCCAGCACGACCCCGCCGACCGCGTTGCAGGCCAGCTCGTCCCACATGAAGTCGAACCGGTCCTGGCCGGGGGTGCCGAACAGGAACAGCGTCATCGGCAGCGGCTTGGTGAAGGTGCGGCGACCGAAGTCCAGCGACACCGTGGTGGTGGTCTTGCCGTCCACCCCGGTCAGCGAGTCGACGTGCGCGCTGGCGGCAGTGAGGCGTTCCTCGGTGTTCAGCGGCGTGATTTCGCTGAGCGCGCCGACCATGGTCGTCTTCCCGGCGCCGAAACCGCCGGTGATGAGGATCTTCAGCGCGATCCGGTCGCCCGCGCAAGCCCGCTCAGGTGACAGTGAGGTCATGAGGCTTTCAGGCCCTCCAGCAGCGCCTGCAGCAGGTGCGGGCTCGGGCGTCCGGTGTCGAGGTCGGGCTGTGCGGCGGGCAGCGCGATGACCAGTGCGCCGTCGTCGATCAGGTTCGACAGGAGCGTCTTGGTGACCAGGATGGGCTGGTCGATGGTGGCGGCGATCTCGGCGACCGAGCAGCCGCCCGCGCGGCACAGCCCGAGGGCGTGCGCGGCCTCGGGCACCAAGCCCCCCGCCCCGCCGGTGCCGGTGCGATCGGTGCTGGTTCTGGCGGTGTTGGTGGCGGTCAGTACCGTGTCCACCCGCATCTGGTGCCGGGGGGCGGCGCGGCCATCGGCCACGACCACGTAGGGCCGGAGCTGCTGTACATCCTGATCGACCCACGCCTGGGAGACCGGCGACACCTGAGCACCGCGCCGGGCACTCGCCTGGGCGCCCGGTTGTGCGCCGGGGCGGGGGTCACTGCTCATCGCCGGACCCCCCGTTCTCGCCCGCGGCTTCCACCGGGGCGTTGCTGGAGTTCTCCGGCGTGAAGAGGGTGTCGGTGCTGGGCGTGCTGGGGCGGGTCGCGGTGCCCAGGTGCCGGGCGACGCTGCCGATCAAGGTGGCCATCCCGTTCGCGACCAGGCCGGTGTGGGCGTCGGGTTCGGCCAGCACGCCCAGCACGCACCCGACCACCGCACGCTCGGCCTGCGGTGCCGTCAGATCCCCGGCGGCGCCGGTACCGCGATCGGCCGGGGCGTCGGGGTGCTGGCCGGGGGTTCTCATCAAGATCGTGTATCCGGCATTGCGCTCGACGACGACCTGCTGGACGTCGTCGTCTTGCAGGGAAGTGATCTTTCCGGAAGCCGCGGCGGCGGAGTACAGCGCCGCGGACACCGCGGCGGCAACGTCGGCCTCGTCAGTGGTCAGGCCGGAGACCGCGAGCACCAACCCGTCCCGCCCCAGCAGGAACGCGGCCTGGGTACCGGTCACTTCGGCGCGGAAGTTGTCCAGCAGCCATCCCAGGTCCTGTCTCAATACACCCGCCGGCGCGCTCCCGGGTCCGGCGAGAGCGGTCGGAGGCGACGCGGCAGTGGTCGGGGGGATCGTCATCGAGGAACTCTCCTGGTAGAGGTCGGCGGATACGGCTGGGAGCGGCCGATCAGCAGGGGGACGGGTTACTGGTCGCGTGGTCATATCGGCGGATGCCCGGTTGCCGGGTCGACCGCCGGGTCGACCGGCGGGTCGACCGGCGGGGTGGCGGGCTGGGCGCTTGGGGACGCGGAGTTCCCAGGTCCCTGGTCAGCCGGGTCATCGGCCTGCGGGCGAGGGCGGGCCGCCCCGGCGAAGTCGGCCAGCAGGCCAGGCACCGGTCCCCGCTTGGGCCCGCTTTTCCGCTCTGGGCCCTGCCCGCCCGCCTGACTCGTGGCCGCGTGACTGGCGGTTTGTTGGCCGTCCTCGGCTTCCGCCGGGCCCTCCGGACGGCGCCGTCGAGAGCGCTGGGGAAGCACGGGCCGTGCCTCGACCTCACTGTGGGCGGGGGCGAGGTCGTGGATGTCCGGGGGCGCGGTCGGCGGTATGACCGCGCCCTCCGGCGGAGCGGTCGGGGGGGAGGTCGCCGGTCCGAGGGGTGACCGGACGGTACCGCGGGGCAGGTGCGCGCGGGCGCCGCTGTTCCCGGCAGGTGCGGCCGCAGGAGCGGTGGCCGGCCGCAGTGCGGCGGGCCGGGGCGCCGTGAGCAGCGCGGCCGGGATGGTGACCGTAGCCTGCGTCCCTTCCGGCTCGGCCGGGCGCAGCGTGACCTGGATGCCGTGGCGTTGCGCGAGCCGGGACACCACCAGCAGCCCGATCGGCCCGGCGATGATCTGCTCGCGCAGACCGACGGTGTCGGGGTCGGCCAGCAGCCGGTTCAGCGCCGCGTACTGGTCGGCCGACATCGCCAGCGGCCCCCGGTCGGTGATCTCGATGCTCACCCCGTCGGCGGCCGGGACCGCCACCATCTGCACCTGGGTACCGGGCGGAGAGAACTTGGTGGCGTTCTCCACCAGCTCGGCCAGCAGCAGCCCGATCTCCGGGCCGGCGTACCCCGGCAGGTCCGCCTCCACCTGCGGGGGCGGCACCTGAACCCGCACCCGCCCGTACTGCTCGATCTGCGCGACCGCCTGACGCATCACCTTGCCCAGCAGCAGCGGCTGGTTCACCTGCCGCGCCGTCGCACCACCCAGCACCGCCTGGCGTTCCACCCCCCGCAAAGCCCGCGTCGTCAAATGATCGATCTTGAACAGCTCGTGCAGCAGGACCGTGTCCTCCACCTCCCGCTCCACCGAGTCCAGCAACACCAAGGTGCGGTGGATCAGCAGATGCAGCGGCCGCCCCATCCGGGCGAGGAACTGCCGCTCGAACTCAGCGTCCTCACCCGCCCCCGCGGCCGAGGTGTGCTCCCAGCGGCCACGGCGGCGAAGGTCCGCCTCGATCGCCGCCTCGATCAATGCGGCGGTGGCGTCATAGGCCCAGGCCGGAGCGAACGGCTGGAACCAGTGCGCCCCGGTGTGCTCGTACCTGGTGTAGAGCCGCGGCCAATGCCACAACAGGCCATCGTCATCGCGGGGGCCCGGGAGCAGCACCACCAATCGCCCCGCGTATGGGTGGACGTCCACGCGCTGCGCCGAGACGGCCATCGCACCCGCCGGGCTCCCCCGGTGCGGTGCGCCCGAGGCGCGCAGGCCCCGGGCGGTGAGGCGATCGGCCAGCGCATGTGCGTGCTCGGGCTGCTGGACGAGCTCCCGGCCGCCGCTGGAGGAGACGAGATTGGCAGAGTCTGATGTCACCATCGCATCGCTCCGGAGGTCGTAGCGGGCCAGTGGGCCCGATCACGCATAACCCGGCCGAGGCCGCACCACAGATCGACCGGCCCCGGCTGCCACGGGGAGGGCTCGGGCCGCCACTGCGAGGCCGACACCACGCCCGGCCCGACCAGCTCCAACCCGGCGAACAGCGCCCGCACACCGGCGGGAGTGCGGGCATGCGGCAGACCGGGAATCCGCCTGGCCCCCAAAGACCCCAGGGCGGCCAGCCCTTCACCGGTCTGACCGGTCAGCTGACAGATCGCGACACAGCTCCCGTGCGGCAGCGCACCGCCCAGCACCCCGATGACGTGCGCGGCCACGGGGTCATCCAGACCGTCCAGGCTGTTGATCAGCAGCACCCCGACCGGCTCGGCCAAGTACACAACCTCCGCGGCCCTGCTCAGCAGCACCTCAGGATCGGCCGGCCCGGCGTCCAGGTGCACGCAACCGTCCGCCCAGCCAGAATCCAGCAACGCCCTGGCATGCACCATGACCCAGGGGTCGGCATCGGCGTACACCACGCGCACCAGCGGATCGAGCCGGTGCGCGATGTCGTGGACCTCATCCCGCAACGGCAGATCGACCCCGGCCACCAGGATCTGGCCGATGCCGTACTCGCCGACCATGGCCCGCACCGCACGCGCCCGGAACGCGATCCGGTGGTGCGCCACGTCCACGATCTGCGGATACAGCGCCTCGGCGTACTCGCCGAAACACCGGTCAGCCGAATAGCGGTCCTTCCCCCCGAGCCAGAAATGCCAGACACGGCTCATTGACGGCGTAGCGGTATCGAAGCCGCAAAGGTCACGCTTGGCCGCGGCCCAGTCGAAACCGGGAGTGTCGGGAAGATGCGGGTCCCAGCTGAAATACGCGCCACCGGTCATGACCCCCTCCCCGCCCCGGCGCCGCCGCGGATCGCTATGCAGGACCCGGCCGGCAGGTAGTGCGCCCACCAGTCGACGAGGTGACGCGCCTGGTCGGTGTCGGTGATGCGGGCGCCCTCTTGGTGGTCATACCGGCCGGCGGTCATCGCCACCACCCGCGCGGCATCCGCTGCCCCACACCACCCAGAGCCGGGACGAAGGGCTCCTGCTCCACCGGCTGGTCAGGGCGCCACCACGACACCGGCACCACGCCAGGGTCCAGATGCCGCAGCCCCGGGAGCAGTTCGCGCACTTCCAACAGCGTGCGGGCGTAAGCAGCGGGCGCACCGAATGCGGCCATCGCATCCAGCGCCGCCTGGACCGGCTCTCCCTGCAGCCCGGCCATCGGTTCAGCAACCACCAGATAGCTGCCCGTGGCCAACGGGGTGACCAGCCCCTGGGCGACCGCTGCCGCACCTTCGTGGGACAGATGGGTCAGCACATGCGCCGCCACCACCACGACCGGCTCGGCCAGATCCAGCACCCGCTCCACCCGCCGCAACAGCTCCCGCGGATCACGCACGTCGGCCTCGACCGCGCTGACCGGACCGCGACCGGTATCGCCGCAGCACAAAGCCCGGCAGGAGGCGAGCACCAGCGGATCGGTGTCGACATACACCACCCGCACCGCCGGATTGATCCGCTGCGCGATCCGGTGCGTGCACGACCCCAGCGCGTCGCCCAACGGAATGCCCGCACCGACATCCAGCACCTGCCCGACACCGCACCGGCCGACCAGATGATCCAGCGCGCGTGCCACGAACCGCCCGGAGTGCACTGCAACCTCCGGCAGTTCCGGGCACGCCCCCAAGGCCTCATCGACCGGATTGCGGTCGATGAGGTAGTCGTCGTTTCCGCCGCGCAGGTAGTTCCACACCCTGGCGGAAGTCACGACCACGGACTCGTCGTCGAGCACCGGCTGGTGGTCAGCATGGGGCGTCATCGCTTCCGCCCCTGGCCGTGGTGGTCGGGGCGGACCGCGACCAGGCCGACAACCCGGACGTGCTCACCCACCTGGCCGTCGTGCGGTTCGGGCAGCCCCCATTCGGCCACATCACACAGCCCGGGAGGATCGACCAGGTCCCAGCCATCGACCAGCCCCACAATCTCCTCTTCGGGCCGGAACCGGATATGGCTGGAGGCGTTGTCGTAGGCCTTGGTCATGCCGGCGACACGGCGCGTCTCGGTGTCGGTCGTGGTCGCGTGGGACAGCACCACCACACTGCCGGGCGCCAGCCGCCGCCCGAGCTCGGCCATCACCGCGGCGGGCTCGGCGACGAAATGAAGTACCGCGGCCAGCACCACGAGCAGCGGGGCCGACAGGTCCAGGGCATCGCCCAGCTCGGGGTTACCGAAGACGGTGTCCAGGTCGGTGACATCACCGTGCAGAACGCGCCCGTAGCTGCGGCCGCTGCGAGCGTGGGCCAGGACCACCGGATCGTTGTCAAAGGCGACCACCCGGGCCTCGGGGTCAACCTGACGGACGCAGTCCTCCACGCTGGGCAGCTCGATATCGGCGTCCAAGACACCGACCCCGATATCGGCGGCCTGCCCGATCCCGAACTCGGCCACCGCCCATGCAGCAGCACGGCCGGCGAACCGGAAGTTCTCCCGCGCAACCAGCTGCGCGTCGGGCGCCATCGCGAGCACCTTGTCGGCCGCCTCCCGGTCCGCCGCGTACGCCGTCCGGCCCTTCAGCAGCGCGTTGTAGGTCCGAGCCGGGCTGGCCTGAGAGAAATCCAGCGCCCCTCCCGGCGTCAACTCCTGGTCGGTCACCGTGGGCTCCCGGCCACGGCCCGGGCGAGTTCGGCGCGAAGGCCCTCGGCGGTGTCGGCGTCGACCAGGTTCACACGGTTGAACTGGTCGCGGGGCAACGGCCAGAGCTGGCCCCACCAGCGGCCTTCGTCGGACACGATGATCCGCCAGCCGGGGAAATCCTGCCTCAGCACAGCCTTGGCGACGTCCACGGAGAGGAGTTTGAGTGCGGGCATGACGCGGTTCCTATGTAGATTTCGGCGTGGAGAGGTCACGGCAACGTGCGGGCCTGGTGCGAACGGCCCATCCAGGGGAGGGAGCACACCCAGTGACACTTCCGCGCGGGGCGGGATGCTTCTCTTGGTGAGTGTGGGGATACCGACAGGACCGGACTTGCGAGGACGGCCGCAGGCGGATTAGCCGGAGTGAGTGTGAGCTCCACGAACTTGCGGTCGGCGGGTAGTTGCCCCTTGCCGCCGAGCAGAAAGCCACATACAGGCCCCACGCTCGGCTGGCCGGCGTCGATGGCGGAGCGGTTTCTGCACGGGAACCGACTTATCGTCGGGTCCTCAATACGGACGAAGCGAAGGACCCGAGAGGGGCGGTTCTTAAGGACGGTTCCCTGACGCCGCGCTCGCCCTGAGTGGCCCTGCGAAGGGTGGGCGGCGGCCTCCAGTGATTCATCGCCACAGTCCACTTCACGCAGAACGTCGACACCCCGTTGACGAGCCGAGACAAAACTGACCGGCCTGCCAGCAAACGTCCTGGCTCGGGGACCCATGAGACCGCCTTCTCTGCTGCGGAGATGCCTGATTCTCAAGGATTAGACCAGGTGTGCTCTGAGGGCATCTAGCGAGAGTTAATTTCCAGAGGGGTGAAGATCGTTCGCGCTCTCGGCGAAAAAATAGTTCACAAGTGGTGAATGATTATTTCAGTAGATGCGGAATGAGGCTCTTCGAAGTAGAATCTGGTCGTGGCCTTGACCTCCGGCGAAGGCGAGGATGATGTCCGACAGCAGCCGTGAGCCGCACCCGATCCAGTGCGCCCTGGACTTGCGCGCACGAGTCCTAGCCGAGCGCGGGCAGGAGGAGGTTGATCCACACGGGCTGGCTGACCAGATTCGACAGCACTGTCATCACACGCGGTTCAAATCGATGCGGCTGGCCCACGGCTGGCGGCGCGTCGATGACGCGGTAGACGCCATTCGTCGGTGGCAGATCGAGCAAGGACATTCTGCAACCGGGCTTGACATTCGGAGCTGGCAGAACTGGGAGGCCGGCAGCCGTCCGGGGCCGCACAACCTCGACCTGCTCTCGCGTTTCTTTGCGAGCGATGCTGTGTGTCTCGGCTTTGCTCCCAGTTACCGCCAAGTAGAGGCCCAGTCTGTTCGGCAGGAACATGCGCGGCCGTTGATGCCCGAGCAGGCCGTGGCGGTGTGTGCCGAGGAATCCCAACGCTACGGGGCCCGCATGGACACCCCCATCGGGTCCTACACCATCGACGAGTTGGAAGCCGCGCTGCATGCCGTGGCCGGCGCCTACCCCTATACCCCCGTCCTGCCGACACTGATGAGGGCAAAGGAACTGCGTCTACGGGCGTGGACCCTGCGCGAGCAGTGCCACAGACCCATGCAGATCCATGACTTGCACCGCATCGCGGGCTGGTTGTCAGTCGTCATGGCCAACGCCAGCTTTGATCTTGGTGGCATGGCCGCAGCGCAGACCCACCTTCGCGTCTCCGACCTCCACGCCGAACTAGTGGGGGATGCAACCCTGCGCGCATGGTCAAGGAGCTTGCACGCGCTCATCGCCTACTGGGACGGTCGCCCCCACGATGCAGCAGAACATGCAGCATATGCCTGCAGCTTCACCGGCGCACAGGGAACAACATTGCTTCGCGCCTATGGCATTCGCGCCCGCGCGTTGGCGCAGCTGGGCGAGATAAGCAAGGCCGATGCCTCGTTGCGCAAAGTCGAAGAGCTGCGCCAGGACGATCAACGCGATGAATTTCCGGGTATCCTGACCTTCCCCCAAGCGAAGTCATGGTTCTGGACCGCCTCCGCGCACATCGGCTTGGGGATGAGGGAACGTGCCGCCCAAGCCGAAGACGCTGCACTCAGCGCCTTGGAGCTCTACGGAGTAGAAGCGGACGAGCGTCGACGCAGTGGAGAAATGAGTCTAACCCTCCTAGATCTGGCCACCGCGCGGCTTCTGCGTGGTGAACACGATGGGATCGAGGCGAACTTGCGTCCTGTCTTCTCTGCCATGCAGCGAAGGCGCATCGAGATCATAGTGCGACGCATGCTGCAACTCACCGCGATTCTGGAGCAACCGGCCTGTCGTGCTATTCAGCCACTGCGTGAAGTTCGCGAGGAGTTGCATGACTACATCCACTACTCTCGGCAGAGCCTGAGCCTGCCCCAGGCGGAGGTCAACGCGTGACGAGGATTATCGGCCTGCTGCACCCAGGGCAGATGGGTGCCGCCATCGGCGCTCAGCTTCGCTTGGGTGGGTCGCGTGTTTTGTGGTGCCCCGACGGGCGCAGCGACGCATCGCTGGACCGGGCCCGTGAGGCGGGACTTGAGGCAAGATCGTTGACGGAGTTGGTCGAGGCCAGTGAGGTGATCGTCTCGCTCGTGCCGCCTGCCTACGCCGAAGCAACAGCCCAAGCCGTGCGGGCTGAGGACTTCAAAGGCGTCTATGTCGAAGCAAATGCGATCAAGCCTGGTCGAGTGGAAGCCATCGCCTCAATAATGACCGACGTTAAGGTCGTGGATGGCTGCGTGATTGGTGCACCCCCAGTAGAGCGCCATCCCGCCGCGCCGACCCGCTTCTTCGCCTCTGGCCCGGAAGAATCCCTCGCACTGCTCGGTGACCTCTTCGCCGGTACGGCTGTGGAGTTTCGTACGCTCGGCCCGCAGATTGGCCAGGCGTCTGGGTTGAAGACAGCGCAAGCGGTAGTTCAGAAAGGCTCCCGTGTGCTCGCCGCCCTCGGTCACGCCCTAGCTGCCGACTATGGGGTGGGCGAGGCGTTGACCGAGAGCGTCCAGGGGTGGTCGCACCCCGCAGCCGAACCTACGAGGCTTCCGGCTCTCGCTGGCCGTGCATGGCGCTGGGAGCCAGAGATGCGCGATACCGCTCAAGCGCTCAGTGAAGTGGGACTGCCCGCCGAGGTTATCGCCGCAGTTGCCGACACGCTCAACGCGTGGGAGTCGTTCAAAGACCATACCGACATCAATCTTCACGACGTGCTTTCAGCACTGCACAGATCCACGCGGTGATCGCGGTGGCAGCAAACGGCCAATCCGCCAACTCTTCAATGCAGCCGATACCACCGGGGCTCACCCGGCGTACCGTCGCGGTCACCAGGTGAACCGGATGAGAGGCGAACACTCATGCCGACCAACCCGCAGACGTGTGTGATTCTCGATTGCTACACCGTCGAGCCGTCGGGGCTCGGTGTCCCGCCTTACCTGTCGACCTACTCCCGCACCGCCTACCAAGCATTGGCCACCGCGCACCCTGGTGCAGCTGTGGCCTATCTGACGATCGATGACGTGCGCTGGACCTTGAACGGAGGCCGCGCGTTCACGGAGCCGCCGCTCTCGGATCCACTGACCTACTCGGCGACCGTAAACCGGGAGCAGACGCTGGAGTTGCTCGCCGACGCCGAGGTGACCGTGGTCATCGGCGGTGACGCAGTTCCGTCGGTGCACCTTCAAGCGGTCAACGGCTCCACCGATGAGATCGCTCGGGCCCTGGCCTGCACTCGCGGTCGCAGGGTCCTGCTCGGTCCGCTCGGTTCCTACGTTCTGGACAATCCCGCTGCCTACGGCGGTTTGTTCGACGCCGTCCACACCCACACCGTCACCTCCGGCAACCTGCTCCTGGGCAGCCGTCAGGCCGCGCTGTATGAGCAGCTCGCCGCCGATCGGTTACCGCTGGACGGACTGATCAGCCAGCTGGCTTGGACGCCGGTGGCCGAGGTGGAGCTTTACCGCGGCTGCACCCGGCGCCGCTTCTGCGACTTCTGCAACGAGCCGGTCAAGGCCGCCCAGGTCGCTTTCCGATCGGTCGACGACGTCCTGGCCGAGGTCGCCACCCTGTACTCCGCCGGGGTGCGGCATTTCCGGCTGGGACAGCAGACTTGCTTCTTCTCCTACGCCCATCGGGATCCGGTGGTGATCGAGTCGCTGCTGGCCGGGATCCGGCAGACCGCGCCGGAGCTGGAGGTGCTGCACATCGACAACGCCGATCCGCTTGCGGTGGCGTCCCCGGCGGGCGCGAAGATCGCCGGGCTGGTCACGCGGTACTGCAGCGAGGGCAACTGCGCGCCGATGGGCATCGAGTCATTCGACCCGGTGGTGATCGAGGCGAACACCCTCACCTGCACCCCCAAGATCCTCCAGCGCGCGATCGAGCACGTCAACACCGTCGGTGCCGAGATGGGGCCAGGTGGGCTCCCGATGCTGCTGCCCGGCTTGAACCTCATCTACGGGCTGCCCGGGGAGACCCACCGCACCCATTACGAGAACCTCGCCGGCCTGACCGGGATCCTGGATGCCGGGCTGATGTGCCACCGCATCAACGTACGTAAAGCGCGGGCCTACCCCGGGACCCCGCTCGCGGCGCTCAACGACCTACAGCCGCCGCCGTCGGCCGAGCACTTCGCCACCTGGAATGCCGACATCGCCCATGTCTTCGACGCCCCCATGAAGAAGCGCGTCTACCCGACGGGGCAGCGTATCGCCGGCACCCACGCCTTCTTCGTCAACGATCTTGGGACCTGGCACCGCCGGCTGGGTTCGTACTCCATCCAGATCATCGATCCCGATCAAGCGTGGCCGCTTTACGCGCCGAGCGACATGGTCGTCACCGGGCACGGGCCTCGCTTCCTCTATGGCCGCCCACAGGAACGGGTCGGCGATGCCGCGGCCTGACAACCTGCGTCGCCCGCGGCGCAGGCCGCAAGGCCCGGTCGACCACATGGGGGTGCTGGTGCCGTGGGCCAACGTCATGGTGGAGACCGAGCTCCCGGACTGGACGGACAGGCAGGTCGTATGGCACTACGCCCGCCTAGCCCCACCAAACAAGGAGACCGCGCTGACCGGCGACTTCCTGACCGGGCTGATCGAGGCCACACCGGGCGGGCTCCACCAGTTGTCCCGGCTACCGCTCCAGCGCATCTACCTGGCCTGCACGTCGGCATCGTTCACCCAGCAGAACGCGGTGAAGCAGGCGACGGCCAGCGCACCAGTGGAGGTCATCACCGCGTTCGACGCGCTCCTCGCCGCACTCGACCAGTTCGGGGCTCGCTCCATTGCGCTGGCCACCCCCTACCCCGAACAGGTCACCGCGATCGAGGTCGAGGCCTTCAGTGCAGCAGGAATCACGGTTACCGGCTCGGCGTCTCTCGACTTGGACGACGGGTACGCCGACCTCGCCCCCGCTCAGATCACCGATCTGGTCCACGGCCTCATCGACGGGTCCGTGGACAGAGCGGACGCGGTCGTCCTGTCCTGCACCGCCTGGCCGACGCGCATCGCCCTGCAGCAGCTTCGTCGCACGCTGGGCCGCCCGCTCATCTCCTCGAACCTCGCGATCTGCATGCACGCCACCAGGAAGGCACCATGACCCCTATTCAGCGACCGACCACGTTCTCTACGGACCTGGCCGAGCGGGTGACCGACATGGTCACCGTGGCCGCCGCGCAGCGGGACGTGCGAGGGGCCGTAGAGGCCAACCATGACGACAACCGGTGGTGGCCGACGTTCGTCACCGACCCGCGGATACGGATGCTGGTCGCCGGTTGGAGCAGCCGCGTCTCCTACACGATGATCGACACCTACGCCGCGGTGGTGAAGGCGGCCGACTCCCACGGTTGGGACCAGCTGACCGCCATGGACGACACCCGTATCACCACGGTCGTCCGATCCATCGGTCTAACCGAAACGCGCATCGGCTACCTGCACTCCCTGCGCCGATTCTTGGACGAGCGAGGCCTCGACGAGGCGCTAAGGCGACCCGCCGCCGAGTTCATCAATGACTTTGCGGACAACGTGACCGGCGCCTCCTACAAGATCGCCCAATGCGCCGCCCTGTACTCCCGTGGCTATCACTGCGGGATCATCCCGGTCGACTCCGGCATGGTCGATCTACTCGCCCCCACGCTCGGGATTCGGCTGGAAAAGGTACCCCACGCCCACGAACGCATGCGGGGCCTGCTGGAAGCCTGCGCCACCCGCCACGCTCCCCGATACCGCGCCCTGATCACCCAGCACGGCTACGCGGTCACGCTGCCCGAGCAGGCGGAACCAACCTGGTGGCTGCACTTGGTCCTCATCTACTTCAAGCGCCTCTACCTCAACAAACCAACGAGCGTCCGCCTGTGCACTCGGCGGCCGGTCTGTCCCGATCTCCTGGACTGCCGCCACACCGGACCGATCCCATGACCGTCCTGGGCGTGATCGGGAACATCTCCATCGACACCGCCCGCTACCCAGGCCGCCGCACGCACCGCCTTCTCGGCGGCGCAGCCCTGTACGTCGCGCTCGCCGCCGCACGCGCCGACCTGCTCGCGCGGCCAGTCGCGATCGTCGGCGACGGTCTCGCCCGCCTGCGCAGCGATCCCCGCCTGGACGGCCTGGACTTACGCCACGTATCAACCGTCCGTGGCCTGGACTGCCGGTTCGACCTCACTTACGACCGCGACGGCCGGGTCGTCAGCGTGCACAGCGACTATGGAGTTGCCGCCGACCTGACCAGCCACGCGCTGACTGCGTTGGAAGACGCGGAGGTCGATCAGTGGCATGTCGCCTGCCGCCGCCCTCTCGACACCATCCAAATCCTGCGCCGGCTGCTGGAGCTCGCGCGACAGTTCAGCGTCGATTTCCACCTGGCCAGCGCGGACGAGCAGATAGCCGCCGCCCAGGCAGTGATTCCCTTCGCGCGGATGGTCTTCGTCAACACCGCCGAACAGCAATTTCTGGCCCGCCATATCGACCTCGCCACCTTGCCCGCCGTGGTGGTGTCCGACGGTCCACACGAAGCCGTCTTGCGCCGGCACGGCACGCAGACCGCGACAGCTGTTCCCCCAACGATCTCGACACGGGAAGTCACCGGAGCCGGCGACACCCTCACCGGAACCTTCCTCGCCCTCACAGCCTCCGGCGCCAGCGACCACGACGCACTGACCGGCGCGGTCACCGCTGCCTCCCACCGCGCCGCATCCCCAGGTCTTCGATATCGCACCTGAAGGGACTCCCCCAGTGACCCGGTACTACGTCGCCCACCGACTGTTCGCCGCCCACGACCGGGCCCTGGCCGCCGCCCTCGCCCAACGCCTGGCCGAGAAACACGGACCCGGCTCGGTGTTCCTACCGTTCTGCGACACCGACGAGGAGAACCTCATCGCCGAAGTCAAAGGCCGGCGGCTGTTCGAACTCGACACCCAACGCCTGGACGACATCACCGCGATGGCCGCGCTTCTCCACGGGCCCAGCCTCGACGACGGCGTCTGCATGGAGATCGGCTACGCCGCCGCCCGCGGCATCCCCGTCATTGCCGTCACCAGCGACTTCATCACCCACGGGCCCTCCCCCGGCGGCCGCACCCGCTTACCTTTCCCTGACCCGCTCCTGACGGTCACCACCTGTGCCGTCATCAGAGCGCACCGTCTCGGGCATGCACCAGTCCCCCGGACCGCTCCTTACGCCGCCTTCCTCGCCCAGAACCTGGCCACTGTCGACGACCTCATAGACCAGACCGTCCACGCCATTCACACACCACCCGAGACCCGGTCACCGTTCCCCAAAGGCGACGGGAGGCGGCGCACCGCCTACCTCGAACCGTCCCCTTACAGCCTGGACGCCCGAGTACTCGACACCGCCGAGCTTCTGCAAAGCGCCGGCTGGGGCATCCACCTCGCCGGCCGGTTCGAAGACGGCGGGAGCACCCTAGATCGCGCTGAATCAGATTGGGCGGCCCTGGCCACGTCCAGCATCGCGATCGTGGACGTGCGCGGACCCGAAACGCCACCCGGAGCGGCCCTGGTCATCGGAGCCTGCGCGGCGGCGGGACGGCCGGTCTACGCGCCGACCCCGCGCAGCTGGTGGACCTTCGCCGACGGCCGCGAACCCAACTACCGCAACCTGATGATCCAATACGGGCTCACAGTAACCTTCGAGCAACCCGAAGACCTCCTGCTCCTGACTGCGGGGCGATGAGCGCGAACCTGGCGGGTTGGGCCGCCCGCCACGAAGTCATCGTCCTGGAAGGCTGCGACGGCGTCGGCAAGACCACTCTGGCCGGCAAGCTCGTCCAACAGCACGGATACCACCTCACCCACGCCACCCGCACCCCCGACGGCATCGACCTGGCGGAGCGCTACTACAACCTCCTCGCCCTGCCCGGACGGCTGGTCCTGGACCGCTCCTTCATCAGCGAACTGGTGTACGGGCCGCTCCTGCACGGCCGGTCCCGCCTCACCCTCGCCCAGGCGCGCGACCTTGCCGCCGTCGTCGGCTCCCGGGGAGGCCTCCTCGTCCACGTGACCGCCCCGCCCGAAGTCATCGCGGACCGCCTCCGCCGACGTGATGGCATCGCCCCCGAAATCACCCTTCTCACCGCAATCGTGAGCAGCTACGACGAGGTCTTCGCCAAGCTCACGACGCACGCTCCCACCACTACCATCGTCCCCTGATCCGCGCCTGACCTGCTCAACAACACATCTCACCCAACTCACACCCTCGCTACTTGTCGCGCCTGTAGGGTCGGTCCCCAACCGCACCGAGAGCATCACCAGCACTCCAGGGGCCCCGATGCAGCTGCGTGACATCCAGAAGTTGACGTGGGACAACAAGGTCGCCAAGGGCTTCAACACCACAGACCTGCCCTTGGAGTTCGCGCTCGCCCACGCAGAGCTGTCCGAAGCGTTCGAAGCCGCTCGCAAGAACCCCGACCACCTCGGCGAAGAACTCGCCGACACACTCTTGTTCCTCGTCAGCATCGCCGAAATGCGCGGGATCGACCTCGACGACGCCGTAGAGGCCAAACTCGCCAAGAACGCCACCCGCACCTACCGGCGCACCGACACTGGAGTCTTGATCAAGACCGACGAGACACTCTCCAGTGAACGCCACGACGGATCATAAGCCGACGTGTCTCGTGCGATGTTGTCGCGCTCTCGCTGGTCCCCGACGCCGGTAGGCCGCCCCGACATCGCTGGCAGCTACACCACTACTTAGCACCCCGATGAACCTCGCAACCACAGTGCCGGCCGGGGCCCACTTCGTCAGTGCAGGACTAGGTCGTCGACGGCCGCGAGGTGCTCGGTGGCGCGCGATCTGACCCAGAAAGACCACAATCGAATAGATTCTCGATCATGATTCCGGGTCTTATGTCTCGACCGTTGGCTGGACGAAGACCATCAGCAGCGACACTCATGGCGGAGATCAACGCTGCGCCCTGGGCGTACGCGGCCTGGGCAAGAACTCCCAAGCTGCACACAGACTGTTGGCCGCCAAAGACGCCCTCGGCCGAGACGGCGAACCTCAGCCCACATACTCGCTACTAGGGACCGGCCGCCGGAACCATGGACCCCCACCCCCAGGACCCTGACCGAACTCGGAGACCACGCTGGCACCGAGGTACGGCACTGCGCCGCCTTCACCTCCTGGGACCCGGCCGCCTTTCCCCACGTGCACCTACTCACCCCTATGGACCTCGGGGGCTGCCTCGCCACACAGTGCGGGCCAACGAGGCGGTAGCGGCATGGAGCCGAGCGATGGATCTGGCCGAAGGAATGGCCTCCGCACGGAGCAGGTCGGCGTTGGTGTCCATCCGTTCTACCCTCAGCATTTACAAGCGCCGTGGTGTTCCTGGAGCGACGCTGCTGGAAAGCCGGATCCGGAGCAGCCCTCTGATTTAGGTGGGTCGGCAACGTCACACCAAGTTTGTCGGGGTACCGGATGCACCGAGTTCTGCGCTTAGGGTGGTTCGGCAGGCCTGGGTCCCGCATAGTGGGAGGGGTGGCCAGCGCCGGAGCCGCGAGGACGCGGGCTGATGGATTCGTATTGGGTTCTGGATCGCGGCGGCGCTGAGTAGATCGAGCAGACCGGGTCGGTGCGGCAGGAGTAGAGGGCATGGACACCGTCGACGCCGAAGCTGACTACGGACGCTACGTTGCGTTGGGCCGGGCGGCGCTGGCTGCCGGCCGGTTCGAGGAGGCCAGCCGTCTGCTGGGCGAGGCCGTGGCCCTGCGGCCGGACAGGGCGGCGGCACACGTCGAACTCGCTGGCGCGTTGCGTGGTCTCGGCCGCACCGAGATGGCGCGCCGCGCCTACGCCCATGCGCTGTCCGTCGAGCCGTCCTGTTCGGGCGCCGAGGCCGGTTTGCGCGGCATGCTCCCAGGCCAGCAGGGACGGGAGAACTTCCGGGTCGGCCAGCGGCTGGGCAGCGGTCGGCACATCGGCCACTGGACCGTGCTGGAGGTGCTCCGCGGTGGATTCGGTGTCGTCTACGTGGTCCGCGCCAGCGACACTGGCGAGCGCAAGGTGCTCAAGACTTACGACACCCGCCTGTTGTGGAGTGAGGCGGACCGGACACGGTTCGAGCGTGAGGCTTTGACCTGGGTACGGCTGCGCCCGCACCGGCACATCGCTCCCGCCGCCCACGTGGAGTGGATCGAGGGGCTGCCCTGTGTGGTCACCGAGTACGCCGAGGGCGGCGACCTGGCAGGCCTGATGGCGGACGGCGCGCTGCCGCCCGCGAAGGCGCTGCGTTTTGCCCGGCACCTGTGCGACGGGCTGCGCCACGCCCACGATCAGTTGGGCTTGGTACACCGGGACGTGAAACCGGCGAACTGCCTGCTGACGGAGGATTACACGCTGCGGGTGACCGACTTCGGTCTGGCCCGTGCTTTCGAGTCCGACGACGCGGGTCTCTCTGGTCTGGACGAGTTGCCTGCCGAGGCGGGGGCCCTGTATACGACGGTGGCTGGCACGCCGCGCTACATGGCACCCGAGCAGTTCGTCCCCGGAGTCGTTCTGGACACCCGCGCTGACGTGTACGCGTTTGGCGTGGTGCTCTTCCAGATGGTCACCGGCGTGCTGCCGCCCGCAAACGGGCGGGCCAAGGCGTACATCGACCGCACCATCGACCGCCGCACCCGCCGCACCCGGCTCTACCAACTGGTCCGAGCGTGCACCGATCCGGATCGGGAGAACCGCCCGCCTGACTTCGTGGCTGTGCGTGAACTGTTGGACGGGGTGTACCGCGAGGTGCTGGACCGCCCGGCACCGGCACCCCCCGAGCCGGCACGCCTGACCGCCGAAGGTTGGGTATCCAGGGCGGTGGGGCTGGAGCGACTGGACCGCGACGACGAGGCGTTGGAGGCGGTAGAGCACGGCCTGCAGACGGCCGAGCAGGACGGAGACAGTGATGTCACCCGCAGCAAGCTGTGGCAAGTGCGCGGCATGGCCCTGCGCGGCATGGACAGGCCTAGCGAAGCGCTGGCCGCCTACGACCGCGCGGTTGAGCTGAACCCGGACGAGCCGAGTGCGTGGCTGGTCCGGGGAAACCTTCTCAATTATCGCTTGGAGCGGCGCGAGGAAGCTCTGGAGTGCTATGACCGCGCTCTGCGGCTCCGACCCGACACCAGTGTCACCTGGGGACAGAAGGCGAGCACCCTGGGTGAGCTGGAACGCTTCGAGGAAGCGGAGGACGCGGCCGCCCGAGCCTTGGAGCTGGACCCACGCAACAAGAACATCCTGCTGTCCCGGGCCGTGCTGCGCATTCGGCAGAAACGGCATACCGATGCGCTGGTGGACCTCGACCGGGCGTTGGCCATCGCACCCCGCTTTTCTGATGCGCTCTACAACAAAGGAATCACGCTGCTGGAGTTGTCGCGTCCGGACGAGGCCCTTGGCGTCTTGCAGCTGGCGGCTGAGATCGAGCCGGACGACCGGGATGTCTGCGTGACCATCCTGCGGGTCGCATTCGATCTCGGGCATTACGAGCAAGCCTTGGAGTACTGGGAGAAGGCTCATCGGCAGAGTGGGGACACGGCCGACCTGCTTGTGTTCAAGGGTTTGATCCAGGGCAATCTGCATGGGCGCGACGAGGAGGAGTTGGCCTACTACGAGCGCGCGATCCAACTCGATCCGATGAGGGCTTGGGCGTGGTCACAAAAGGCCGAGGCACTGCACGTGCTCGACCGCTTGGAGGAGGCCCTACCCTGCTACGACCGGGCCGTCGAACTCAATCGAGGCGGCGTCCGGGCCTGGAACTGGAAGGCACGCGCACTGCGGGAGCTGGGCCGACACGAGGAGGCGCTCGCCTGGATCGACCGTGCCATAGATGCCTTGCCCGACGACCCCACGGCGTGGGCTCAGAAGGGCGGGACCCTGATCAAGCTCGGCCACTTCGAGAAAGCCCTGCCGTGCTTCGAGCGATGGCGAGAGCTCGACCCCACGGACGTCAACGCGTGGCTGGACACCGGCTGGGTGCTGGGCCAACTGGACCGCCACGAGGCCCAACTCGCCTGCTACACCGAGGGCTTGGTGATCTGGCCAGATGACGTAAGGGTGTGGAACGGCAAGGCGGTGGCGCTCCGGGAACTGGATCGCTTCGAGGAAGCGGAGCAGGCGTACGCCCGCACTCTGGAGTTGGACCCGCGCAACGAGAACAACATTCTCGGCCAGGCGTTGCTGCGGCGGCGGCAGAATCGGCAGGCCGACGCGCTGGTGGATCTGGACCGGGCCCTTTCTGTCGCGCCTCGCTACGCCCCGGCCCTCCTGGAAAAGGGATGCGTGTTACTAGCGCTGTCGCGTCCGGCCGACGCCATGGATGCCCTGGAACGGGCGGCTGAGATCGAGCCGGACAACCGGGATGTGTGCTGGAACATCCTGCGGGCGGCATTCGATCTCGGGCGCTACGAACGGGCCATGAAATGCTGCGTGGACCTTCAGCGGACGGGCGAGGACTGGTGCGACCTGCTGGTCTACAAGGGTCTGATCCACTATCGGCTGCACGGGCGCGATGCGGAGGAGCTGGCCTGCTATGAGCGCGCGATCGAGCTGGACCCGAGTGTGCCGGAGCCGTGGCTGAACAAGGCCGACAGCCTGCGTGAGCTCAGCCGTCCGGACGAGGCCCTGCCATGCTACAACCACGCCATCGAGCTGGATCCGGGGTTGGCGATGAGCTGGGCCAAGAAGTCGTTCGCGCTGCGCGCGTGGGACCGGCACGAGGAAGCGCTCACCTGCGCCGACCGTGCCCTCGCCGCGGCGGAGCCCGATGACTTCTGGACGGGCTGGGCCTGGGGGCAGAAGGGCGCCGCCTTGGCGACACTCGGACAGCTGGACGAGGCGTTGGCCTGCTACGACGAGAGCTTGAAGATCTTGCCGGACTCCTCTTGGCTGTGGGACGGCAGACGGGCGGTGCTCGAACGCCTCAGCCGTACCGACGAGGCGGCAGCAGCGGATGAGAGATAAAGCTGGCATCCGCATCCACCCCTTTTTGTCGGAGTCTTGATGAATAGATGTGGGAACGGGACGAACTGATGGTTCGTGCTCCACGGGTCATGGGGCGTCATGGTCACCGCACAGGGCGGCTGTCGAACCCGGCTGCCAGCAGGGTGCCGGTAGGTGGCCTGGACATCGGCGGGAACGTCGGGCATTGGACCGGGGTCAGCTATCCCTGAAGTGCGGCCGGGGTGGCTGGAGCTCCGTCTGTCAGGTAGCGCTGGATGAGCGTGGTGAGGCCCAGGGGGTAGACGGTTTGCTGGGTCTGATCGAGGTCGGGAAGGGACCACCACTGCCAGGCGAGGATGTCGTCGGTCTGGGTGGCCTGGGTGGGGTCGACTTCGGCGATGTTGATGCGGGCCACGTAGTACCGTTCGACCTGCCGGACGGCTTCGGCGTGGACGAGGTGTTCCTTGGCTCGGGTCGCGAGTTGCGGGCCGAGGCTGATGTGTTGGACTCCGAGTTCTTCGTGGAGTTCGCGGCGGGCGGCTTGGGCGCCGGTCTCGCCGGGTTCGAGGGCGCCGCCCGGGGTCGCCCAGAACACGCCTGTGCCTTCGTCGTAGCGCAGGAGAAGGACCTGATCGTTGTCGTTGAGGACGATCACGCGGGCGGCTTCGCGGGTACGGGCGGTGGCCATGGGCCTATTTTCGCAGGTCGCCTTCTGCTGGTCAGGGCTTCTTTTCTACGAGGTAGTCGCCGATGCAGAGGGCGTCCAGGTCGGTGGCTTGGAAGGTGGCCAGGGCGTCGGCAGGGGTTTCGACGATCGGTTCGCGGTCGTTGAAGCTGGTGTTCAGCATGACCGGGACGCCGCTGATGGTCCCGAAGTGGCGGATGAGCGCGGTGAAGCGCGGGTTGGCGGCGGGATCGACGGTTTGGGCACGGGCGGTTCCGTCGACGTGGACGACGCCGGGGACTAGGTGTGTGCGGTCGTGGTGGACGGGTTGGGGCGAGCAGCATGAAGGGTGAGGGGGCGTCCAGGTCGAACCAGTCGGTGGCGTCGGAGTCCAGGACGGCGGGTGCGAACGGGCGGAAGGGTTCGCGGTGCTTGATCCGGTGGTTGAGGGCGTCGCGTGCGGCGGCGGTGCGCGGGTCGGCGAGGATGGAGCGGTGGCCGAGTGCGCGGGGGCCGAGTTCGCTGCCGCCGTCGTGCCAGCCGATCAGTTTGCCGTCCGCTAGGAGTTGCGCTGCGGTCTGGGCGATGTCGCTCTCCCTGCTCCATCTGACGGGAGTAGCGGCGCGTTCGAGCAGGCCGGAGCGGGGGTCTCGGTTCAGCGCCAGTTCGATCTCGTCGTCGGTGTAGGGGCGGCCGAAGCAGTCGTCGGCGATGGGGCGGCGTGGGAGCTGTCCGGTGAGTTGATGAAGCCCGTACAGGGCGCAGCCGAGGGCTTGTCCGCGGTCGGAGGCGGGGGCGGGACGAACAGGCCGGACACTGACGGCAGGCGGCGGATCCGGTCGTTGGCGACGCAGTTCAAGGCGACCCCGCCCGCCATGGCCAGGTTGGGTATCCCCGTCTCGGCGATCACGTTTTCGACGAGGGCGGACAGGGTCTGCTCGACTTGGGACTGCAGGTAGGCGGCGGCGTCGATGCCGTGCTGGTGGCCGCCTTTGCTGCTGGGCGGGCCGAAGTCCCAGCCGGTGCGCGCGGCCAGGTCGACGACGCCGATGGCGTGGGTGGCCGTGAGCCGTCCGTGAACGCGGGTGCCGTTCAGGTCGAATAGCGGTTCGGGGAAGGCGTTCGGGTCGCCGGAGCTGGCCAGTGCCATGGTCTTGCCGGCCTCTTGGGCGGACCAGCCGAGGTATTCGGTGAATGCTTCGTAGGTGGCGCCGATCCCGCTCGCGCGTCTTCGGGTCGGGTCGTGGCCGTTGAGCCGTTGGATCCCGTCGGGGGTGGCGGCGTAGTGGGTTTCGGTGTCGGCGTTGTTGCCCGCTCCGTCGGCGACCAGGATCGTCGCCTCGTCGTAGGGGCCGAGGCAGTAGGCGGTGTAGGCGTGGGACAGGTGGTGGTCGACGATGGCGATGCGGGACGGGTCCATGCCCAGGTGCTGCAGCCCGGTGTCGGCGGGGTCGGGCGGGACACGGCCGATGCCGCTGACCACGACAAGGTCGATGTCGGCCAGGGTCATTTGCGCAGCGCGCAGGCAGTACAGGAGGGCGGCCTGCCAGCCGGGGCTGTAGCGGTGGCGGTTGAGGCGTTCCTCGCTGATCGCGACCATGGTGTCAGGGGTGACGAGTGCGGCGCCGCCGTCGTGACCGACCGGAATGTGTACTAGAGCCCGAATTAGGCCGCCGTTGACGCAGGGTGGCGCGGCTCGTCGATGGCGGTGGCATCACGCATTCGGACCTCGTTCCTGGAGGCGGCTCCGGAAACGGTCGAGTGAAGGCGGGGGCGGAGGATGCGGCGGCCGCCGCGACGGACGCGGATAGCGACGTGGCCACATGATGGCGGCGATCAGAGCGATGGGCCAGCCGAAGACGGTCGCGCAGCAGATCACGTTGACCAGGACGATGTAGCCGATGTCGTCGACACCGCGGCCGATCGCGATCAGTGTCGGCAGCACCGCGAGGAACACCAGGAAGCCGATCAGCGCGAGCCAGACGAACACGCTGCTCTGTAGTGCGGTCATCTCTCTTCCTCCTTCAGAGGTTTCGCCGACGGTTCCGGTCGGGTGCCTGGGTGGGTGTCCGGTGAGTGGCCGGTGTCCCTGAAGACTGATTTGAACTCATCTCCAGCGCCTCGTCGATGGAGAGCGGGAAGTCCTCTGCAGCGCGCCCTACATCTGAGCCTCGGCTTGGGCGTGGGCTCGCCGGGACGGCCTTGGCGATGATGTGTTCGGGCAGGTTCGTGGTGATCTCCAGAACCGTGCGCAGCTCTTCGGGCTGGGGCTCGTGCCCGTGGAGGCGGAGCTTGGTCCTGAGTTCGTTCGCGATCTGGTTCGCGCGCTGCTCCCGGCGAGCCTCTTCCCAGTCGCCGCGCTCGGGGCCGTGGAATCGTGACGCCCATTCTGCGCCCGTGCCTTCAAGCAGTTCTCCGCGTTGGGCAGCCGGGTCACCGGTGCGGACGTTCGGGTCTCGGGTGAAGAAGGGGGCTGCCTCGGTCATTGCGTCGAGCGGGTCCTTGCCTTCGCTGCGGAACCGGTCGTAGTGGCTCATCGCGTGTGGGTGCAGGTGGCGTAGCCGTTCCTCACACTTGCGGGCGGCCAGAGCGGCGGAAGCGTTGCCTGAGGCGTGCGGGACGGCTGCTGCCCACGCTTCGGCGACGTCCAACAGGTTTGCCTGACGTAGCCATTTGCGGTCGTGGGCGCGTCCCCAACGCGAGCGGGCTTCTGCCATTGCTGCCCTCTGAGCCTTCGCTTCTGCCCGTTGGGCCTGCTCGTCCTTAGCTTGCTGGAGCGCTTTCAACCGGTGCCGGCGCCGGGCGACCGCTTGTTGGACGCCCACGGCGGCCGAGACGATCTGAACGAGTCGTTGTCCTCCGTGCTGGAGTCCTTCGCCGATCGGGTCGGGGTGCTGCTGGCTCATGTCGTCCTCCGATTGGTGCGTTTGGGTGACGCCGGGTGAGAAGGGTTTCGGCGCTCGGTGTTCTGCCTGTCAGGGCTGGGAAGCTGAGGTGACCAGGCGTCCGCAGATGGGTCCGGGCTAATCGCTGAAGCGACGAAGGTGGTGACGTCGGTTGGGTCCACGCCCGTGCGAACGGCGACCCGGGTTACCTGCCGGGCGATCTGATCGGGTGGCAGCTCGGCGATCAATGCTGCGGCGGCTTGGGCGGCGGCCAGGCGGGACTCGACGAACTCCAGCGCTCCCCCGGATCGCTGAATACTCTCATCTACGACCAGGTCAGCAAGGGGAGTTACACATAGTAACGCCTCGCGTACACCTGAGTGGCTCGTCGGCGACAGAAGCTCGGCCGGGTCCTGCCCCTGGGGAAGAACAGCCGCCTCGACTGGGCCTGTGATGCGGTGGAGTGTGCGCCAGGCTCGGACTGCCCCGACTCGTCCAGCAGGGTCACCGTCGAGCGCGATCACCAATCCGGAAGCTTCCAGGTCGGTGTGGACGCCGATTCCCTTGATCTGTTCTGCGGTGATCGCTGTGCCGCAGGGCGCGACGGCGGCATATAGGTCCGGCATAGCGACGTTGACCGCGATCGCATCGAGCGGCCCCTCGACAAGAAGGGGACGCGCGGTACGTGCAAACTGTGGAAGGCCCTCATGGAGGCCGAAGAGCACGTCGCCCTTGTGGAAGAGCGCCGTCTCGGGAGTATTGAGGTACTTCGGGCCTTGGGCGTCGTCACGGCGACGGCCGATGAAGCCGATAACCTCTCCGCCCCTGTCCCGGAGGGGGAACACGACTCGGTCTCGAAACAGGTCGAAGGGCTCACCGCCGTCCTTCTGTTTCGCCAAGCCTGCTTCGATCAGCGTCTGATCGCTGTGCCCCAACTCCCGCAAATGACGAAGCAGCGAACGCCAAGCTCGGGGTGCGAAACCGATCTCCCATTGCTCTTGCATCGCCGAGGTGAAGCCCCGCCCTGCGAGGTAGCGGGTTCCCCAGCTTCCCTGAAGGTTCCGCCGGTAGAAGCGGTGGGTGTCGGCGAGCGCGGCGTGGAGTTCCGATGTGGAGCCGGCCGATGCTTGTTGTGGGGACTCGGCCGGTGGGGAGGACATCTGGGAGCGGTCGGGCTTCGCGGTTTCCCTCGGCGCGGCCGTGGGCGGGGCCGTCTCGGAGAGGTCGTGGAGCCGTCGCTTGAGTCGGGTGCTCGTCCGGACGATCTGGTCTCCGACCGCGCGTATGGCTGCGAACGAGTCTGTACGAGCATCCTTTCCCGCCCACCGTTGGGACGGTGGAAAGGACAGACGCGAAATGTCCAGCCCAAGCTCGGCGAGGACGATGTAGGCGACCGAATCTGCCAAGACCCGCCGAACGCCGTGGCATGAGGCGGAGTAGTCACTGACCGGGTCGATGCGTCCGCCAGGTCGTAGGGCGTGGGCGAGCTGGTGAGCGAGTACTGTCGCCGCAATGGTGTCGTCCAGTTCCGGAGCGACCTTGATGCGCCGCCCGGGGCGTCCCAGGTAGGTCCAGCCTTGTCCGCGGTCGACATAGAAGTCCAGGTCGGCTGCGAGCTGGGAGAGCCGCCGCAGCCCCTCTGCCGGAGTGAGCTCAGGCCTCTCGATCGTGTGGCCGTCGGTCTGCGCGATGTCGAAAACGGTGCGCGGCTTCCCTCGCGTGGAGATGATCCGGATCCCCGTCTCTCCGCGGCGGACCTGCCGTCCTTGCTTTTGCCACGCGTCGTAGGAGCGGACGTCGCTCGCCGTGGGACGCTGGGCCGGGATCAGCAGGGTGTTGGTGAATCCATAGCGTCCATGACGGCTCGCCTGCTCCAGCCACACATCCCATCGCAGACGCCCGTCAGCAACGCGAGCGACAGCATGGTCGGCAATTCCTTGGAGGACCCCGAGCTGGCGCTGCTGCTCCTCTTCTTGGGCGCGCAGATCGTCCCCGGCCGAAGTCGTCATGGCGCTTCCTGCCTGGCGGCCTCGTCGCGGACCGCGGCGATCATCTGCGTGAGCCGGTGGTTGGCGATCGTGAAGCCGAGTTCGCGTAGGCGGCGGCCGAGTCGGTCTCGGCTGAGCTGGACGCCTTCGCGTTCTACTTCGCGCTGAAGCTGCCGGGCGATGGCAATCAGCTGATCTTCTTGCTCTCTGTCGTCCGCCTCGTCCTCACCGGGAGCGCCGTACGCGGTGTGCTGGGACGGGAGGTGGTTGAGCGCGAGCCGTTCGTCCAGCGGTGCCCGCCACCGCCAGGACCACCTGCCGTACTCCTGCTGCAGCTGCGAAACAGCCATCAGGTGGCGGTACTCCAGGTCGAGGCCCTGCCGGTACTCGGTGATGTGCCAGAGGATCATGCGGCGCCACAGCAGCAGGCTGGAGACCGGAGCGAGCGCCCAGCGTGCCGCAGGTACCCGTTCGACTCGGCTGGCGGAGGTGAGGCCGACCCACTGGCGAATCAGATGCCGCACGGCTTCGACCACCGTGATGAACAGGACGGGCATGGCGGCGTTCATGACGCTGGCGGCGAAGTTCCCGTGCGCGGCCGCGACGTTCACCAGCACGGTCCCGGCGATGTAGAGCCAGGCGACCCAGCGCAGGACCGGCCATGGCAGGTCGAGGTACTCCATCAGCAGGTCCCAGGCCAGCAGGACCAGGATCCCGACGTCCATGCCGACGGGGACGATCCACGCGAGTCCTCCGAAGTGCGGCTCGGCCATCTCCCGGATGGTGGTGAACGAACCGAGTCCGCCGAGTACCGCGAGCGCTGCGATCAGTGGAGCGACTCCGGCGGCCACCCATTTGACGACCCCGGTGTCCCGAGGCGCTCGCGCAGCCTCCTTCGGGGCGTTGGCGCGTGTGGTTGCTTCTGGTTGCCGGAGCGGAGTCACCGAAGGCGCCTCTCGACCATCCAGATCAGCACTCGGGCGACGTGCCGGGCCTCGTCGGTGGTGCCGAGGAGCCGGCCGTGGGCGGTGACGTAGGCGTAGGCGCCGTCGGCTCCGGCGCACAGGACGGTCTCCGACCACCCGTTGTGACGGATCCGCAGACGCCAGCGTCCGTTGCGGGGCTTGCGGGCTCGTGCGCAGGCCCCGAGCCGCCGCAGCTCGTAGTGGAGCCGGAGGAGACGGGCACGCCGTTCTTCCAGTTCAGCCTGCGTGGTCATTGCCTGCGTCTGCATCGCGTCCCCCGGTGATGTCAGCCGACGACCCGAGTGGCCATCAACTAAAGTTCTTGACCACGAAGATGCATCACGTGGCGACGTCCGTCAATCAAAAGACGTGATCGGCGTGTTGAACCATTATGAGCGATCAACCGGGTTCAGAGGGTGCGGCGCTGACTTGTCGGCGGGCGCGTTGCAGCCGGGCCCAAGCCGTCGGCGGCGACTCCGCTCGCCGGAGCCCATGGGTTCGGGAAGGCCGCCATGGCCAACTGGAACTGCGACGGCTGGACCAGATCTTCGTGCCATGCCGCCGGCCCGGCGTCCGCCGCCGCACGGCTCAGGTGCTGGCTCGCGGCACGTGCCGCGTCGGCTTGTGCCTGACGCTGTTGAAGTATCCGCAGCTGCGCGAGGGTGTCCAGGAGAGTGATCAACCGGCTGACCAGCAGCAGGATGGATACGGTGCCGCGATCTTGCGTCCCCGCCAGCGTCAGCAGCCGGGCCGTGGTGCGCAGAGCGTTGCCCGCCGCGCTGGCACGAGGGATACGGCCGTAGGGGGCGCGGGCTGCACGGTCGTAGGTGTCGGCGGCGTGCCCGAGATGGGGGTTGCCGGTGACCTTGGCGGCCACGTGCAGGGCATCGGACGCTGCCCAGCAGGCATCCGCGGCCCTATAAGGATCAGTGGCCAGGTGCCGACGGAGTTGAGACGTGGCGTATGCGGCGGCCTGGGCGGCATCGTCGTAGAACGCCTGACGCTCTTCGAATGTCAGCTCGCCCTCCTCGATACCGGTGCCCCGCTCCTGGGCGCTCCACCTGTGCTGGAGTCGAGGCAGGCTGAGGTCCTCAGCGAGTCGGCCCCCGGTGTACCAGACAGGTTCTTCGGTGTCGGGCAGCGCGACCGCGTAGCCGGTGATCTGATCGGGTTCCAGCCGGCTGTAACGAGGCTTGACCAGCAAACCCTGCCGCTGGAGCAGGTCGAGGAACTCCTCAGCCGTTCGGGCTTCGTCCGCCGCGCGGCGGACGGTCGTCCGCACAACGGCGCGGGCCGTCCGCGCCGACAGATGCCGTCCAGACAGCGGACGAGGCCCTGGACGACCGTGCCCCTCCACGCTCCATCGGCATCGGAGTTTGGGAAGGGTCAGGTCGCTGGCGAGCTTCCCGCCGCCGAACCACACGGGCTGACCGGACGGCCCCACGTCATCGGGCATCGCGACGGCGTAACCGGTGACCTGTCCGGCGAACCGCGTGCTGTAACGCTTGCGCACCCCAACGCCCTCAGCCTCCAGCGCGGCGAAGAAACCGGCCTCCGTCCGCGCACCCGCCGCCGCGGCGGCAACATGCCGCCGCAGGACACCGCGCACCGGCTCATCGCGCCCGGCACGGGCGGCCTTCGCGATCTCAGCGCGCTTGGGCCGCCGCGCCGCCGTCCGGTCCGCCGGAGCCGTGGACCGCAGCCCGAACCGCCGCTCCACCTCCCGGCAGGCGTCCCGGATCCGGTAGCCGTCGTTCCAGACCTCCGGCCGGATCCCGTCCGCGCGCGCCAATGTGGCAACGACGTGGATGTGGTCGTCGGCGTGCCGCACGGCGACCCAGCGGACGGCGTCCTCGTCTCCGTCCCGGGCCAATCCGGTGCGGGACATCAACTCATGCGCGACCTCGGCCCACTGCCCATCGCTGAGGATCGGGTCCTCCGGCGCCGCCCGCACCGATACATGCCACACCGGCTTGTGGTAGTTCCGCTCCCCCAGCAGAGCAAGGGGCTGAGTGAGCAGACCGTCCAGGCGGCGAAAATCCCGTCGGCCATCCGCCCGCAACTCCGGTTCCAACTCGCCAGGGGTCCGAAACCCGGCCACGATATGGGGGTCGCGGTGCTCCTCACACCGTCCGGGCCCATACAGGTACCGGACCAGGCCTTGCACCCGCTTGCCGCGCTGCACTTTCCCGATCAACGCTCGCCGCCACGCTAAGGAAGACGCCGACGCAGGTCGTCAGCGAGGTCATCGAGCTTCCCGACGGTCCGCGCCGCCGCCTCGGCATACCACCGCAACTGCGGCGGCGGCTCCCCCGAATGCAATGCTGCAACCGCCTGGTTGAGGTTCACCCCGATCCGCCGAGCCTGCCCCGCCGCGTGCATCACCGTCGCCAGCGTCTCCCGCAACTCGACGTACTCGACCCGCTCCATATCGCCCGCGGCCGCCAGCAGCACCTGGGCCGCCCAGGCTCCCGTCGCCAGCCGCTCCCGTCCCGCAGTCGCCACCAGCAAGGCATGCTCGTCGTCAGACAACGCGACGAACAACGCCCGACCACGCCTCGGCGTACGGTGCGCCCTACGGTTCCGTCGAGTCGCTTTCTGGGGCGACGAGCCCTCAGCATCCTCTGTCATTGGCCTCCACTCGGATCGCGCTCGATCCGCCGCCGGCATGTGGACCGCGCCCGGTCCACATGCCAAATCCTTAGGATTTCCATTTCTTGCTCCGCGCCAGCCGAGCCCGGCGGACACCTGCGCTCATGCACGTTGTTCACCGGCGCGAACGCGAACCCTTGCGATCCGGACTTGCGCCTACGGCGCGGACGCCGCGTTCAGCTCTTCATTGCCAACGGCCAGGTCGACGTGGTCCACCGGCTGGCCTGCACGCCCCTTGCGGAGTCCACGTCGACCTAGCGGCCGGCTGAGGGATAATGCCTCACATGGCGAATTGAAGAGCGTCCTCCGGCCCGCAGCGCTGGCGCAAGGTCAGCACGTGGGACACCGTCCGCGAGGGGGCCGCTGGGTCTGCGCCGTCTGCCGGACGGCCGTGCGCTCGTACCAGTACCGCTTCTACCCGGCCGAGTCTCCGCACTATGAACGGTGTATCGGGTTCTCATGGTGTTCCGGCTGCCGCATCTACACCGGCGCGATGGTCCATGTGCCGCGCAACAGAACGCTGCCCGATGTGCTGGCGTCCCTCCCGCCCGAACAGCGGGAGCGGCTGAAGTGCAGCGAAGTCCGGCTGATCGAATACCTGGACAGCCGCACCGAAGACCCAAGGTAGGTCCGGGCTTCCCGAGCCATCGCCATTCCGACCTACCTTGCGGACTGCAGCTCGGCATGTCGGACATCCGTAGGCATCCTCGAGCTGGGCCACGTCCCGGGGGCGCTGTCGCGAGCACTGCACACCGAAAAGGAGAGTGAGTTGAACGCGCCTGACGGGCGCCATTCAGATCTACTCTTCCTCGTGCAGTGCAGCGTGCCGCCTCCGGCACCTGGACGCGTCCGCGCCGTCGAGCACGTCCCCGGCTCACCGGCCGCGGCGCGGCGACGGCGGTTGTGGTGGCGAGCGAAGCTCTGGTGGCACGTCCTCGGCGGGCGTCGGATTCGGGAGAACCTCGCTGATCGTTTTAGGGAAGTCCTCACTCGCAGGACCTACCTGCGGCTCCTCCCCTTCCGACAGGTTCGCCACGGCGTGCTGGTCCAGGGACGGCTCTTCGCCATCGTCCACGGCGTGGACGGGGGCAAGTGCGCTGGCCGCTCGCCGGAGGCTCTCACCGAGGTCGGCCGCGTGCTCAGTCGCTCGCCCGAGCGCGTTGTGCGCCGCCGTCACGGCGGGAATGGGATCGTCACCGCGGTCATGTCCGAGCCTGTCAGCGTCGAGCTCCCGCGTCAGGAACGCGTCGATCTGCTCGGCCGTCTGCGCCAGGCGGAAGGAGGTTTGCGCCAGGTTCCCCAGCACCGTGTACGCCGCGGCAGGCTCGGACAGCCCCGGCGAGCCTTGCGTCGCGTGGTTGAGGGCTCGGACACGCTCATGCAACTCGCCGGCGAGTCGCTCGATGTCCTCGTTGGTACGGGTCTCGTGATCGTTCACGTGAGGTGCTCTCCAACGTCGAAAGGGATTCGACCATGCAGCACTCCTTCCATAAGGGTCAGGTCACAGTCTTTGGCGCCCAGTCAGGCGATGTAAGACTGTTTACGCTCCATACTGCCCTGTAATCACGCGGGCGACCAGCTTGCCCATCGGCGTGTCGTCTCGCGATGAGGTCCTGCAAGGAGGGGCGTCCTTCCTCGTCCTCGGACGTCTTGGAGTCTCCGGCACGCAGTCGACGGATGATCTTGCGGGGGCCAGCAGCGGCTCGTGGAATTCGCGGTACGGGGAAGTCGACAGGTGGTTTTAGTGATCGTCATGGTGACTCGCGGTCGGAATGCCTTGAGCGAAGGCCCGTAGCGCATGTTGATCAACTACGGTGATCTTCCGCCGGCCGGTGCGGACCAAGCCTCTGCGGCGTAGGAGCGCCAAGCCTCGCGCGACGGTTTCGCGGGAGGCATCGACCCAACTGCCGATCTCCGTCTGGGACAGAGTTGGCGCGATATCGATGCTGCCGTCTGCGCCTGCCGGGCTGCGCAGGGCTGATTCCTCAGCTAGGTCGACGAGCAGCAGTGCCAGACGTTGGGTCCCTGTGCTGGTTAGGTGTGCTTCTAGGCGTCGGTCGGCTTCATCGAGTCGTTGGACGAACGTCCCGCTGACCAATCGCCATGCTTCGGGGTGGAACTTCAAGAAGGCAGTGAATCGGGCCGCGGGAAACATCAGGGCGCGGAGCGGGGAGAGTGCCGTTACTGTCGCCGAACGGGTCCGGCCACCCAAGACCACACTTTCGGCGATGAGATCCCCCGGCCCGCGAACGGCCAGGACGACGTCATGACCGTCTTCGGTGGTCGAGGTCACCTTAGCCCAACCGTCCTCGATGATGGTCACGTCATTGGACTCGTCGCCCTGGTGTACCAAGGGTGAACCAGGAGCGTAGGAGCGTGAGCGCGCCGCCTCGCCAAGCGCGGCTCGCTGCTCGGAATCGAGCGCAAACCAGAATCCGCGCCGGAGGGAGGACGCGTCCGCAGGGCCGCGTCCGCGTCCTCCCTGGTGTGAGGTCCCCTCAGGCATTTAGCCGCCGTTGAGGGCGCGGATGATGACCGGGAGAACGGCGATGACACTGCCGACCGCTGTCAGGACGGCGGCGGCGGCCGTGAGTACCGCTACCGGCCGTAGTGCCGGTGCGGTGAGAGCGCGGTGCACGATGAAACCGATGAGCGCGAAGAGCCCCAGTGCGATGACTATGACGGCGATGACCACGCCCATGCTCGGATCCTGTGGGGCCAAGGGCGATCTCCTCTTGTGCCGGTGCCTGGACAATCGGACGCGGGGTTGACCCGCCGCTGATGCCCACAGGTGCTGAGGGAATCGGAGGGTGGAGCCTCCTTGGCCCTCCGGCGCGCGACAGACAGCGAGTTATCTTGGAAAATAGCCCGCAGTGAAGGAAGATCGGTAGGTCCGCTGACATGCCGAAAAGGCGGTACGTCCTCGGGCTCCACCCCGTAGACCCGCCTCCCCGGCTGGCGATCAAGGTCCAGGCACCGGACACAAGTCACGCCTAACAGGTCCATTGAACAGGCGCTTCGCCCTGAAGACTGTGACCCCACATCACTAAGTCAGGTGCCAGTTCTGCACCGGTCCGCTGAACCAGAGCCTGGGGTAACCCGCAGGATAGACTTCCGGATCGTCGCTCACAGGGCAATGCCGAGGACGTACGCACCTGAGGCTGGTGGCGGGATCGGCGGTGCTGGATCCCTCGTGGTGCACCACCGCAAGATCAAGAAGCTGCGCCTGACCGCCGCCGGTCACGGCAGGGCGTTCCCCTCTCTCTTCTCGACGCCACTGGTCCCGGAGCCCATTACGACACCGCCGCCAAGTCGGCGACCAGCACTCCAGCACCCTGAGCAATACCTTCAACCGCAGGCGGCCGTCTCGTTGGCACTTGGAGTCAGTCCACCAGGCCTTGCTGGACGGCGACTACTCCCAACTGAAACCGCGTTTTGATTCCGAGGCTTTCCCGAAGGGCTTTGATGTGTCGGCGGACGGTACTAAGGCTCAAGTCCACTCGCTTTGAGATGGCCTCGTCTGACAGGCCCTGCACGAGGAGCCGCAGGATTTTGATGTGGATCTCTGGGAGGCCAGTGCTGTTGCGTCCGGTTCCGCCAAAGGGGATGGCTTTTTCCCAGAGGAGTTCGAAGTACTCGCGGAGTGCACCCACGATCACTGGGGACTGGACGAAAAGCGCACCAGCTGTCTCGGACGACGTGAGAGGAAGAAGCGCGGTTGCCTCGTCGGCGAGTGCCAGGCTCATACGAACACGCGGAAGTATTCGGACCTGCGTCCCCGTCTCGGCTACTACCTCCAATTTGTCGCGTGTGGCTGCTTCTTGCAGGAAGTCAGCGTCGTAGATCGCTCTGCATCGGGCGCCGCGTTCTATGGGGGAGGGCGCCACGGCGCCGCTGACTCCTTCCACGGCTTCAGTCGGCGTGTGGTTGCTCAGGGTCAGCCATTCGCGTTGCACTGAGCCCAGGAGCGTGCTGGTCAGCCTGCTGACTTCGTCGCTGTCGGTGATGAGCCTCGCCAGTTGCCCCACTGACGGTTCTGCCACTGGGCTCGTGGTTGCCGAGAGATCGCACATTCGTTGGTATCCACCCAGGAGCCTTTCGTAGTCGGCCAGTGCCTCTTGGGCGAGGCCGACGAGCGTGTGCTGCAGCACCACGTCCATCGGGACAGGTATCAGGCGGGATGGATGGTCGGCTGCTGGTTCATGGACCTGGGCCATGCCAGCGTGGACCAAGCTGCTTACCTCGTCCGTTCCTCCAAGGAAACCTGAGGCCTCGTCGGCCGGGTATCCGCCTGTAGCGAGGAGCCGGAGGTACAAATGGAGGAGATCAGCTTCCACGACGCCGCTGAGTAGACGAAAGGCCTTCTCTTCGAGAGAACGCAAGCGGCAACCTCAAATCACGTTCTTGGGCAGGTGTTCATATCCGATACGTCGATATCAGCCAATCTTAGAGGCTCATGCGATAGCTTTTTCGCCTTCGCCTCTCGCCAAGGGCTTCTGATGAAGGAGACGCAAGGCGACCAACGTGGAAAGCGTTGCGATGACAGCCGTGGCTCCTGACCAGAACGCAAGCTTCTCGGGGCCGAAGATGCCGGCCAGTGGCCCGGATGCCAGCATGATCAATGGCATGAGTACGTAGCTGGTGACCATGTTCCAACTGTTGACGCGAACGAGTACGTCTGGGGCGAATCGTTCCTGCAAAGCTGTTGTCCACAGGACGTAGTAGATGGCTTGGAACACCCCGGGCATCACTGCTGCGACGGCGATCAACTGCCAGGGCGCTCCACTTCCCATCAAGAGCATCGGCAATGCCACCGACATGGGCAGCAGCGCGGCCACGGGAATCGTCCGGCCGGGCTGCCACCGGGCGCCGACCAATGCGCCCATCACTGCCCCGAGGGGCTCGCAAGCGCGGATGAGGCCCCAGGCCCAAGCGCCACCATGCCCATCGGTGGCGTAGAGCGGGCCCGCGATCTTGGTGTAGCAGACCACCGCGGTGGTAATCGCCGTGTACTGCAAGGTCATGATCCACACCCATGGGCGGCTCCCGAACTCGCGCCATCCGTCCCACAAGTCACGCAGAGGTCCGGTGCCGGGCTTGCTGGGACGCGAGGTGGCCAGCCGGCTAAGCAGCACGGCGCTCAGCGCACACAGGACGCCCCGCATCGAGGCCGCCCAAGCCGGGCCTACAGCGGTAACCATGGCTCCGGACGAGATCAGGCCGATGAGCAGGCCGATCGACTGGGTTTGGTTGACCAGGGCGTTGCCGGCCGGCCGGTCCGGCGAGTTGAGGAGATCGGCGATGATGCCGCGCAGCGTGGGCAGGAACATCGCGGTGGCGACGCCGCCGATGGCGCCCAGCGCGCACAACAGCGCCAGGGGCGCCTTTCCGGTGAACAATGCGACACCGATGCCCAGCCAAGAGAGGCTGGCCAGCGTCTCGGCGCCCAGGAGCACGTGGTGCCGACGGAAGCGATCTCCGGCGACCCCGCCGCAGATGATGAGCAGGGCCGGAAACGCGTTGCAGGCCATGACCAGCGACAGGCCTCTGGCACCGTAGCCCAGGTTCATCACGCCCCAAGCCAGGGCGAGTTGCCCGAATCCGACGCTCGCGCTGGACAGGACGCGTGAGATGAACAGGGGTGCCACGGACGGGTTCCGGAACAGGGCGAGCGGCGATAGCAGACCGGACATGGCGGCTCCTACCCCCTGGTCAAGTGGGTGAGTAGGAACTGCGCGATGTCGCCGTAGGCCTTGATCTCGTTGGTGCGGTTGGTGAATCCGTGGCCTTCGTCGGGATAGATGTCATAGCGGACGTCGACGCCGCGGGTGCGGAGCCTGGTGACGATCTGGTCGGACTCGTCCTGGGGGACGCGCGGATCGTGAGCGCCCTGGATGACCAGTAGTGGCGCGGTGATGGCGTCGGCGTAGGTGATCGGGGACCTGCGGGTGAGTTCTTCGGCGTCGGTGTCGGGGTTGCCGAGGACTGCGTCAACGGTCGGTCTCCAGGTGGGTGGGCAGGCCTGGGCCAGGGTGACCAGGTTGGACGGGCCGCAGAAGGACACACCGGCCGCCCACCGGTACGGCAGCCGCGACAGGCAGGACAGGGCGGCGAACCCTCCGTAGGAGCCGCCCATGACGGCGATGCGGTCGGCGTCGATGCCCGGGAGAGTGTGCAGGTGGCGGACGGCGTGGTCCAGGTCGTCCAGATCGATCCCACCCCAGTCGCGATAGATGAGTTTCTGGTGGGTGAGCCCGTATCCGGTAGAGCCGGCGATGTTGGGCGCCAACACCGCGATGCCCTGGTGAAGGAGGTACTGGTAGAGGCCGGAATAGGCGTACTCGGGACGTTCTTGGGCTTCTGGGCCACCGTGCACCGAAAGCAGGACTGGGTGGGGGCCGGGCGTGTGCGGCTGGTAGAGCAGGGCGTGGACGTTACGTCCGCCGGAGGCACGGTAAGTGATCAGGTCGGGTTCGACGGGATCGATCACCTGAACCGCGGGCGGGCGGGCGTCAGTGAGGTAGCGGAAACCAGCCGCCGGGTCGAGCACGCCGATCTCGCTGGGCCGGGCAGCTGTGTCGATCTCCAGGACGATCCGTTCGCCGTCCGGGCTGAGTGCGATCGCATCGATGACTCCCTGGGGGACGTCAGCAAGCGCAACCTCGGTTCCGTTCCGTGCGGCCCGCAGGACGGAGCGTCCGCCGTGGTTAATGGACCAGACGAGGATGTCGCCAGCAGCTTCGATGTGCTCGACGTCCCAGTCGTCAGCGGTGATGCGCGCCAGGGAGGCGTTGTTCAGGGTGTATCGGCCGATGGAGGTGAACTCGCCCCACATGTCGGTGCACAGGTAGAAGGCGCCCGAGTCCGGTGTCCACGGTCCTGGGACGAAGTAGCCGTTCCCGTGTTCGGCGGTAACGCATACGGCTTCTGCATCGGGATTGGTGAGGTCGATGAGATAGGTGGCGATGTCCGTGTTGGAGCGGATGCCGACGGCCAGCAGCCACCGCCCATCGGGAGAAGTGCGGGTCGGGCTGAACTTGACTCCGTCCGGAGGGATGATGCGGCGTTCGGTGCCGTCGACCAGGTCTCGGATGAGGATGTCCTGCACGGTGCGGTCGCGGTCGTTGGCCGCATAGAACAGATACCGCCCTGCTGCATCGAACGGGACGTCGGCCAAGACCCGCTGGCAGTCTGGGCCAGTACTGATTTCGGTGAGGTCATGGCCGTCTGAGCCGACGCAGTAGATGCGGTACTCCTCGTCGCCATTGCGGTCGGCGGTGAAGACCAGGCTCTTGCCGTCCGGCCACCATGCGATCTGCCGCACCGCCCGGTCTTCGAGCTGGGTCAGCCGGTGCGGTGCCCCGCCGGCAGCCGGGATCGTCCACAGGTCGAAGGACCCTGTGGCGTTGCTGCAGTAGGCGACGGTCTTGGCGTCCGGGGACAGGACCACTTGCCCGCGGAAACGCTCGGTGGGCACGAAATCCAGGTAGTCGGGCATCGCTCCTGCTCTCTAAGACGGGTCGGGGTCAATCGATCCAGCCGCGTCGGGCGGCCGCAGAGCCCATCGCGGTGCGGCTGGTGGTGCCGAGGTGCTTGCCGATCGCGCTGACGTGCCGTCGCACGCTGCTGGTCTTCTGACCGATCCGCCGGGAGATACCGTCGTCGCTCATTCCCTGCGCCAGCATCCGCAGGACCGCCATCTCGACGGGCTTGAGCGGCATCTCCGGCTCGGCCTCGCCGAGCGGAACCGCGCGCTGCCACAGCAGTTCGAAGTACTCGCGCAATGCGGCGAGGATCACCGGGGACTTGATCAGCAGTGCACCCGGCAATCCGGTCGGAGTCAGCGGCAGCAACGCGACCGCCTCATCGGCCAGCTTCATCTTCATACCGATCTCGGGCAGGATCCTGGCCTCTTCACCGGCCTCGACGTGCATCTGGATGATCTTGATGCCGACGGGGTGTTCGGCGCAGGACGCCTGGTAGACGGTCCGGCTCACGACATTGCCTTCGAACGCGGGAAGGGGCGGCATTCCGGCCAGTTCTTCCAGGGGACGCTCCATGGCGAAGTTCTCCAGGGTCAGCCAGTGCCGCCGTGCCGTTCCCAGCAGTGAGCGAGAGGTGTCGGTGATCTCGGTACGGTCTGTGAGGATCCGCACCAGCTGACCGGCCTGTCCTTCCATGACTCCGGGGAAGGGATGCATCTCGACCATGCGGCGCTGACCGTCCAGTAGTCGCTCTTGGTCGGCGACCAGCTTGCGGGACAAGGCCGCAAGTGTTTCCTGCAGAGCGAGATCCGGAGCGGTGGCGACCAACCGCGGTGAAACCGCCATCCCCAACGGCATGACATAAGCCAGCCCGGCTTCTTTCAACGCCTCTACCATCTGAGGCCCGCCGAGCATGTCTGCGGCTTCCGAGGGCAGACAGCCGTCCGAGGCCAGCAGCTGGATGTAGGGACCGAGCAACTCATCGGCAACGATCCCCTTCAGCAGACCGGTGGCTGTCTGTTCGGCTTCCGTACTCACCCACACCTCCCGTGACAGAGAGTATCCACGCAAGTGAGTAGCGTCGCCAGAATGGTGGATGAGCGTTTGGCATCAATGAGCGAAGTCGCCATCGCCCCCGGCTACCGAGCCTGAGGCCCTCAGGGACCGCTGGCGTAGGCGGTTTCTGGTGCTCCAGCATCGTTGGATCGCGTTGCCGAACGCTGGTCACTTGCGACCATGAGGCGTTTCAATCAGGCCTGTGACCTGGCAGTTCCCGGTTTGATCAAGGTGCCCCGCCACCGATCGACCCGGAGTGAGATATGAATCGACTGCGCAGAGCCACCCACGCGCACCTGGCTCGTCGGCTTACCAGCCTCACCGTCCAGCGACGCAACCCGCGCCGCGGCAAGCCTGTTCCTGAGCCCGTCCTGGCGCGCGCCTTCAGCCACCCCCAAGGGGCCGGCGTCATCGGGCCCGGCGCCCAGCGGCTGCTCCGCTCTGTTCTGGTAGACGCCCTGACCGCCCGCACGCAGCGATGCGAGGTCGTCATCGCGCGCGATGACCTGGAGCGCCTGCTCGGCGCCGCGTCCTCCCGGCTCCCGTCGCGCTTCGCCTCCGTCCTGCATGTGACCGGCACTCTGGAGGACGCGATCGAACACCTCGAAAGCAGACCACGGCACATCAGCGCCACCGGACCGGAGAAGCAGTTTCCGATCCTGTGGCTGGCGACGCCGGGAGCCGACGCCGACGTCGTCCACCAGACGCTGGAAAGCCAGCCCGCGACCGACCTCGTCACGCTGTTCAACGGGCCGTGGCCGTACGGCCCTACCCACTTCATCGACACCGATGGCCCTCGGCGTCCACCCGCCCACGACCTACATCTGCTCACGCGTGACCAGGCGATCGTCAGGCTCCGTGCACTCGGTTCGGCGCCCTGAGAGCGGCAGGTTGGGTGTGGGCTGGGGCTCGCTTCTTCCCAGCCCACACACTGTTTTCAGCGCCGGTCCGGACGCTGAGCGCTGACTTCGAAAACGCCAGCGACAGCGGCGTCAATACGGGCAGCGGCCTCGCTGAACGCCTCCGATCCGCCGATCAGGTAAGCGCGACGAACCTCGTCCTGCTGCTCCTGCTCGGCCAGCTCGGCGTTGTGGCGCGCCTGGTCGGCCAGAGCATCACGAGAGTGGACGAGTGCCCGCTGAATCCCATCGGCGAACTCGCCTTCGGTCAGGTCGTCAGGGAGCAGCAGCGCCAACGTCGCCGGCGGCTCGCATGATCGCTGTTTGCCGCCGCGTCGGCGCCAGTGGAGCCGGAACCAGTTCACGATGCGTCCGTCTCTGGTGCGAGCAGCCACGATGCCCAGACGACCTTGCCGGTCACTGTGGCTCCGCTGGTGACGGGGTACCAGCCCCACGTGGTGGCCAGGGCTTCGACGAGGTGCAGTCCCCGCCCGCCTTCATCGTCGACGCCAGGAGCGACCAGCTCAGGGCGGGCATCGCTGGGGTCGCGGACCTCCGCGATGAGGTGGCCCGCCGAGACGCGGAGCTGGACGAGGATCATCGCCAAGGCACGATCGTCCAGAGCGCTCAGCTCCGCGGGAGCCGCCTGGCCGCTGACGTCGAAGGCGTTCGTCGCCATCTCTGAAAGCACCTGCTGGCACTGCCAGCCATAGGCGGTCTCCAACCCCCAGGAGACGAGCTTGGCCCGCGCAAAGGAGCGGACGAGGGGGATCGAGGTGGAAAGCGCGGCCATGCCGATGCTGTCTCGGTAGTCGTCACCGCCGTCGTGGTCGGGCGGTCGCCTGCCGGCCGGAACCGTCCGGCGACGCCGGACAGCGGTAGTTGATACGGACATCTCTTGAGACTCCTGACTGGTCACCGCAGCGGAGAAGAGACGCAGAGCAAGGTGCACACCCCTGCTGACTACTTACAGTCCCATCTCCATGACAGTCACTAGTCTGAGACTGTCCCCGTCATTAGGCAAGGGCTTTGGCGACAGTCCGCAAAGAAGTCATTACACAAATGCGAAAAAACGGGCCGGCGCGAGATGCGCCGACCCGTCACACGAGCACTCGCCGACTACGGCAGGCGGTATCGACCTTCCTTGATCGCGACCATGAAGGCGCCCCACTCACCCACGCTGAACTCCAGCACGGCACCGCCCGCGACGAGCGCCGAGTCCCGGACACCAACGTCTGAACGTCCGAAGGCCCGCCCGGCCTCAACACAGTTGTTGCCCGTACCGCTGTACGAGGACTTGCGCCACCCGGTGTAACGCTCGGGACCGCTCATTGTCGCCTTCCTAACGCGACGGCAGGGACTCCGCTACCTGCGCCAGCATCTCGCGCGACCTCTCCACCGAAAGCGCCGCACTCACCAAACCGGTGTACACCATCTCGAACTGCCCAGTCTGCTCCCGATCCGTGAGCACCAGATCAGTGGCCACCGCTTCCAGCCCAACCACGACCGGATCACCGCTATCCGGGTAGGTGTAAATCGAGAACGAGCACTCCGGAATGTTGTAGCCGGGGATCTCAGCATCCACCGGCAACACCCGAACCGTGATCTGCTCCTTCTCGTCCGCCAGCTCGATGATGCGCTCGATCTGCCTCCGGAAGACCTCCGGCGGAACCGACCGCCGCCGCAACACCACCTCATCCAGGATGACCTCGTACGCCGGGCCGTTCGGGCGATGCAGCATCCGCTGCCGCCCGACCCTGCCCTTCAGCACCCCGCTCACCTCGGCGTCCGAGGGCAACGGCAACTCGCTGTTGGCCAACCGCGTAGAGATGAACTCCTCGGTCTGCAGCAACCCCGGGATCAAGTTCTGCTGGTACTCCCGAATCACCGCGGCGCCGGCCTCCAGGTTGGCGAACCGCGCCTGCCGCTCCCCAATGCCCGACGACTCCCACCACCCATGCGACGCCGCCTCAGAGGTGATCCGCACCAGCTGCGTCCACTGGTCACCCTCGACACCCAAGGTCTCCAGCAGCCTCTGGACGTCCTCCTGACCCGGCGGAACGTGCGCGTTCTCCAACTTGCTGACCATCTGCCGGTACACCCCGGACCTCTTGGCCAGCTCCTGAGCCGAGACACCGGCCCGCTCTCGAAGCTCCCGCAACTCCGCAGCAAGCCTCAACCGCCGCACATACGGACTAATCACCACACCGCCCCACGTCTCCAGCACTCAGAATGTCACCGAAGCAGGAATGTCACCCTACCGAGACATCACCTCAGGTGGCGAGGTCAAGCGGGTCTGCACGGGATCCGCGATGGGCAGGTCGCCAACCGGCCGATCTACGGGGCCCTGGCCGTCACCGTCGGGTCTGTCCAGCTAATGGCTCTGTCGCAGAGAACCGCCGCCGGCGTCGGCGCGGACGATTCCTGCGCCGGTTCCGCCGCGAGGTGGAGGCCGCACGCCGGGTCGGCGGCAAATAAACGGCGCCCGTCCTGGACGCCAGCACCGGCTCGGCGAACCCGTGGGTCGCGACCGGCTACGTGCCGGGCCCCACCCTCGCCGACACCGTCGAACAGCACGGCCCGCTGCCCGAGGCGCCCGTCCTGGCGCTGGCGGACGGGCTCGCCCGCGCGCTGCGCGCCGTGCACGCCTGCTACCTGATCCACCGGGACCTCAAGCCGTCCAACGTGCTGGTGACGACGACGGCCCCCGCGTGATCGACTTCGGGATCGCCCGCGCCGTGACGCGAGCGTCGCCACCCGGACCGGCGCCCTGGTCGGCTCGCCGCCCTTCATGGCTCCCGAGCAGGTCCAGGGCGGTCAGGTCACCGCGGCCTGCGACGTGTTCAGCCTCGGCTCGGTGCTGGCGTACGCGGCCACCGGCCGCCGCCCGTTCAGCTCGGGCGCCGACGGGCTGCACGCCCTGCTCTACCGCGTCCTGCGGCAGCCGCCGGACCTGGCGGGCCTGTCCGGACTGGTGCGGGACCTGGCGGAGTCCTGCCTGGCCAAGGAGCCGGAGCGCCGCCCCACCCCGGACGAGATCCTCGCCACGCTGCCGCCC
>NZ_SMKK01000430.1 GCF_004348425.1 Actinomadura sp. 7K507
GGGCGGGGACGGGCGGCGGAGGGTCGCGTTCCCGCCGCCGGAGGCGTCGCGGGCGGCCAGGCGGGAGGAGCTGGCGCGGACGCATCCGAACCTGTACGCCTCGCGGCACGTGGCGGCGGCCGCCGGCAGGGTCGTGTTCCCGCTGCTGGGCGTCACCGCACTGATCAACGTGCTCGTCAGGGCGGTCCCGTGGCCGGACGTGCCGTTCCCGGACGTCGATCCGCCGCCGGTCCCCTGGCCGGACGTCCCCTGGCCCGATCTGCCGGACGTGGCGCTGCCGGGGTGGCTGGCCGCGGTCCTGATGACGGTGAAGTTCTGGGGCCCGATCCTGATCGCGCTGGCCGTGGCGGTGCGGGAGGCGCGGCGCCGCCGGCGGTCAGCCGCTGAGCAGCGCGAACAGCCCGGCGCAGGTGAGGGCGACCATGGCGGCCGCGATGGGGAGCTGGCCGCGCGGCGCGCGGCGCGGGGAGCGCAGGGCGAGGTCGTGGGCGGCGATGGTTCCGGCGATGTGGCCCAGGACGATGGCGTTGACCTGGACCTGCGCGGTGAGCGTCGGCCCGGCCAGGTCGTAGTCGACGCGGTTGCCGGCGGCGCCGAACAGGTCCAGGCCCGTCCCGAACGGGTCGTTTAGGAGGATGAAGGTCGTCTGGCCTTCCAGGACCAGGAACGAGAAGTAGTGCGCGACGGTGTAGCCGAGGGCGATCGGCAGGAGCGTCGCGGCGAACCGGCCCGGCAGCGCGGCGGGGTCCTGGAAGGTCAGGCGGGCGCTGAGCCGCAGCGCCGCGGTGTACAGCGCGGCGACGGCGGCGATCGAGGCGGCGAGCCCCAGCGTCCCGGCGGGGACGCTGGAGGGGTCGACGTTGTCGCGCCAGTAGGTGGTGCGGGTGATGCCGTCGAATCCGGTGGAGCCGATCAGCACGCACGCCGCGGCGGTGAGGCCGGGTTCGGCGGCGCCGGTCATGAGGCCGGTCAGCGGGGTCCTCCAGACCAGCTCGCCGTCGCCGCGCCGCCCGACGGGCGACATCCGGGCCAGCAGGCTGGAGTAGGCCTCGAAGCCGTCGCCGCGGGTGAACCAGTCGCGGCCGAACCACCAGGCCAGGGCGAGGTTGGCGGCCGCGTAGGCGAGGATGAGCGTCCCGACCAGGCGCGGGTCGGACCGGCCGGGGGCGGCGAGTTCGAGCCACACGAACCCGGTGAGCCACACCGCGGCGGGGCGGTAGCCGAGCCGGGCGGGCAGGGCGCGGCGTCCCGCCGGGGACGTCCGGGTCGCGCGGCACAGGGCGGCGTGCAGGGTCCGCAGCGGGTTGACCCGCCGCCAGACCGGCCCGAGCAGGACGCTCGCGGGGACCAGACCGACCCAGAACGTCACGTACAGCGCCCAGGGGGCGAGGTTGGCCTCGGCCGAGGGCGGCCCGGCGAACGCGACGGCGACGACGAGGGCGGCGCAGGCCAGGGCGAGGACGCGCCCGGCCCGGGTGAGGGCGGCCGCGTCCAGGGCGCGGGCGAGCGCGGGGGGCAGGGGCCGCCCGGCGTCGGGGTGCAGGCGGGGCCGTTTCCACGCGGCGGTCAGGACGGCGAACGAGGCGGCCACGGCGATCCCGCCGCCGGCGATGGCGGCGACGGCGTCCAGCGGCAGGTCGGTGCGGCCGCCGAGCCCGTGGGCGAGGACGTGCGCGCCGGTGCCCACGCTCACCCGACCTGGAGTTCGAACACGCGGCCGCCGGTGCGGTGCAGCTCGGCCTCGAAGACGCCGGGCGTGCCGGCGGTGAGCCGCATGGTCGCGGGCCGCCCGGGGGCCAGCGCCATCTCCCGGTCGTAGCCGTGCAGGTGGAACTCGTCGGCGCGGTCGCTGGTGACGGTGATCTCGACGGTCGCGCCGCGCGGGACCTTCACGCGGCTGCGCGCGGTGCGGACCTCCCCGCCGGTCACGGTCGCGGTGACGGTGATCACCGACGGTCCGGCGCCCGCGGACGCGGCGGGCGGGCCGGAGCCGCCCGGGGCGGGGAGCCCGCCCTGGGGTGCGGGCTCCCCGCATCCGGCCGCCGTCACCAGCGTCAGCGCGGCCGCCAGGGGCACCGCCGCACCCGTCACCAGGATCCGCCGCACGTCCGCTCCCCTCTCGCTCCGGTGTCCCACACCACAGATTGTGACACTAGACAATGACACATTCGAAGATGGCATACTCCGGTGCGGGGGCCGCCGCGTGCCCCCTCCTGGTTCCTGAGGCGAGGGAGCGCACCGGTGCTGGATCACCTGACGGGCCTGGATCACCTGACGGGCGGCGGGGCCGGGGCCGCGCTGCGGCTGGCCGCCGAGGCGCCGCCCAAGCCGGCGGGCGGCGCGGCGCTGGACCAGATCCTCATCGCCTCCGGCGGCGCCGCCGCCCTGACGGCCGCGCTGCTGCTGCTCGGATGGGGGCACCGCACCGGCCGGACCACGGTCCTGGCGCGGGCGGCGCGGCTGGCCGAGCGCGGGCCGGGACGCGGCACCCCCGGCTGGTCGGCGCTGCCGACACCGGTCGCGATGGTGTCGCTGCTCATCGCGCTCCTGGGCATGTACTGGGACATCTCCCTGCACATCTCGCACGGCCGGGACGAGGGGCCGCTGGCCAACGTCGCCCACTACCCGATCCTCATCGGGCTGTTCGGCGTCTTCACCGCCGGGGTCCTGGCGATGGTGCTGCCCAAGGGCGAACGCCCCGGCGCGGCGTCGGTGCGGATCACGCGGGACTGGTACGCCCCCGCCGGGGGCGTGCTGCTGGCGGGCGCCGGGTTCTACGCGCTGCTGGGCTTCCCCCTCGACGACGTGTGGCACCGCATCTTCGGGCAGGACGTGACGCTGTGGGGGCCGACGCACCTGATGCTGATCGGCGGGGCCGGGCTGTCGCTGGTGGCGATGATGGTCCTGGAACGGGAGGGCCGCCGCGCCTTCACCGGACCGGCGTCGCGGCAGCCGCCCGGGTGGGTCCGCTACATCCGCCGGTCCATGCACGCGGGCGGGCTGCTGATCGGGCTGTCGGTGTTCCAGGCCGAGTACGACTTCGGCGTGCCGCAGTTCCGGCTCGTCCACCAGCCGCTGCTGATCGCGCTGGCGGCGGGCTGCGCGCTGGTCGCGGCGCGGCTGTGGGCCGGGCGCGGCGGCGCGGTGCTGGCCGTGGCGTTCTACATGCTGGTGCGCGGCGGCGTGTCGCTGCTGGTCGGCTGGCCGATCGGGGAGCTGTGGGCGTCGGTGCCGCTGTACTTCGCCGAGGCGCTGTGCGTGGAGGCCGCGGCGCTGCTGCTGGCCCGGCGCCCGACACCGCGGCCGCTCGCGCTGGGCGCGGTGTCGGGCGCGCTGATCGGCACGGCCGGGTTCGGCGCCGAGTACGCCTGGAGCCAGGTGGCGTTCCGGCTGCCGTGGACGCCCGACATCGCCGCCGAGGGGATGCTGATGGCCGTGGCCGGCGGCGTCGCGGGCGGCCTGTGCGGGGCGCTGCTGGCGGAGGGGCTGGAG
>NZ_SMKK01000431.1 GCF_004348425.1 Actinomadura sp. 7K507
CCCTTCTTCTCCCGGAACGACTGACCGGACGACGCGCCTGGGGTTTACCCCCCACTCGAAGCCGAGGCCACTCGTTCTGGATGATGACGAGAGCGCCCACCCTGATCGCCGCATGGAGGGACGACTAAACCGGCCCGGTCAGGCCATGATCGTAGTGTGCGGATTCTTCTCAAAGTAGGCATCACCGCGGTGGCCCTGTGGGTCGCCACCGCGCTGATCAACGGTATCTCGGTCGAGGGCGACTCCAACGGCCGGCGGGCACTCACGCTGGTCGCCGTCGCGGTCATCTTCGGCCTCGTCAACGCCATCATCAAGCCGATCATCAAGACGCTCGGCTGCGCCTTCTACGTGATCACGCTCGGGCTGATCGGCCTCGTCGTGAACGCCCTGCTGCTCTGGCTGACCAGCGAACTCGCCGGAGAGCTGGAGCTGCCGTTCCACGTCAGCGGCTTCTGGCCCGCCTTCTGGGGCGCCATCGTCGTCGGCATCGTCGGCTGGCTGCTCCACCTGTTCGTCCCCGACAAGGACGACAAGGACTGAGGGCCCGGCCCTCTCAGCCGTCGAGCAGGTGGGGGGCGGCGGTCGTGGCGCGACCGAACGGGCTGTCCTCCAGCCTGCCGGACGGGGCGTCGGCGTACTCCCGGTACGGCGGCGGACGGGAGTCGGCCGTCCCCACCAGGACCCAGCGGCGCGCGCGCACGCCGCCGATGAGGAACTCGGCGTCCGTGATCTCCCCGGCGTCCGCGACGATCAGCGCGTCGAACTCCTCGTCGCGGGCCGTCAGGCCGATGCCGGCCGGGGTTCCGATGACGAGGTCCGCGGTGCGCAGCAGCACGTCGCTCGCCGCCGGCCGGCCGTGGCCCAGGTAGCCGGTGAGCTGCTCGATGCGGGCCATCGCGCGCCGCTGATGCGCCGGGACGACCTCGGGGTCCTCGGCGGGGTCCGCGCCGCAGATCTCCAGGACGCTCTCCCGCGAGCGAGCCTCGGTCCGCCGCGCGGTCTCCAGATCGGCGTCGCGGGCGGACATCTCCTCGGCCGCCTCGGCGGTGCGGCGTTCCAGCGCCGCGTCCGCCTCCGCCGCCCGCGTCGTGGCGGTCTGCGCGTGCGACCGGGCCCGTCCCGCCGCCGCGAGGGACTTCTCGCGGGACGTCCGGGCCGCGTTCACCCGGTCCTCGATCTCCTGCGCGGCCTGCTGCGCGGACCGCGCCCGCATGCCCGCCTGCGTCGCCCGCTCCACCGACTCCGCCGCCAGCCGCGCCTGCTCCTGATGCTCGGCGCCCGCGGTCTCCCGCTCCGTCGCCAGCCACGCCAGCTCCGTGCCGAGGCGCTCCTGCGCCTCCTGCGCCGCCTTCAGCCGAGCCCCGCCCTCCGACACGAACGACGCGAGCCCCCGCCGGATCCGCTCAGCCTCCTCCGCCGCGTCCTTGGCCTGCCGCGCCCGCTTCACGGCCTCGTCGGCGTCCCGCGTCCGGGCCCGGACCTCCGCGCGCAGGCTCTTCCAGTCCGACGGCGGCGACGCCACGTGCAGCCGCTGCCCGAGCGTCCTCTTCCGGCGCACCGCCGACAGCGCCGACTCCGCCGAGACCAGCCGGTAGTACGCGGCGTGCCCCTCGGCCGCCGCGTCGGCGTCCGCCGCCGTCAGCCGGTGGGCCTCCTCGGCCGCGCCGGGAAGGGCCTCCCGCGCCCGCGCCAGCTCCCCGGTCAGGGACGCCTCCGCCTGCCGCGCGGCCTGCAACTCCGCCTGCGCGGTCTTGGCGCGCTCGTCCATCTGGACGCACCGCGCGTAGGACGCGTCGGCCGTCCGGGTCAGCGCGTTGGCCTCGGCGGCGGCCTCCTCGGCGACCGTCCGCAGCCGTTCCGCCTCCTCCCGCGGACCGGCCAGCTCCTCCTCGGCCTCCGCCTGGACGGCGGCGAGCCGCTCCGCCTCCGCTTCGGCCTCCTCGGCGCCCTGCTCGGCGGCGGCCGCCGCGGTGCGGAACTCCTCGATCGCGTTGGACAGCGTCGTCCGCTCGGCCTCCAGCTCCTCGCCGCGCCGCAGATGCTCGCCCTGGACGGCCTTCAACGCCGCCGCGTCCCTGGGCCACTGCTCCAGCGACATCAGGCCGCGCCGCAGCAGGCGCACCTCCGTGTCCCACGACTGCCGCCACGCCTCCCCGACCGGGCGCAGCGCCGCCGACCGCACCCGCGTCTCCGGCGCGGACGGCCCCTCCTCCGGGACGGCAGGATCCACGTCCGGCAGCACGGGCAGCGGCTCGGCCCTGGTCACGGCCGACGAGCCCTCCTGCGGCTCGGGCAGCCCGACGACGGGCCTGAACTCGACCGTCCCGTGGGAGCCGGGTTCCCGTACCGGCGGGGCCTCGACGGCGTCGTCGTCCACCGGCGGGAACCCCTGCGTCTCCACCGAATCGGCCTCGGCCTCGGCCGTCGCCGGACGCGTCTCGATCAGCAAGGAGAAGACCTCGGGGTCGTTCTCCAGCCCCCGCAGCAGGTCGGACGCGCGCTCCGGTGTGGGCGCGACCAGCAGCGCCCGCCCGTCCGCCGCCGCCAGCTCCCGGACGATCTCGCGGACGACCTCGTCCCCCTTCTCCGCCGAGACCAGCCGGAGCTCCTCGGCCTCCTCCAGCGAACCGGGCGCGACCAGGAACCGGGCCAGCACCTCCCAGTCCCCCGCGACCCGCTCCTCGCGCAAAGCCCGCATGGCCGCGATGTGCGGCGCCCAGCCGACCGGCGGAACGTCCTCGGGCACCTCCCTCAGCCGCGCGTCGAGCCGCTCGTAGAACTCGGTCAGCGGCCCGTACACGGCATCGACCAGCTCGGCCCCGCCCCAGCCGGCCACGGCGGCCTCCGTCCCGAGCGGCGGAGTCGGATCACTCTCGTCCGCGACCCCGTCGAGCGGCATGGTCCCGAACCCGGCCCGGGGATCCAGCCCACCGTCCGCCTCCACCGCGTGGTCGACGGGGACGTCCGGCGCGGATTCCGCGCCGCTCTCTGATTCCGCCAGGCCTACGGCTCCGGCTTCATCCTGCGGCACGGGTTCGCTCTCTACGGCACCTTCGTCGGCTGCGCTTTCCGTGCTCCCCGCACCTTGCCCGCCGATGGCGTCGCCGTCCGGCGAGTCTTCATCCTCCGACTCCTTACTCTCCGCCTCTGTCGCGCCCGCTGTGCCGGTGAGCGTTGTTCGCGTTTGCGTGGTGGCGTAGTCGGCTGGGACGCCGGGGCTGGCTTCCGTGCCTTCCGCCGTTGGGTTGGCGAGGGTGGCGCCGCTCGGGGTGTGGTCGTCCGCCGCCTCCGTCGTGGGCGCGGTGCCGGTGAGCGCGCCGGTGTCGTTTCGTGGCTCGGGCTCGGGCTCTGTGGCGTCGTCGGCTGCGGTTTCCGTGGCCTGATCGGCGA
>NZ_SMKK01000432.1 GCF_004348425.1 Actinomadura sp. 7K507
CCTCTGCGATGTTCATGTTGAACGCGAGCCCATTGTGCTCCACGGTGATCGCCGTCCGGGTACGGAGGAGCGCACCACTTCGCCCCACCCGTTCCCCGCGAACCCCTGGCGACGCCTGCGGGGACGATCCGGCCCCGCGCCCCGGTGCCACGGCGCGCGCGGACCGGGCCGCGACAGCCCCCACTCGCACCCACCCTGCCTGACCTGGGCGTTCGTCGGCCGACTCCGTCTGCGAAACGTGTTTTCATTGTTGACGGTGGGGAAGAGTGGAGTAGAGTGGGGCGCCGTGGGGAGCAGTAGCGCCTCATGCGGCGCGGGAGGTGGGGCCGGTGTTCCTCGGCACCCATTCGCCGCGCCTGGACGACAAGGGACGGCTGTTCCTGCCGGCGAAGTATCGCGAGGAGCTGTCGGGGGGATTGGTGATCACGAAGGGCCAGGAGCGCTGCCTGTACGTCTTCCCCATGGCGGAGTTCCAGCGGATAACCGAGGCTCTGCGTGCCGCGCCGGTCACCGAGAAGGCGGTCCGGAGCTACAGCCGGGTCTTCTTCGCCAGCGCCTCCGACGAGGTCCCGGACAAACAGGGCCGCGTCACCATTCCGCCTCAGCTGCGCAGGTACGCGGGCCTCACCCGCGACTGCACGGTCATCGGTGCCAACACGCGTCTGGAGATCTGGGACGCGCAGGCATGGGAGACCTACCTGGAGCAGGAGGAGGAGACGTTCTCCGACGTCTCGGAGGAGGTGTTGCCAGGGATCCTCTGAGAAACGACTCGTCGGTCCGATGACCGGCAATGGCCCACGTTCGGCCAGGTCTCCAGCCGCTCTCCGAGCCAGCTGGCGCAGCTTCCCCGGCGCCAGACGGCGACCCCCCGCGCACCACGCGGTGATCTTCAGGGCAGCGGATGGGGACCTGGCCGGGCGAGGCCGCCGCCGGGGGCGCGAAGCGGTCATCCGATCCGGCGATGCCACACAAGTCCGCGAGCTAGGTGGCTGTTGAACTTTTTTCGTCCGGCGTGTCACCACGACCCTGAGTCTCGCGGGTCGCGAGGACGAAAAAGGTTCAAGTAGGGGGTGGAGCATGGGCGTGGGAGACCACACGGCCGGGGCCGGTCACGTACCGGTCATGCTCGGTCGCGTACTGGCGCTGCTCACCCCCGCCGCGGAGGCCGTCACCGGCCGCGCGCCCGTCTACCTCGACGCCACGCTCGGCATGGGCGGTCACGCCGAGGCGATGCTGAGGGCCGTCCCGGAGCTCCGCCTGATCGGCCTCGACCGCGACACCACCGCGCTGGAGCGCTCCGGGCGCAGGCTCGCGCCGTTCGGCGACCGGGTGACGCTGGAGCACGCCGTCTACGACGAGATCCCCGGGATCCTGCGCCGGCTCGGCGTCCCCGCGGTGGACGCGGCCCTGTTCGACCTCGGCGTCTCCTCCCCGCAGCTGGACGAGACCGGCCGCGGCTTCGCCTACTCCCACGACGCCCCCCTCGACATGCGGATGGACACCACCCAGCGGCTCACCGCCGCCGAGGTCGTGAACGGCTACCCGCCCGCCGAACTCGCCAGGATCCTGCGCGTGTACGGCGAGGAGCGGTTCGCCCAGCGGATCGCCTCGGCGATCGTCCGCGAGCGCGAGCGCGCCCCGCTCGACTCCACCCGGCGCCTCGCCGACCTGGTGCGCACCTCCATCCCGGCCGCGACGCGCCGCACCGGCGGCAACCCGGCCAAGCGCACCTTCCAGGCGCTGCGCATCGAGGTGAACGGCGAACTGGACACCTGGCGCCGGGCCCTGCCCGCCGCCCTGGACGCGCTTCCGGTCGGCGGCCGGATCGCCGTCCTGTCCTACCACTCCCTCGAGGACCGCATCACCAAGCAGGTCCTCGCCGCACAGGCGGCCGACACGACGCCGCCGGACCTGCCCGTCCCGCTGCCCGAGCACGAGCCGCGGTTCAGGCTCCTGACGCGCGGCGCCGAGCTGCCGTCCGACGAGGAGACCACGACCAACCCACGGGCCGGATCGGTGCGCCTGCGCGCCGCCGAGCGTGTCCGGGAGGCGACATGACCACGACGAGCAGGCGCCCGCCGGCGCCGGCCAAGACGCCGAAGAACGCGACCCGGGAGCGCCCGGCCGACGCCGCCGCACCGGCCACCTCCGCGCGGAGCACCACCACGGGGAGCACCACCACGCGAGGCACCACCACGCGAGGCACCACCACGCGAGGCACCACCACGCGAGGCACCACCACGGGGAGCAGGCCCGCGAAGGCCGCGCCCGCGCGCAGGCCCGCGCCCGCCAAGAGCACGGCGACCAGGACCGCGGGCAAGACCGCGACCAAGCCCACGGGCAAGACCGCCGCCAAGCCGAAGACAACGAAGCCAACGAAGGCGGCAAAGGCGACGAAGGCGACGCAGACGGCGAAGACCGCGGGGAGCGGTGCGAAGGCGGCCGCCGCCCGGTCCCGCCCGGCGGCGGCGCGGCGGACGCAGGCGCCGCCGCGCACCCCGTTCGTGCTGCTCATCGTCGGCCTGCTCGGCGGCGCGCTGGTGAGCCTGCTGCTGCTCAACACCGTCCTCGCGCAGGACGCGTTCACGCTGACGCGGCTGCAGCAGAGCAACAAGCAGCTCGAACAGCAGCGCCAGGCGTACGAGGAGCAGAACGCCCGCGAAAGCTCCCCGGAGGAGCTGTCGAACAAGGCCAAGGCGCTCGGGATGAAGAAGGCCGAGGACCCGGCCTTCTTCGCCACCGGCAGCGGCCGGGCCAGCGACGGCGGGATCCGCCCGGTCCCGCACGCGGCCGCCGCGTCGGCGGGCGCCGCGGGCGTGGTCGGCGTCCCCGGGACCGTGGTGCCCGGCGACGGCGTGCCGCCCGGGACCGGCGGCGGGACCGGCCAGGGTGCCCGGACGGGAAACGGAGCGCCGTGAGCGGGCACGACCACATCGGGGAGCGGGTGACACGGTGACGAAACCGCCGGGACGCGGGACGGCCGGGCCACCGCCCGGCCGGAGAAGCGGCTCGGACGGGCGCGGCCCCCGCGGCTCGGCGGGGCGGGACGACAAGAACGGCCCGGGCGCGGCGCGCGCGTCCGGGCGTCCTGCCGGCGGTTCCGCGCGCCCCCCGGGCGGGAGGTCCGACGGCGCGGGACGGCCGGGCACGAAGGGCGGCGCCGCCCGCCGTCCCGCACGCGGCGGCATGATCCCCGTCCCCCGCGAAGAGGGCCCCCGAAAGAAGACCGCACGTAAGGACGCCGCGCGCGACGAGAGCGGCACCACCGGCACGGCCGCCGGGAAACCGGCGCGGAAGCGGCCCGCGCAGAAGAAGACGACGCCGAAAGCGACGACGCCGAAAGCGGCGACGCAGCAGAAGCCCGCGCCGAAGAAGGCGACCGCCAAGAGC
>NZ_SMKK01000433.1 GCF_004348425.1 Actinomadura sp. 7K507
GGCGGGCTCGGGGTCGTCGCGGTCGAAGCTCAGCCGCTGCACGCCGTCGCCCTGGCCAGGCGAACCAAGATCCTTGCCGTTGACGGTCAGGTCGACGCTGCCGCCGACGCCGATCACCAGGCGGATCTTCCTATCGGCCTTCCAGTCCTTCACGTCGCCCTTGCGGAGCATGCCGTTGAACAGCGTCTTGCCCTTGTCGTCGCGGGCGGCCAGCCACGTCGTGCGCTTGGCCTCGACCTGCACCTGGACCTCGGTGCGCGGCGCCGCCGCGACCGGGTCGCTCTTCTTGGGCGGAGCGGGCGTGGCGGGAGCGGAGGAGGGCGAGGCGGGCGTCCCGGCCACCTGCTGCGCGGTGCGCCGCTCGCCGCCGCCGTCGTGCCCGATCACCTGGACCACCCCGTAGATCACCACGAAGGCGAGGGCGAGCGCCATCGCGGCGCTCCAGTTCGGCGCCCGGCGCTCACGGAACGCGACCGGCTGCTCCGGCTCGAACGCCGACACGGCCGAGACCGGCTGCGGCGCGCCGCCGTGCGCCGCGTCGAACTCCGCGACGAGCGGTTCCGGATCGATGCCGATGACGCGGGAGACGCTGCGGATGTGCCCGCGAGCGTAGAAGTTGCCGCCGCAGAACGAGAAGTCGTCGGCCTCCATGCCGCGGATCACGGTCTCGCGTATCCGCGTCTGGAGACTCACCTGTGTCACCGAGAGACCGGCCCGCTGACGCTCCTCCGCCAAGGTCTCACCGATGCTCACGCCGGGCCTCCTGAGGGCACTCGTCGCCGATCTCCAGTTACACCAGTCTAGGAACGGCCATGCCCGCTGGGCGACACGCGACACGTTCGAAACAGGGCAAGATTTCGCATCATTCCGCCATGCCCCGACCGTCCCCGGCGCGGCCTCGCCTCAGTCGCCGCCGCGCAGTTCCGCTAGCACCCCGGGAAGATCGTCCGGCTTGGCCAGCACGTCCCGGGCCTTGGAGCCCTCACTGGGCCCGACGATGTCGCGGCTCTCCATCAGGTCCATCAGGCGCCCGGCCTTGGCGAACCCGACGCGGAGCTTGCGCTGCAGCATCGACGTCGACCCGAACTGGGTGGACACGACCAGCTCGATGGCCTGGACGAGCAGGTCCATGTCGTCGCCGATCTCCTCGTCGATCTCCTTCTTCGGCGCGCCGGCCGCGGCGACGTCCTCCCGGTAGCTCGCCTCCATCTGCCCCTTGCAGTGGTCGACGATGCCGCCGATCTCCTTCTCGGCCACGTAGGCGTTCTGGATCCGCATCGGCTTGCTCGCGCCCATCGGCAGGAACAGCGCGTCGCCTTGCCCGACGAGCTTCTCCGCGCCCGGCTGGTCGAGGATGACGCGGCTGTCGGACAGCGACGAGGTCGCGAACGCCAGCCGGGACGGCACATTCGCCTTGATCAGCCCGGTGACCACGTCCACCGACGGCCGCTGCGTCGCCAGCACCAGGTGAATGCCGGCGGCGCGGGCGAGCTGGGTGATGCGCACCACCGAGTCCTCCACATCCCGCGGCGCGACCATCATCAGATCCGCCAGCTCGTCCACGATGACCAGCATGTACGGATACGGCGTGTAGACACGCTCACTACCGGGCGGCGCGGTCAGCTTGCCCGCCTTCACCGCCTTGTTGAAGTCGTCGATGTGCCGGTACCCGGACGCCGCCAGGTCGTCGTAGCGGCGGTCCATCTCGCCCACGACCCAGTCGAGCGCCTCGGCGGCCTTCTTCGGATTGGTGATGATCGGCGTGATCAGATGCGGGATCCCCTGGTACATCGTCAGCTCGACCCGCTTGGGGTCCACCAGGATCATCCGCACCTCGTCCGGGGTCGCCCGCATCAGCACCGAGGTGATCAGCCCGTTGATGCACGTCGACTTGCCCGCACCGGTCGCGCCCGCGATCAGGATGTGCGGCATCTTCGCCAGGTTCGCCACCACCGTGCGCCCCTCGACGTCCTTGCCCAGCCCGACCACCATCGGATGGTGCTCGTTCGTCGCCGCCGGCGAACGCAGCACGTCGCCGAGGCTCACGATGTCCTTGTCGGTGTTGGGGATCTCCACCCCGATCGCCGACTTACCGGGAATCGGGGAAATGATCCGCACATCGGCGCTCTTAACCGACAGCGCGATGTTCTTGGTCAGCGCGGTGACCTTCTCCACCTTCACCGCCGGCCCCAGTTCGATCTCGTACCGCGTGATCGTCGGACCCCGGGTGAACCCCGTGACCTGCGCATCGATATCGAACTGCTCCAACACGCCGGTCAGCGCGCTCACCACCGTGTCGTTGGCCTTGGTACGAGCCTTGGACACGCTGCCCGGACGCAGCGACGACGGGTCCGGCAGGACGTAGATCTCGCCGGACGACGACAGCGGCAGCTGCTCGGACCGGCTCGGGGCCGGCGTCGGGTCCGGCACCTGCGACTGCGGGAGGTCGCCGCCGGCCACGTGCTCCTCCATCGGCGGCTCGTCGTCGGCCGGGGGCGCGGGCGGCGGGACGTCGGCGTGGAACGGGTCCGGCTCGAACAGCTCGTCGGCGAGGTCGCGCTGCGGGGGGACGGCCTTCTTCGGATCGTCCTCCAGCAGCGGCGTGTCGTACGGCCTGGAGTGCTCGCCGACCTCCAGGTCGCCGGACTCCTCCTCGGGCTTCTTCTTGCGGCGCCGCTTCTTCGGCGCCTCCGCGCCGCCCTCGCTCTCGCCGGCGGTCTCCCGCTGCGGGCGTCCTTGCAGCGTCGCCACGGCCCACAGGTCGGAGACCCGCTCGGGGACCCGGTTGATGGGCGTCGCGGTGACGACCAGCAGCCCGAACCCCGACAGCAGGAGCAGCAGGGGGACGGCCACCCACCCGCTGAGCGCGGCGTCCAGCGGGGCCGACACGACCCAGCCGACCACGCCGCCCGACTCGCGCACCCCGTCCATGTCGTCCGCGGGCGACGGGACGCCCGCCGCGATGTGCAGGATGCCCAGCACCCCGACGCCGAGCGCGGTCATGCCGATGACGACGCGGCCGGTGTCCTCGTGGTGCTCGGGATGGCGCAGCGTCCGCCACGCCAGCAGGGCCAGGAGCACGGGCAGCGCCATCGCGATGATGCCGAGGCCGCCGCGCACGACCTTCTCCAGCGCGATCGTGACGACGCCGTCGGGCTGGAACCAGGTGACCGAGGCCAGCACGATGGACGAGCCGAGCAGCGCCAGCCCCAGCCCGTCGCGGCGGTGCTCGGGGTCGAGGTTGCGGGCGCCGTGCCCGTAGGCGCGGAACACCGAGCCGACCGTGACGGCCGCGAGCAGGTAGAGCTTGAACAGAAGCTTGAAGAACCCGAGGACCGCCTGGGAGATCGGATCGGGCTTCTGCGGGGGACGGCCCCGCCC
>NZ_SMKK01000434.1 GCF_004348425.1 Actinomadura sp. 7K507
GTGTCATAGTGCGGCGGCCGCGATGGCGGCGCCGATCGCGGCGAGGACGATGATGACGGTGGCCGCGGCGAGGGCGGCGGTGCGGGCGCGGCGGCGGGGTGCGCCCAGCCGTGCGAGGCGATGGGCCAGCCGCGGGTCGTCCTCGCTCAGGCGGACCTCGATCTGCGTGAGGATCCGCTGCTCCTCCATCGACAGCGCCATGCTCATACCTCCGGGGGTCAGGTGCTGTGTTCTTCCCCACGGAGCATGATCGTTATCCCTTCGGGGTGGTGACCGTCACGGCGCGTGCGGGGGCGCTCTGGTGGTGGAGGCGGTCCAGGGCGGTGACGTAGTAGGTGTAGGTGCGGCCGGGTTCGGCGGACGGGTCGATGATGCCGCCGCCGCGGACGTCGGCGATGAGCTGGCCGGGTTCGGCGGGGGCGCAGCCGGCGCGTTCGCCGTCGGCGCGGTAGACGGCGTAGGTGGCGGCGCCCTCGGAGGCCCGCCAGGTGACCTTCACGCCGTCGCCGTGCGGCCGGGCGGTGGTGTCCTGGACGGGCGGGGGCGCCTTGCCGCCGTTGCCCTCGACGGCGGGCCGCAGCGCGGGGCGGCGGTAGTGGTCGTCGCGGAGCCGCTCGGCGAAGCCGCGGCGGTTGCCGGCGATGGAGGAGGCGCTGAAGTACACGTCGCCGCTGACCTGGGGGTGCTTGGCGTTGAGGGTGAGGTGGCGCGACAGTTCGGCGGGGTCGTTCCAGGCGGCGTCCTCGCCGACGCGGTAGGCGCCCTGCCCGATGGTCAGCCGCACGTCGGTGCCCTCGACCTGCCGGGCCCACCAGCCGACGAGCTCGGCGTAGTCGGCGGCGGGGTCGCCGATCGGCCAGTACAGCTGGGGGGTGACGTAGTCGAGCCACCCCTTCTTGATCCATTTGCGGGTGTCGGCGTAGACGTCGTCGTAGCTCTGCAGGGCGCGGGTGTCGGATCCGGCGGGGTCGGTGGTCTTGTTGCGCCACACCCCGAACGGGCTGATGCCGAACTGCACCCAGGGCTTGGCGTCGTGGATCTTGCCGGACAGGTCCTCGACGAGCAGGTCGACGTTGCGGCGCCGCCAGTCGCCCTTGTCCATGCCGTCGCCGCGGGCCTTGTAGGTGGCCTCGTCGGGGAACTCGCCGTCCTCGGGGTAGGGGTAGAAGTAGTCGTCGAAGTGGACGGCGTCGATGTCGTACTTGTTGACGACGTCCATGACGGCCTTGGTGGCCAGTTCCCGCACCTGCGGGATGCCCGGGTCGTACCACAGGCCGCCGCCGTACTCGCGGACCCAGCCGGGGTTCTGCCGCGCGGGGCTCTTGCCGGACAGCTTGTCCAGGTCGTCGTGGCGGGAGATCCGGTAGGGGTTGAACCAGGCGTGGAACTCCAGGTTGCGGGCGTGGGACTCCTTGAGCATGAACTTCAGGACGTCGTAGCCGGGATCCTTGCCCTGCTCGCCGGTGATCCACGTCGACCACGGCTCCAGCGGGGAGTCGTAGAACGCGTCGGATTGGGGGCGGATCTGCACGACCACCGCGTTCATGTTCATCTGCTCGGCGGTGTCCAGGAGGCGGGTGAACTGCTTCTTCTGCTCGGCCGCGGGGGCGCCGGGGTCCTTGGGCCAGTCGATGTTGCCGACGGTGGCGATCCACATGGCGCGCAGCTGCCGCGCCTTGGAGTCGTCGGGTGCGGGGACGCCGGCGCATTCGGCGTGCGCCCCGGCCGGGACGGGCGCGCTGCCGCCGCCGGAGCGCTCGTCGCCGCCGAAGCCGCAGCCGGCCAGCGCCCCCGCCGACATCATCGCCGTGACCGCCGCCGCCATTCGAATCCTGTTTCGCCATGCCATAGCGCGCCCATTGTGACCCACCCGGCGGGATGCTCGGGACGAAACACCGATGCCGGCCCGCCGCCCGCATGATGCCCGGCCGTCCCTTTCGGCGCCACGGCCGCGCGTGTCCTCGCGCGGCTCTCGCCGCCGGGCTCCGTCGCCGGGCTCCGTCGCCGGGCTCCGTCGCCGGGCTGCGTCTGCGGGCTGCGCCGCCGCGGACCGCGGGCGGGGTCAGGCGGCGCCGGGGCGGGCCGAATCCGGGCCGGTGCCGGCCTCGGGGGCGCCGGTCCCGGGGGTGTCGGTGCGGTGGACGGCGAGGCCGGCGCCGCCCGGGGCCAGGTGGGGGCGCAGGACCAGGTCGGTGTCGTAGTCGCCGCCGAGTTCGGCCCGGTAGGGCAGCGGCGCGGCGGTCGGCAGGGCGCGCAGGCGCTCGTCAAGGTGGGCCTCGGCGGCGGCGTGGGCGTCGGGGCCGGCGCGGTCGGCGCTGGGGACGACCAGGGGCGGCAGGACGTCCATGCCGGTGTAGAACAGGGTGCCGTGCAGGAGGGGGAACAGCATGTCGTCGGCGTTGCCGTGGACGCCGCGGGGGCCCAGGCCGGTCGGTCGCGCGCCCGCGGTGGTGATGACCAGGGCCCGGCGGCCGGCCAGGCCGCCGTCGCCGTAGCGCAGGGTGCGGCCGTCGCCGTCGGTGACGCCGAACGCGAAGCCCTGCACGAAGACGCGGTCGAACCAGCCTTTGAGGATGGCGGGCATCCCGAACCACCACAGCGGGAACTGCACGACGAGCGCGTCCGCCCAAGTGATCTTGTCCTGTTCGGCGCGGATGTCGGGGGCCAGCCCGCCGGCGGCGTGGGCGCGTTCGGAGGCGGCGCCGACGATGAGGCGGCCGCGGGGATCGTGGCCGAAGTCGGCGGGCCCGACCAGCGGGTTCCACTCCATCGCGTACAGGTCGGAGTGGCGGACGTGGTGGCCCTGGCGCCGCAGGGTCGCGGCGCCGTGGTCGCGGAGGGCGCCGTTGAGGGAGCGCCGCTCGGGGTGCGCGAAGACCCACAGGACGTTCATTTTCGGATGTTTCCTTTCCGTGTGTCGCGGTCCTTCGATGCTGCCGGGGGGCGGCGCCGCGCACGAGTGGCCGGTAGGCCATGGTGTGCAAGGATCGGGCCATGGTGTTCACGGGCGGCAGGCACCGGGTGGCGGTGCTGGTGCGCGAGGGCGTGCTGCCGATGGAGCTGGGGATCGTCCACCAGCTGTTCGGGAACGCGCGGTCGGCGGGCGGCGCACTGCTGTACGAGGTGGCGTCGTGCGCCGTCGAGCCGGGCGAGGTGGCCACCGACGCCGATTTCACGGTGGCGGTCCCGCACGGGCCTGCGGCTCTGGCCGAGGCCGACACGGTGATCGTTCCGGCGTCGCACGCGCATGACGAGTCGTGCCCGGGCGGCGGGCCGGTCCCGGCGGCGCTGGTGGCGGCGCGGGACCGGGGCGCGCGGGTCGCCTCGATCTGCACGGGCGCGTTCGTGCTGGCGGCGGCGGGGCTGCTGG
>NZ_SMKK01000435.1 GCF_004348425.1 Actinomadura sp. 7K507
AGGCAGAACTCGTTGCCTTCGGGGTCGGCCATCACGATGTGGCCTGCTCCCATCGGGGGTGCGGGGTCGTGGCGGTGGAGGCGGGTGGCGCCGTGGGAGGCCAGGCGTTCGGCCTCCTTCTCCAGGGCGGCCATCCGGGCGTCGCCTTCGAGGCCGGGGGCCGCTCGCACGTCCAGGTGGACGCGGTTCTTGGCCTGCTTGCCCTCAGGTACCCGCTGGAAGAACAGGCGTGGGCCGGAGCCTTCGGGGTCGATCACTCCGGAGGCGTGGTTGCGGTTCCCGGGTGGGACGCCCATCGCCTCCAGGGCCTCGTCCCAGGATTTGAAGTCTCCGGGCGGGTCCTGGAGGCGGTAGCCGAGGGCCTCGGCCCAGAACGCCGAAAGGGCGGCCGGGTCGGCGCAGTCGAAGGTGATCTGGATTTCGCGGGCCATTTCAGTTCGCCTCCTTCCGGGTGTGCCGGTAGAGGTCGCGGAGCAGGGAGACCTCGGACAGGTGGTGGATCAGTTCGCGGTTGATGTGCAGCACGAGTCTTGCCATCGGGTCCGCGGCGTAGGGGCCCTCGTCGGGTCCGCAGGGGCGGGCCAGGCCGGCTTCGCCGAGGGATTCGACGCCGTCCAGCCAGGTGGCGTACTCGGTGTCGAACTGGGCCAGCGCCTCGGACGCGGTCGCGGCGTAGTCGAACGTGTTGTAGTCGGTCTGTGCGCGGCCGAAGTGCGAGGCGTTGCGGATCGCGAGGACGCCGACGATGACGTGCCCGAGTCGCCAGGCGATCGTCGTGAGCGGGGCCGGGTCGGGCTCGGGGAACGCGAAGTCGATGGTCATCGCGCCGGACCCGGCCTGGACCGGCGCGGTGCCGGTACCGCGTGGGCGCACGTTCCAGCTGCCGGGCGCGGGCTCCCAGAAGTACTCGTCGTCGGTGAGCCCGTCGAGGCGGTCGCGTAGCTGGTTGGTCCAGTGCCAGGTGACCTGGTCGCGGAGCAGCGGATTCCATTCTTGGACGGTCGTCGTCTCGGTCATGGCTCCAGCCTGGCGCATATAGCGGACAGGGTCGTTCCGCGTTATGTGAAACGCTGGAAAAGTGAGTGTCGAGGCGACGACCGAGCGGGTGCTGCGGCTGCTGGTGCTGCTGCAGCGCCGGCCGTCCTGGACCGCCGCGGAGCTCGCCGTCGAGCTGGGGGTCACCGACCGTTCGGTGCGCCGGGACGTGGAGCGGCTCCGCGCGGTCGGCTACCCGGTGCACGCGACGGCGGGCGTGGGCGGCGGCTACCAGCTCGGCGCGGGTACCCGGCTGCCGCCGCTGCTGCTGGACGAGGAGGAGGCGATCGCGACGGCGGTGTCCCTGCGGATGGCGTCCGGGGGCACGGTCGCGGGGGCCGGTGAGGCGGCGCTGCGGGCGCTCACCAAGCTCGACCAGGTGATGCCGCCCCGGTTGCGCGCGGAGGTGCGGGCGGTGCACGGCGCGACCGAGACCCTGGCGGGTCCCGCGGCCGAGATCGACTCTGAGCTGCTGGTGACGCTGGCGCGGGCCTGCCGGGACGCGGTGCGGGTCAGGTTCGGTTACGCCGGCCGCGAGGGCGGCGAGCGTGCGCGGACGGTCGAGCCGGTGCGGATGGTCGCCACCGGCCGCCGCTGGTACCTGATGGCCTGGGACGTCGACCGCGACGACTGGCGCACGTTCCGGCTGGACCGGATGCGCGAGGTGGAGGCGACGACCTGGCACTTCCGGGCGCGGGAGCATCCGGACCCGGTCGCGTACGTGCAGCGGTCGGTGACCGAGGCTCCCTACCGGTACCTCGCCCGGGTGCGGGTGCACGCCCGTCCCGAGCAGGTGCGGGAACTGGTGCCGCCGCAGGTCGGGCGCGTCGAGGACGACCGCGACGGGTGGTGCGTGCTCGTCGCCGGCGGGGACGACCTGGACTGGCTCGCCGTCCACGTGGCCCGGCTCGGCTTCGAGGCCGAGGTACTGGAGCCTCCGGAGTTGCGCCAGGCCACCGCCCGCCTCGCCCGCCGACTCGCCGCCATGGCCGGCGGCACCGGCTGACCGGCCTGCCCGCCGGGCCGGCGAGCCTAGCCGGGGCGGTGGGCGGCCGCTGCGAGCAGTTCGGTGCGCAGGATCTTTCCGGCGGCGTTGCGGGGGAGCGGTTCGGTGCGGAGGCGCCATTTCGTCGGCACCTTGTAGGGGGGCAGTGCGGAGCGGCACCAGTCCGTGAGGTCCCGGTCGGTGAGGGGCGCCCCTTCGCGCGGGACGACGAAGGCCATCACGGCCTGCCCGGTGACGGGGTCGTCGATCCCGGCTACGGCGCACTCCTGGACGCCGGGGTGCTCGTCCAGGCGGTACTCCACCTCGGACGGGTGGACGTTCTCAGCGGAGACGAAGATCAGGTCACCGGCCCGGGAGTTGACGTAGAGGAGCCCGTCCTCGATGCGCCCGATGTCGCCCATCGCCAGCCAGCGCGACGGGCCGAACGCCTGGGCCGTGGCCTCCGGGTCGTTCCAGTAGCCCAGCATCGTGTAGGCGCTCCGGACGTGGATGTAGCCCTCCTCACCTGGCGGGAGGTCGTTGCCGTCGCCGTCGCGGACGGCTATCCGCACGCCGTCCTGGATCGGCCCGGTCGAGTCGGCGAGTGCGGCGAAGTCGGGGCCGCCGATGCTGGCCACGATGCTGCCGCCCTCGCTGCTGGTGTAGCCCATCCGGAAGCCGGCGGCCGCGGTGGGGAACGCGTCGCACAGGCCGCGCCGGACGGCGGGGCTCATCGGCGCGCCGCCGACGACGATGCTCGCCAGGCTCGACAGGTCGTACCGCGCACGCGCGGGGTGGGCCGCGACGCGCGGCGCGGCGCTTCCGAGCGACAGCCACACGGTCACCCGCTCGGACTCGATCGCGCGCATGGTGCGTTCCTCGCCGAACCGTCCCGGGCGCATCACGAGCAGGCCGCCCGCGACGGTGAACATCAGCACGGCGCCGTACAGGGCGGACAGGTGGAACAGCGGCGGGGTGACCAGGACGCGGGCGGCCGGTGGTGCGAAAGAGGCCGGTGGTGCGGAAGAGGCCGGTGGTGCGTAAGAGGGCGGTGGCGCGGTGGACGGTGGCGCGGTGGGCGTCGCCCCGGCTCGCAGGAGCGTGTTGAAGCGGTTGCAGGCGACGACTCCGATGACGGAGCGGTGGCTGTGCGTGACGGCTTTCGGGCGTCCGGTGGTCCCGCTGGTGAAGATCAGCACGGCGGGGGCGTCCTCGGCCGGCGGCGGCACCGGGGGAAGGACGGTGCCGGATCCGGTGATCCGCTCGTACAGGCCGGGGGTGAACTCCAGGCGGGGG
>NZ_SMKK01000436.1 GCF_004348425.1 Actinomadura sp. 7K507
AGGTGGACGATGATGCGAGCGGGCATGCGGGCCTCGGCCTTCGTCTTGTCGTGCGTGTGAGGGAACCTTAGTCAGGACGCCGGATGGCGGTCAGCGCGCGACCCATGCTGGTCGGGCGATGAGCCGTTCGGCGGGTGCGGGCGCGGTCCGGAGCAGCCGAGCGCATGCTGGGCAGGGTGCATAGATCCGCAGCCGATCGATCGGTGCCAGAAGCCCTTCCAATGCGGCGGCGGCGCGGTGGGCGTCGAGGCCGGCCGCGTCCGGGATAAGCCAGCCGCTTTGCTGGAATCTGTCGGCGACCTCGTCCAGCGCGGCCCGCAGCCGGTCGCGGCGCCCGTCGTCGAACACGTCGTAGCAGACCAGTACCGGCCCTTTCATCGCACTATCCAGCCGAGCGGGGCGGTGGTCTCGGCAGTCCCGCCGCGATGTGCGGTCCGGCATCGTGGGCAGGTCGGCAGTGCCAGCAGGTGATCGCTGGGCTGCAAATGCTCACCCGCCCGCCGGACGATTTCATCCAGCTCGGCGAGGTCGGCGCCGATCTCGTAGACGGTATACAGGACTCGCGGACCGTATCCGGCGAGGAGCCGGTTCACCGCTCGTCGGCTGCGGTCGGAGGCGACGTCGAACGTCACGGCCCAAGGGTTTCGGTCGGCCATCGGGTCACCTCCATGCGAACGGTTCATACGAGGCGGACTCGCCGAGGACCCAGGTACGCAGCGCCACGCACTGGGCCAGGATCTGGTCGGCGTAGGTGCGGCGCGCGGGTGGCGCGGGCCAGCCGCGCGCCTGGGCGGCCAACCGGGCGTGGAAGCGGTTGACGACCTGGCCGCGGGCGTGCGGGGACAGCCAGGGGCCGTCCGGTCCGTCCTCCAGGTCTTCGGGGGTGACCGCGCGTAGACCTGTCAGTGCGAGGACGGTGGAGTCCAGCAGCACCGGCCGCCATTCCTCCATGAGGTCGAACGCCAGGGTGGGACGTCCGCGTGCAGGCGTGTGCAGGAACGACACATACGGGTCGAGGCCGGCGGCCAGTAGCGCGGAGATGACCGTTTCGCGTAGCAGCGCAGAGCAGTAGTTGGTGAGGGCGTTGACCACGTCTCCGGCGCGCCGGTCGCGTCCGTTGAATCCGAGGCCAGGATCGAGTACGGCGGAGAAAGCACGGTAGTAGACGCCGGACGCGCCGCCTTCAACCCCCATGACCTCTGGGACATCGCCGCACTCGCCGACCCTGACCTCCAGCGCGGACAGGCGGGCCGCGGCCTGCCAGACCAGCTCCGGATCGGATGCGCGGCGGGCACGCCGACGCAGCAGCACATGCTGGTTGCGGATCTTCCCGGCGACCAGGACGCGGGACAGCTCCAGCCGGTCGGACACGACACTGTGCCGCTCCAACTGTCTGCGGCGGGCGAGTACATGCCCCGCGCCGGGCGGCTCCATCCGTCCCAGCGGACACCCCGACGTCGACAGCAGCACCAGAGGGATGTCGCGGGCCAGCAGCGCGTGCATCGCCTGCGTGGAAATCCCCACCTGCCCGGACAGCACCACCTCGGAGATCTGCGTCAATGGTGCCGAAGCTTGAAGCTCTCCATCTTTGAGCGCCACCAGACGTCCACCCCTCCTGCGAACGACGCACCCGGTGCCCACGACATGGAAAGGGCGGCCATGGATCATCGCCATGTCAGCGCCCCGTCCCTGCATCGCCCGCCGGTTGCGCCGTGGTCCCGATGAACCGCCAGCCCAGCAAGGTGAACCCAAAGTCGAAGTCGGCGATATAGGTCTTGTCCGGGTTGATGCGCAGTCGCCGTGCCGTCAGTGCCCTTTCCACGGTGCCGAGAGCCGCCATCGCCTCGTCTCGTCCTGGGCAGAGGACGGTCAGGTCATCGGCGTAACGCACCAGGCGGCCCGAGGACCCATTCACCTCGCGGTCGAAATCGGCGAGGAAGAACTCCGCGAGCGCGGGACTGATCGGGGCGCCTTCCGGCAACCCTCCCCGGCGTTCCAGCACCCCTTCCGGCATGAGCCAGGGGGCGCACACCCAGGAACGGACGAGCTCAGCGGCGTAGGGGTCGCGCACCCGCTCTGCGACCTGCTCCAGAAGCAGCCGATGGTCGACCTCGGCGAAGAAATTCGCGATGTCGGACCGCAGCACCCACGTCAATCCGGAATCGCGATACCGCTGCACCTGCTCCAGAGCGTTGAGCCACGACCGCCCCGGACGATATGAGAAACTGACAGGGCTCGTGGGATTCAACCTCGTCCCATAAACGTTCAGGAAGGCTCGCTGGACGATGCGGTCACAGATGGTCGGCAACCCTCGCGTCCGAAGCTTGCCGCCTCGCATCAGCCGCACCGGCCGCAGTGGCTGGGCCTGGTACCTCCGCTCCCGCAGCAGCGTCGCCAGTGCCGCCAGCCTGGGCCCGACCTCACGACCGAACACCGCCGCCGAGACCCCGTCCGCCCCGGCCATGCCGCTGCCCGCAGCCACCCGAGACCAGGCGGCCCACAGCGCCCGATCACTGGCGATCCGCTCGACCAGCCGCGACGTCGGCCTCATCTCCTCATGTGTCCTCATGCCCACAACCGATGGACGAACGGCCTTCCAACCCTTTAAAGAAGTGTTTATAGGTTGGCGCACACCCCTCAAAGCCCACTTGACCTGCGCAAACGGCGCCTTGAAGATCACCTCTGCGCCCTCCTCAAGATCGCTCCCAGGGAGGTTGGCGCATGATCTTGCAAACCCCCAGGTCAGACCCCCATAATTTGAGGTACTGTCGCAGCGCTCAACAAAACCGCATCGGATTGAAACCAGCGCTCCAGGCTTTGAGTCGATTACGATTTTAGTCGCAGCGCTCAACAAAACCGCATCGGATTGAAACCTGTTGCGAAGAGTGAGCGCCTCTCTTTCTATGGTCGCAGCGCTCAACAAAACCGCATCGGATTGAAACTTGTCGGACGTTGACGTCTAATTGCCGACAACATGGTCGCAGCGCTCAACAAAACCGCATCGGATTGAAACCGGAGCAGCGATCCCGAGGACGACGATCACGGAGTCGCAGCGCTCAACAAAACCGCATCGGATTGAAACAGAAGCGCCGGGAGAACGCGGGGTCGTCGTCGAGTCGAAGCGCTCAAAAAACCGCATCGGATTGAAACTCAGAAGTCAGCGACTTCATCTAAAACGGCACATTGTCGCAGCGCTCAACAAAACCGCATCGGATAAATTGAGAAACGCGCGGCCCCGGAACTACGGGACCGCGCGTTTGGGTGCGGGGGTCGGTCAGCGGTGTGGGGG
>NZ_SMKK01000437.1 GCF_004348425.1 Actinomadura sp. 7K507
GGGGGTGCCTCTATGTCTTTCGTCAAGGTGTCCATGTTGGCTTTGGGGTGGTTTGGGGGTGTGTTGCGCTCGGTGGTGAAGTGTGCAGTGGCGGGGCAGCGCCTCGGCCACGGCGGTCTGGGAGGGGTCGATGGTGGTCCGCCCGTCCTCGATGTCCCACAGCGTGTTCTGCAGCAGCCGGGCCAGGGTCCAGCCGGCCGCGCGTTGGCGGTCCAGCCCGAGCGCCTCGGTCAGCAGGTCGAAGCGGCGCCGCACCGCCAGGGGAGCGTCCCTGGTGGGGTGGAGTTTCTCCCAGCCGGTGTCCAGCGCCGGCCACAGGTCGAAGCCCGGATCGCCGACGAGGGGTTCGGGGTCGATGGCCAGCCACGGCTCGCGCTCGGCGGCGAGCACGTTGTCGTAGTGCAGGTCCCAGTGCAGCATCCGGTCGCCGGGCTCGTCGGCCAGCTCGGTGACTGCCGATGCCCAGCCGTGCAGCCGCCGCTGGTCCTGGGGGTCCGGCATGGCGGCGACGGCCGCCGGCACGGACGCCAGCATGTCGCGTGCGACGTCACCGAGGCCGCGCAGGTCCTCAGGCGCCGGGACGGAGTGCAGCCGGGCCATGAGTCCGGCCAAGGCGTTCATGGCCACGTCGTCGTCCTCGACGCAAGCCAGGGTGCGTGAGCCGTCGAGGCGTTCGAGCAGCATGGCGCTGCTCTCCGGGTCGTGGTCGAGCAGCCGCACGATGCCGTCGCCGTTCCACGCCCGCAGCCCGATCAGCGCGGCGGTCGTCTCCTCGCGGGGCATCTGGAGTTTAAGCGCGGCGCGGGTGCCGTCCGTGCGGCGCACCGGCACCACCAGTGAGGCCTCGCCGGACCCGATGCCGCCGTCGCGCTCCAGTTCCCATCGGTCGAGCAGCTCCGCCACCAGCGCGGGCAGCCGGGCGATCCAGGTCCGTTCCTCTTCACCACCGTTCCTCGTGTACGACGCGATCAGAGCGTCGGGGACTTCGATACCCTGCGGCGAACTCATGGGGGGTGTCCTTCGGAGGAGTGGGCTTCCCACCGCGACCACAGGTAAGGCCGAGGGTCATGCGGCGGCTACTTCGGGGGTGCGGGTCTCGTAGAAGGTTCCGTCTCGGAGCATGGCGAACAGCACGCTGATGCGTTGGCGGGCGAGGCGGAGGAGAGCCTGGGTGTGGGTCTTTCCGCGTGCTCTGCAGCGGTTGTAGTAGGTGCGGGAGGAGGGGTCGTGCAGGGCGGCGAACGCGGAAAGGAACATGGCGCGTGTGAGCTGGCGGTTTCCGCCTCGGGGCGCGTGTTCGCCGTGGATCGAGGTCCCCGACGACTTCGTGGTCGGGACGAGGCCGGCGTAGGAGGCGAGGTGGGCGGCGGTCGGGAAGCTGGTGCCGTCGCCGACGGTGACCAGCAGCACGGCGGCGGTCCTGACGCCGACGCCGGGCAGCGACGTCAGGACCTGGGAAAGAGGGTGGGCCTCCAGCAGTTGGTTGATCTGTGTTTCCAGGGCTCGGCGTTGTTCGTGGACGGCGGCGAGCGAGCGGGCCAGGGATGGGATCACGATGTCGAGGGTGCCGGTGCCGGGAACGATGACGGTCTGCTCGTCGAGCGCGCCGAAGACCTCGTCGACCAACCGTGCTGCCATGCGCGGGGCCTTGGGCCTGATGGCCTCGACGAGCCGGCGGCGTCCGGCTTTGCGCAGGGCAGCCGGGGATCCGTAGCGTTCCAGCAGCCAGGTGACGGCCTGGTGGTCGAGGCGGGGACCAAGGACACGCTCCAGGCTGGGGTGAAACTGGGTGAGCAGGCCGCGTATGCGGTTGCTGGTGCGGTTGGCTTCGGCCGCGAGGTCCTGGTCGAAGCCGACGAGCACCGTCAGCTCGGCGGTGATCTCGTCGGTGAGCTCCAGCGAGCGCAGGGTGTGCGGCATGGTGCGGGCTGCGCCGGCGATCACCGCGGCGTCCTTGGCGTCGGTCTTGGCCTCACCCGGATAAAGGTCGGCGATCCTGCGCATCGCCAGGCCCGGCAGGTAGGCGACCTTGCAGCCCGCGTCACGGGCCACGGTCAGAGGCAGGGCGCCGATCGAGGCGGGCTGGTCCACCACCACCAGGACTGTGCCGAACTTGGTGGTCAGCTTGTCGAACACCGCCCTCAGCTTCGGTTCGCTGTTGGGCAGCTGCTTGTCGAAGACCTTCTTACCCGCCGAGGTCGGTCCGTGCCCATGATGGGCGCTCTTGCCGACGTCCAAGCCGAGGAAGACGCCCACATCGCCGGTGCCGACCATCGTGCTCCCAACTGCTTCGGTGGGATGCTGGCCAGGAAGTTGGCGCCGTACGCGCGCATCCACGTTATGCAGACCTGCCGCCCTCGCGATGCCGGGCATTGCGCTCGGCGAGGCGGTAGTCAGACCTCTCATCAGCGTCTCCAACGGCGCCCCTCGGGCCCGTGACACCACCCCCAGGTCATGCATTCGACAGGGGGGAACAGTCATGCCGGGCCCGGAGGCCAGCGGCCCTGTTGCAGAGCCGAGAAGGACATAACGGGGGGTTCTGGTGGTCATGCGGCTGGAAGGTCGGTGGGTCCTTGGTCCGGCGCACGGGCGCGTGGCACTTGTCCTGTCGTCCTTTCCAGGCGGCTTCTCTTTTCCTGGCGGCTCGGCCGTTGGGCTTGGAACCAGGGTGGCGGGCGGCCGGTCGCTGGGGGTGTCCTCGGTTCGTCACCGTTGCCGGTTCTGGGGGGTTGGAGGCGGTAGCTGTAGCGGCCGTCGGGGGTGTGGCCGATCGTGATGCGGCCGGGATTGGTGTGTTTGTACCTGTTGTGCCAGCTGCACGCGAGGGCGAGTTTGTCGATGTCGGTGGGGCTGTCGCCCAGGGCCCACCCATCCACATGGTCAACTTCGCAGAGGATGCCGGGCACTTCGCAGCCCACCATCGCGCACGTCGGGTAGAGGGTCTCCAGAACTTGCCGCTGGCCGGGGCTGGCGAACCGGTGGAGGCGTCCGAGGTACAGGGGAATGCTGCCGTGCCCCAGGATGAGGGGCGATACACCCGCTGAGAGGGCGATGCGGCGGGCCTGGGCCGCGGGGATCGGGGTGCCGTCGGTGAGCCGCGCGGGGGCGTTGCCGTCGGCGAGGGTGTCCAGATCGACGATGACGGTGACCTTGGTCGCCTTGAGCTTCCCCCCGTTGCACGGACACCCGAGGTGAGGTCACTCGACGGCGTCTGAGGGCAGGTTGAGCCCTTCGAACGTGACGGGGCTATGCATCCCAATACTGGAATGCCGCCTGTATGGATTATA
>NZ_SMKK01000438.1 GCF_004348425.1 Actinomadura sp. 7K507
AGCCATTCCCGGCCGATACCCCGCCGCCCCCAGGCGCCGAGGCGCCCCCGCACGCGGCCACGGCCGCGCCGGACCCCGGCTGGGCCGAAGCGCTCGACCTCCTCGACCCGGACGAGCCCCGCCTCGCCGACCTCGCGCGCTGCCTGATGGCGCACGGCGCCCCCGCCCCCGAGGTCGGCTACGAACTGGGCGAACAGGCATGGCAGGCCGAACTGGCCTGGCCGGACGCCAGAGTCGCCGTCGTCCTCGCGGGCAACGACGACGAGGCCACCGGCCGCTACCACGCCTACGTCCAGGCCGGCTGGGAGACCCGCGCGGCGGCCTGGTGGGACTGCGACGAACTGGCGGAACGAATCAAGGCGGCGAACCCATGACCACGCAGGGCGAGGCCACGCTGCGGCTGCTCGACAAGGCCGACAAGGAGATCCAGAAGCTGCCGCGCGTCGTCAAAGGCGCGATCTACGAGTTCCAGCACCACTTCCGCAAGAACCCCGACGCGCGCGGCCTGCGGCTCAAGCCGCTCCAGGGCCACACCCGGCTCCACTCCGCCCGGATCAACGCCGAATACCGGGCGCTGCTGCTGCACGCCGGCGACCGCGACTACATCCTCGTCGCCGTCAGGCACCGCAAGGACGTCTACGACAACCTCGACCGCTACCAGTACAAGATCAACGATGTGACGGGCGCGATCGAGTTCGTCGACCTCGTCAGCGTCGAGGAGAACGTCTCCACGCCCCGCGCCGCGCCCCCACCGGTCGCGAAGGAGCCCGCGCCCCCGGAACCGGCGCCGACCCGGCCGCTGTTCGCCGGCCTCACCGACGACCAGCTCCTGCAACTCGGCGTCGCCGCCGTCCTGCTCCCCCTGATCAGGAAGATCACCACCGAGGAGGAGCTGCTCGGCCTCACCGAACTCGCCCCCGCGCTCACCGAGGAAGTGCTCCTCGAACTGTACTTCGGCAAGACGTTCGACGAGGTCCTCGACAAGATCACCGCGCCGGTCCAGGCCGAGGACGACGTCGACACCGAGGACTACGCGACCGCCCTCAGCCGCCCCGCCACCCGCGTCACGACGTCCGACACCGAACTGCAGGCCGTCCTCGAAGACGACTTCGGCCGCTGGAAGGTGTTCCTGCACCCCGGCCAGCGCAAACTCGTCGAACGCGACAACAAGGGCTCCGCCCGCGTCAGCGGCGGCCCCGGCACCGGCAAGACCATCGTCGCGCTGCACCGCGTCAAACACCTCACCGACCGGCTCCCGCCCGGCGGCAAACCCGTCCTGCTCACCACCTACAACAAGAACCTCGCCGCCGACCTCCGCAAACGCCTCCTCGAACTCGGCGGCCCCGAAACCGTCTCCCGCGTCGAGATCGTCAACATCGACAAGCTCGCCGCCGACGTCGTCGCCCGCGCCGAACCCGGCGGCAAGCGCCGCTGGATCGACGACGCCAAAGCCGTCCAGGAATGGCGCGCCCTCCTCCTCGAACTCGGCGAGACCGGCTGGGACCCCGAGTTCCTGCACGCCGAATGGACCCACGTCATCCTCGGCATGGCGGGCAACTCCCGCGCCGACTACTTCCGCACCCGCCGCCCCGGACGCGGACGCAGCATCGGCCGCGCCCAGCGCGCCGAGATCTGGCGGCTCGTCGAGAAGTTCCGGCTCCGCCTCGACGAGAAGAACCTGTGGACCTACCGGCAGGTCGCCGAACACGCCGCCCGCCTCGAACAGGAACGGGCCGAGAAGATGCGTCGGCACCGGGAAGGCGCCCTCAACGTCCACCGCGAGGACGCCTCCGTCGCCCGGATGCGCCCCCGCTACTCCCACATCGTCGTGGACGAGGCACAGGACCTCGCCGCCGCGCACTGGAAGATGCTCCGCGCCATGGTCCCCGAAGGACCCGACGACATCTTCCTCGTCGGCGACGTCCACCAGCGCCTCTACGACAACTACGTCTCGCTGAGCGTCCTCGGCATCAACATCCGCGGGCGCCGCTCGTCGCGGCTCACGCTCAGCTACCGCACCACCCACGAGATCCTCGGCTCCGCCGTCCGGCTCCTCGGCGAAGAGCCATGGGACGACCTCGACGGCGAGACCGGCGAACTCACCGGCTACCGCTCCGTCCTGCGCGGCTCCCGGCCCGTCCTGCACGGCGCCGCGACCTGGGAGGACGAGCAGGACTACATCGCCGCCCGGGTCAGCGACCTGATCGACGGGCCCTCGCCGTCCATCGCGATCAGCGTCCCGGAACGCGCCATGGTCGCCGAGGTGGAGGCACGCCTCGCCCGCGCCGGCATCGCCGCCGCCTCCATCGGCCCCGACGGCCCCCGCGCCGACGACGTCGTCCACGTCGGCACCATGCACCGCTTCAAGGGCCTCGAATACCAGCACGTGATCGTCGCCGGGGTCTCCGACGGGCTCGTCCCGCAGGCGTACCTGCGCAGATGGGAGCAGTCCGACCCGGCCCGGTACCGGCGGGAACTCCAGCGCGCCCGCTCCCTGCTGTTCGTCGCCGCGACCCGCGCCCGCGACACCCTCCACGTCACCTGGCACGGCGACCCCAGCCCGTTCCTGGGGGACCGGTGAAGATCGGCGGCCGCTACGCGCGCGGCAACCCCCTCGGCATCGGGGGCATGGGGGAGATCTGGGAGGGCACCGACGACCGCCTCAACCGCCAGGTCGCCATCAAGGTCATCCGCCCCGGCCTGCCCGACCGGCCCGCGGCCCGCCGCCGCTTCTACCGCGAGGCCCGCATCCTCGCCCGCCTCCGCCACCCCGGCATTCCCGCCCTCTACGACTTCGGCGCCCACGACGACGACCTGTTCATCGTCATGGAACTCGTCCCCGGCGCCGTCGGCCTCCGCGACCTCATCGCCGAACGCGGCGACGACCCGCTCCCCGTCCCCTGGACCGCCCTGATCGGCGCCCAGTTCTGCGCCGCGCTGGCCGCTGCGCACGGGGCCGGGCTGATCCACCGGGACCTCACCCCGTCCAACATCGTCCTCGCCCCGGACGGCGCCGTGAAGATCCTCGACTTCGGCGTCGCCGGGGCCGCCGACCGCGCCGAGTTCTCCGAGATCACCCACCCCGGCGAGGTCCCCGGCTCCGCCCACTACATCGCCCCCGAACTCGACGGCCACGCCGGCGCCGACGCCCGCAGCGACCTGTACTCGGCCGGCTGCGTCCTCTACGAACTCCTGACCGGCCACCACCCCACCGAACCGCGCGCCGCGTTCCGCGACGACCTCCCCGAACCACTGGCGCACGTCATCGACG
>NZ_SMKK01000439.1 GCF_004348425.1 Actinomadura sp. 7K507
GCCCCGACCCTCGCCGGACTGCCCGCGCTGGTGGAGACGGCCCGGGAGTCCGGCAACCCGGTCACGCTCACCACCACCGGCCCGGTGGACGAGCTGCCCCGCCCCGTCCAGCTCGCCGGGTACCGGATCGTCCAGGAGAGCCTGTCCAACGCGCGCCGGCACGCGCCGGGAGCCGAGGTCGCCGTGCGCCTGGGCATCGGAGCGGACCTCGTCGAACTGGAGATCACCTCCGGTCCGCCGTCCCGTCCGGCCGCCCGCGCGCCGGGGCCCAAGCTCGGCCTGTCAGGGCTCACCGAACGCGTCGCCGCCCTCGGCGGCGAGCTGGACGCCGGACCGACACCGGACGGCGGGTTCCGTCTCGGGGCCACCATCCCCCGCGGCTTCGAGGGGGCCCGCGATGCCGCCCGGTGACGGCATCAACGTCGTGATCGCCGACGACGAGCGCGTCGTCCGCGACGGGTTGCGCGCCATCCTCGAAACCCAGGACGACATCGCCGTCACCGGCACCGCCGGAGACGGCGACCACGCCCTGCGGCTCTGCCGCGACCTGCGTCCGGACGTGCTGCTTCTCGACGTGCGCATGCCCGGACACGACGGCCTGTGGACGCTCGGCCGCCTCGCCCGCGACGAGGCTCTGGGCCCCGGCGGCACCCGCGCCCTGATGCTGACCACCTTCGACCTGGACGAGTACGTCGACGAGGCGCTGACCCTGGGAGCCAGCGGCTTCCTGCTCAAGAGCAGCTCGTACGAGGAGCTCCTGGCCGCCGTGCGCGCCGCCGCCGGCGGCGACGGCGCGCTGAGTCCCAGCGTCGCCCGCCGGGTCATCGACGGCTACGCCGCGCACCGGAGGGCCAGGCGGGCGGACCCCGCCGATCTGGCCCGCCTGCACGGCCTCACCCCACGCGAGAACGACGTCCTGCAGCTCATCGGGGACGGCCTGAGCAACAGCGAGATAGCGGCACGGCTCGTCGTGTCCGAGCACACCGTCAAATCCCACGTCAGCCGGATCCTCGGGAAGCTCGAACTGCGCAGCCGGGGCCAGGCCGCAGCGCTGTCACGCCGTACCCGCCCCTAGCCGTACCCGCCCCTAGTCCTCCTGGCCGATGTCGAACTCCCAGTGCCACGGTTCGTACGGACTGCTGTAGGCCCAGTCGGGGTGGATCCAGTCGTACTTCTCGGAGTTGTCCTCCAGCCACTTGAACTGGGGTGAGTCTTCGTTCTGGACGCCGTCGCAGAAGTCGACGGCGACGCCGATGCCGTGCTTGCTGTTGCCCGGCCGGGCGGCCATGCCCGGGGACATGCTCTCGTACAGCTCTTCCTGTTTCTCGTAGCTGCGGTAGGAGCTGCGCACGCACATCTGCTCGCCGAAGCGCTCCTCGTACGCCACGTTGAGCTTGTAGAAGGCCACTGCGGCGTCGGCCCGCAGGAACTCGTCGTCCTGGGGCAGCGGGCAGAGTTCCTTGGTCGGGATCCGGCCGTTGGAGTACCCGTGGTCCGTGGCCTCGGACGGCTTGCAGTCGTCCGGCGGCTTGCTCGGGGCTTTCTCGGCCTCCTTGGAGGCGGATCGTTCGGCGCGGTCCGCCGAGAGCTTCGCCGGGCCGGGTCCGGCGGAGCCTCCCGAGCCCCCCGAGCCTCCGTCCAGCGGCGCCAGGGCGACGGAACCGGCGAACAGTCCTGCGAGAACGACGCCCATGACCGGCGCGTGGTTCTTGTTCTTCTTGGCGTGCCGACCTATCACGGCATCTGCTCCTTCCATGCCGCCTACCGGGTTAGCTGACGGATTCGGGCATGGAAGTCGCCCTACGACCCCACTCGCGTGGCGAGGAGGCGTCGATTCACCCCTGCGAGGCGGCACAGGCCGATCGGCCTGGACGACACTCGCGCTGGTTCCCCGGCTCCGCGCTGGTCGCGGACTCGGCGTTGCAAATTCCGGCAGACGGTACCAAAAGCCCAAGAGATTGCAAACTAGACACCAAGTGCCTTGACCTGGCGAAACATGCCGGTGGCGCTACGATCCGCCCCGCACAGGACCGGTTCATGGGCCCTCGCCGGTTGTCGCGTCGATGGCCTCCAGCGTATGGCCGTCGCGGACGTAGAGGATTCCGGACGACACGATGACGGCGTCGTCGACGTCCATGTCCCGGCGCCAGCGTTCCCGGCCGGTTCGCGCGTCGAGGGCGATGAGCGCGTTGTCGTCCGGCCGGAACCGGCGCTGCCTGAAGGACGCGATGTAGGCGGTGCGGTCGTCGGCCCAGGCGACGTCCGCGCGTGAGCCGGTTCGCTCCCACCATCGGCGGTGGCCGTTCGTGAGGTCGATCGCGGACATCGCCGTCCGCACCGTGGTGCGGAAAAGCCCGTGCTTGGTGTCGTTCCACCACACGTAGGCGGTGCTTCCCACCACGAGGAACTCTCCGGAGCCCCCCGTCTTGAGGGCGGACGTCCAGCGCCGGCGCCCGTCCTTGGTGTCAAAGGCTTGGAGCCCCTCGTCGCCGAGCACGTAGAGGCGGGATCCCGCGGCGGACATCTCGAGACCGGTGCCGCCGAGTTCGAGGTCCGATTCCGGGAACCGGACACCCCACCGTGAACGACCCGTGCCGGCCTCGTACGCGCGGACCCGGTACCGGTCGTCACCGCCACGGACGACCGTGTAGACGTTCGTGTCGTCGGCCGCCATCGCCCTGACGCTCTCCGTGGGGATGCGCCAGCTTTCACCAGAGCCGATCGCGATGGAGACCAGGAACTGTTCCTTCGACCGGTTCGCGCCGCGCTCGACCACGCTGACTCGGCCACCGCCGACAGTCAGGTCGTTTCCGCAGGAACTCAGCCCCAGCGTCTTGCTCCAGAGCGGCTTCCCGGCGGCCGCCCCGAAGGCAGAGAGTCGCAGCCGGCCGGGAGCGTCCCCTTGATCGACCTCCTCCGCCACCATGACGCGGCCGGCGGGGTCCGGTCGTTCCGTCAGGCAGCCGTCCTCGCTCACCGGGACCTGCCAGCGCCGTCTCCCGGAGCGCGCGTCGAGGGCGCTCAGCCGGCCGGCGCTCCGGACGAGGAGCACGCCACCGTGCAGTCCCCCGGCCGCCTCTTCCGCGCCGCTCTTGGACTCCCAGCGTCGACGGCCGGTCCGCGCGTCGTAGGCGGCCGTACCGTCCGCCTTGCCCACGTACACCAGCCCGTCGGCCACGACGGCACGTCCGCGTACGTCGTCGACGGACCACGGCCTGAAGCCCGCGCCCTGTCCCCCGTCCCGCGAGTTGAGGA